>JAISRX010000235.1 GCA_031273395.1 Bacteroidales bacterium | reverse complement strand
ATGATCCTTCGGACAACCGTCAAACTTCGGGTTCATTCTTCCGGGAACAGACTTTCGTATCTTCCGAAGAAAAGGGACAGGGCAACAAAAAATTCGTTGTTTCTCATTTTGACGTCGTAGTTCATGCTTGTCTGTTTGAGAAAAGTCATTTTGGACAGACCGAAATTGTAGCCCGCCGTGAGCTGCAACCGCGACACCTGTACGCCTGCGCCCACTCCCACGCCCAGGTCAAAGGCGGGCGTTATTTTGTTGTTCCTGTCCGTGTCGCCGAATTTCAGTTTCTTGTACTTGTCGTCCAGCGTTTCCGGATGGTTGCTGTTGTTTTTATACCACTTTTGCCGTCCGAAAAGCCCGTATCCCACATACGGTCCCGCCTGAAAAATGATTTTGGGGATACCCAAATCCAGCTTGTACTGTATATTGACAGGCACCTGCAGGTAATAGAAGGTAAAACGTCTCTTTATTTCCGTCACGCCTCCCGTTTGGAGATACGTATCCTTAAATCCCTGAGTGGTGAACAGCAGGGAAGGTTGCAGATAAATGGCTCCGGCGAGGGGAAATTCGGTAGCGGCTCCGAAGCGAAATCCGGAAATGCTTCCCCAGCCGGGCGGAGGAACATTATTGCCGACATGACCTCCGGACACGCCCGATATGCTGCTGAGATTGTATCCGGCGGTGACGCCGAGCCGGTTCTGGGCGCACATGCTGCCGCCGATCGCCAACAGGGCAACCGCTATCGAAAGAAATTCTTTTTTAAACATACAAAACATTTTTTTAGAAATATATCGCTACATGAATGATAATTTACCGCAGGGAAACGCTTCCCCCTGCGGTAAACATGTTTTTCGGCGTTTCCGCCGGTCAGCGGGCGTATTTGTACTCTTTGCCCAAATAGCGAGCCTGACCGCCCAACCCCTCTTCGATGCGCAGAAGCTGGTTGTATTTGGCGATCCGGTCGGAACGCGAAGCCGATCCTGTCTTGATCAGTCCGGTATTCAAAGCAACGGCAAGGTCGGCAATGGTGGCGTCTTCCGACTCGCCCGAACGGTGGCTCATGATGGCGGTGTAGGAAGCGCGGTAAGCCATGTTCACCGCATTAATGGTTTCGGTGAGCGAACCGATCTGGTTCACTTTCACCAGAATCGAATTTGCCACTTTCTTTTCGATACCCATAGCCAAACGCCGGGTATTGGTCACAAACAGGTCGTCGCCCACCAGCTGCACGCGGTCGCCGATGACGTCGGTGATCAGCTTCCAGCCTTCCCAGTCGTCTTCCGCCATGCCGTCTTCGATGGAAATAATCGGATATTTGTCTGTCCAGTTTTTCCAGTAGTCCACCATTTGCGAAGCGGTCAGCTTGTCGCCGTTCGATTTCTTGAAGTGATATACCTTTTCATCGGTCAGGTAATATTCCGAAGAAGCCGGATCAAGCGCCAGATAAATATCCTTGCCGGGTTTGTAGCCTGCCTTTTCGATTGCCTGCAGGATGACGGTAACGGCTTCTTCGTTCGATTTCAGGTTGGGAGCAAACCCGCCTTCGTCGCCCACGTTGGTGGAGTAGCCGCCTGCCTTCAACACCGATTTCAGGTGGTGAAAAACTTCGGCGCCCATCCGCAGGGCTTCCGAAAAGCAGGACGCGCCCACGGGCATAATCATAAATTCCTGAAAGTCGATGCTGTTGTCGGCATGAGAACCTCCGTTGAGAATGTTCATCATGGGGATGGGCAACGTGTTGGCGTTCACTCCGCCCACGTAGCGGTAGAGTTCCTGCCCTGTCAGTTCCGCCGCAGCTTTGGCTACAGCCAGAGAGACGCTCAGAATGGCGTTGGCTCCCAGCTTTCCCTTGTTGGAGGTGCCGTCCGCCTCAATCATGCGCGCGTCGATGGCGTTCTGATCGGTGACATACAAACCTGCCAGCGCTTCGTTCAACACCGTATTGACGTGATTCACCGCCTGCAAGACGCCCTTGCCAAGGTAACGGCTCTTGTCGCCGTCGCGCAGTTCCACCGCTTCGTGAACGCCGGTGGATGCTCCCGAAGGAACAATGGCGCGACCAGTATAACCGCTTGAAGTAAGCACTTCTGCTTCTACCGTAGGATTTCCGCGAGAATCAAGCACCTCGCGACCTGTAATTTTAACTATCTGTCCCATTATAAATTCTTTTGAAATGACTGTATTTAAATTTAAAAATTTTGAAAGACGCTTTTTACGTCTTTTTGATGCGACAAAGGTAATAAAATTTTATTTACCTCAAAAAACAATAATTATTGAAAAAAACGACCGGCTTCCAAATCCGGTTCGCGGAGATGCGCCTTTCCGTTCTCCATCCACAGGCAGCGGCGGATGCAGGAGGGTAGTTCCTGCGGGTGGTGCGAAACGAAAATCATTGTCCGCTCCCGGCAGTATTCATCCAGCAGCGTGCGCGCAAGTTCCGTCTTTTCCGCGTCAAGACCCTGAAACGGTTCGTCCATGATCAGCATTGCCGGATTTTTCACCAGCGCGCGGATCAGCAGCACCAGATTTCGCTGTCCGGTGGAAACCCGCTGAAAGGAGCGACCGGCAATTCCCGAAAGCGAAAAATACGCAAAAAGCCCCTCCGCACGGCGTTTTTCCTCTTCGGATACCGTACGCCGCGCATAAGGATTTCCCCTCAGTTCCTCCAGGGCAATATCCGTGCAGGAGATTTCCCGTCGGTCGTACACGTGCATTTCGGGCGACACGAAGCCTATCCTGTCCTTGATGTCCCAAATGCTCTCTCCGCTGCCGCGCCGCCGGTCAAACAGAACAATGTGGTTGGCATACGCCTGCGGATGATCGGCAAATATCAGGCTCAACAGCATGGTCTTACCTGCGCCGTTCGGTCCTGCCAAAGCCCATTTTTCGCCGCGCCTTACAGTCCAGCTTACACGGTCGATCACCATGCGATCACCGTAGCGAACGGTCGCCTCGTCCAGACGCACCGCCACCTCAAACGGCTGTTCGGGCGCCGCCGGCAGTTCCGGCAACGGTTTGCGTTCGGCGGCGCGCTCCTGAGAAACGGCAGCGAAACGGACGGCGCTGCGGACGACAGCGAAGCGATCGACTTCCAGCTGATGAGTGATGACATCGGGGAGCGTGCCGCTGTCGGCTGCCATCACTATCTGTGTTCCCATGCCGGCGATCCGTTGCAGCGTGTCGGAAATATACGCCCTGCCTGCGACGTCCAGCCCGGTAAACAGGTTGTCCAGCAGCAGCAGGCGCGGCGCCTTCAACAGCGCTTTGGCTATCAGCATTTTTTTGAATTGTCCGTTGGACAGTTTGATGATTTCCATATCAAGCAGCATGTGGATGTTCAACTCCCGCAACTCCGGGAAGGCAGCCGCGCGGGGAAGTCCGAGAAACTCGCGGACGGTGACGATCCCTTCCGTTTCGCAGGCGTGATACCGCTGCTGGTAGTAAAAACCGCCGTAATTGATTTGCCGGTCGCTGAAATAAACCGACGCAACAGATTTGTCCGTATGGTCTTCCGCCACTCCCCGAATGACGGGCAATTGCCCCTCGACGGCTTCCAGAAACGTGGTTTTGCCCGATCCGTTGACGCCCGTGACAGCCCAATTTTCGCCCTGCCGAATTTCCCACGACGTGTCGTCAAACACAATATGACCGTATTTCCTGAAAGTTACATTCTTAAACCGTATCAACGAAGCAGACATGCATGAAAGAGTTTTATCAAACGGGACAAAGGTCGGTAATTTTTCCGGACGGTGCAAGCCCAGCCAAAGAATCGGCAACAGGCAAACCATCCCTTCGCCTTTCTGCCGGCAGTCGTCCATATTCGGTTATTGACCGTCCGTATGCAAAAAACAGGTATCTTTGCCGGCGGTAACCATATAATAAATGTATCGCCGTCAAAAAACATGAATATGTCCCTGCATCGCAACATCATGAAGCATCTGTCCCTTTTGCCGTTCATCGCGCTTTTACTTCCGGCGGATGCACAGCAGTTGAACGTCCTTTGTTATGAAACCTGATTTGGAAAACAATAATTTGCAAAGTGGCTGATTTTTTTTAATTTTGCGCCTTGGTGTTAAATGGAAAAGCAGGTCGTTCTATCGCAGCATTGCTGAGGAAAGTCCGGGCAACAAAGGGCGCCATGTTTCCTAACGGGAAGTTGTCGCGAGGCAAATGAGCGTAACAGAAAATAACCGCCGCGCTTTCGGGTGCGGTAAGGGTGAAAAGGCAGGGTAAGAGCCTGCCGGTTCCTGTGGCGACACAGGAGCAGTACGCATCATGGGTTGCAAGGCCATGTACACCGTCGCTTGAGGACTGCCCGTTCGATGACGGGGGGTAGGCCGCATGACTTCGGCAGTGATGCCGGAGCAAGATAAATGATAGAACCCGGAAAACCGGTGACAGAACCCGGCTTATAGACCTGCTTTTTTTTTATTATTTTCTGATGATGCGGAAAGTGTTGTCCCTTTCCACCTTGATAACGGATGAAGCCTCCGCCGGACGCCGGTCATCCTGCCGCCACCGTACGATATAATCCACCGCGCGCCTGATTTCATCGCAGATGTCGTCGAACATGCCGGGTGCAGGCGTTCCGCTGATATTTGCCGACGTGGAAACAACGGGTTTGCCGAAAGCCCGTATCAACTCCCTGCAAAACGGATCACCGGGCAGACGTATTCCAATGGAGCCGTCGTCGGCAACAAGGTTTTGCGGGAGGTTTTTTGCATCGGGATAGATGATGCTCACCGGTCGGCAGGCGGATGCAAGCAATTGCAGCGCCACGTCGGGAACGGTTGAAACATGGTTTTGCAGCATTTCCGTATCCAGCGCCAGCGTCAGCAGGCTTTGCTGCGACGCCCGCCGTTTGATCGCGTAAATACGTTCGATTGCCGGGGCATGGGTAGCGTCGCAACCGATCCCCCACACCGTGTCGGTGGGATAAAGAATGACGCCGCCGTTTTTCAGCACGCTCACGGATTGTTGAACATCATTTTGATACATTGGCGCCGGTTAAAAAGAAACATCATCCATGTCATCCAGCACGGGGAATTTTTCCCGGAACCGGTGAAGTTCCTGCAGGGACAGGCATACGGTAGCCACGCCTTCTTCATTGTCTCTTACCCCGCCGACGATTTCGCCTTTGGGTCCATATACCGTCGAACCGCCATGATGCGCCGATCCGTTTCCGTCCGTCCCTGTCCTGTTGACGCCCGCCACAAAACACTGATTTTCGAGCGCGCGCGCTTTCAACAGGGTGTGCCAGACGTCGCGGCGCACTGCCGGCCAGCTTGCGGCGCATACCAGCAGGTCGTACGGGCGGGAGCGCGTGTTGCGGCACCATGCCGGAAACCGCAGGTCGTAGCAGACCGCCGGCTGTATTTCCCATCCCATCAGGCTGAAGCGTTTTCGCTCGCCGCCCGCGCTGAAGCGTCCGGCTTCTTCGGACATGCTGAACAGGTGATGTTTGTCATAATATCCGGCGTTCCCGTCGGGAGCTACCCAGTAAAAACGGTTGTAACAGCGGCGGTCAACACACGTTGCCATGGTGCCTGCCGTCATGGCGCCAGTTGCCTTTGCCTGTTGCAGCATCCATTGCCGTCCGTCCGCAGCATGGGCTGCAATACGTTCGACGTTCATGCTGAATCCCGTAGGAAACATTTCCGGCAAGACAATCAGGTCTGTTTTGCCCGACAACGGGCGCAACAGCTCTTCCAGCCGTGCAAAATTGTGCGGAGCGTCTTCCCATTTCGGATCGTACTGGACGAGACTGATGTTCATCGTATCAACGGTCAATATTTATTGTAGGAACAAATATCGGTGATGTTTTTCCGGATTTTGGGACGCAAATGTTCGTTTGACGGGTAACCGAGCGTGATGATCAGTTCGGCGCGCTTGTTTTTCGGGATAAACAGCAATTCCTTCACCTTTTGCTCGTTGAACCATCCCATGATGCAGGTGCCAAGCCCCTCGGCGGTGGCTTGCAGGCAAAACTGCAACGTAACGATGCCCACGTCCATCAGCGTATAGGGTTTGTCTTTCAGCACGGAACCTATTTTGGAAGTGAGATTGGGATTTTCGCGGACAACCACTACCAGTATCGGCGCCTGCCGGGTAAAATGGTTCATCGGGACTAACGGACCGGAAGAAGTGTATCCCGCCACTTTGTCCTTCAGTTCGGGATCATTCACCACAATGAATTTCCACGGTTGGGCGTTGCATGCCGAAGGCGCAATACGGGCTGCTTCAAGACACCGCTGCAACTTTTCCGCTTCCACAGCCCTGTCCGAATAGCCGCGTACACTCTGTCGCCGTTGCAGTATCTCAAAAAACTGATTTGAATCCATCTTTTTTATTTTATTTTCGGAAACAAATGTAGTAAATTTCATTAAAAAAAAATAATTTTGACGCCTCAAAACATAACTTTTAAATCGTAAGATTTGATGCTACATTTTTGTAAGAAAGTGACAGACTTGAATGAAAAACAAAAATATGGTTTCAAAATAAAATCAAAAATCATTTTTAAGTTATTTTTTAGCGTAAAAATACGTGTTTTGATAAAAATTTGCACTTTATTTGTAAGGTAATTAAAAGATGAAAACAGTCATATAAAAGATATTTTCTTTATGAAATTCACAAAGATGCACGGTGCAGGAAACGATTATGTATATATTAATTGTTTCGACGAGCAGGTCGGTTCTCCCGAAAGGCTGGCGGTAAGTGTCAGCGACCGCCACAAGGGAGTCGGCTCGGACGGATTGGTGTTGATCATGCCGTCGGACGTCTGTGATTTTCGCATGAGGATGTTCAATGCCGACGGTTCGGAAGCGCAAATGTGCGGCAATGCTTCGCGGTGCGTAGGAAAATATGTGTATGAGAACGGATTGACCGGCAAAACCGAACTGACGCTGGAAACCCTGTCGGGCGTGAAACGGCTTTCGCTGTATCCCGAAGGCGGAAAAGTAAAAAAGGTATGCGTGGACATGGGCGAGCCGGTATTGGAAGCATCCGCCGTTCCGGTGGCGCTTCCGGTGGACAGGGTGGTGAACTGCCCCGTACATTTTCCTTCCGGCGCAAGGAACATCACCTGCGTTTCGATGGGCAATCCGCATACCGTGATCTTTGAAGAGAATATCGACGGTTGTCCGGAAAAATACGGGACGGAAATCGAGCATCATGTTTTGTTCCCCGAACGTACCAACGTGGAATTTGTACAGTGCATCAGCCCCGTTCACCTCCGAATGAGGGTGTGGGAAAGAGGTTCGGGAGAAACGCAAGCCTGCGGGACAGGCGCCTGCGCAACGCTGGTTGCCGCCGTCCTCAACGGCAGGGCGGAACGAAAGGCAACCGTCGGGTTATTGGGCGGAGACCTTCAGGTCGAATGGCGCGAAAGCGATAACCATGTATATATGACCGGCGACGCCGTCACGGTTTTCACCGGACAGCTGACAATGGACGAATTAGAAATTAAAAATTGACAATATAAACAGAATGGCTTTAGTTAATGAAAATTTTCTCCGGTTGCCCGGCAGTTACCTTTTTGCCGAGATTGCCCGAAGGGTGAGCGCATACAAAACGGCTCATCCCAGCCACCGCGTCATCAGTTTGGGGATAGGCGACGTGACCCGCCCGCTGGCGCCGGCTGTCATCAAGGCTTTGCAGGACGCCACGCTGGAGATGGCTTCGGAGGAAACCATGAGAGGATACGCTCCCTATTACGGGTACGATTTTTTGATTGACGCCATTGTGCAAAATGATTTTAAGGCGCGCAACATCGCCATCGGGGCAGACGAAATATTCGTCAGCGACGGAGCAAAAAGCGACACGGGCAACATCGGCGACGTTCTGAGTACCGACAACATCATTGCCGTAACCGATCCCGTGTATCCCGTGTATGTGGATACCAACGTCATTGCCGGACGCGCCGGACATTTGGCGGACGGACGCTGGAGCAGCATTGAGTACCTGCCTTGTACCGTGAAAAATAATTTTGTCCCCGACTTCCCCAAACACCGTGTGGACGTGGTATATCTGTGCTATCCCAACAACCCGACAGGAACGACATTGACCCGCGCCGAACTGGAAAAATGGGTGAAATATGCGCTACAGCATGGCGTGCTCCTGTTGTTTGATGCGGCTTATGAAGCATTCATCACAGAGGCGAACGTACCGCACAGTATCTACGAGATTGAAGGCGCCGAACGGGTGGCAATCGAATTTCGCAGTTTCTCGAAAAAGGCAGGGTTTACCGGATTACGGTGCGGTTATACGGTGATACCGAAAGAATTGAAGGCTTTTACCGACACGGGAACGGAAGCGTCGCTCAACGAATTGTGGCAACGACGACAAGCCACCAAGTTCAACGGTACGGCATACATTGTGCAGCGTGCAGCAGAAGCGGTATATTCGCCCGAAGGCAAAAAACAGGTCGACGAAACCATCCGTTTTTACATGGAAAACGCGCAAATCATTAAAAACGGCTTGGACAGCGCCGGACTGAAAACATTCGGAGGCGTCAACGCGCCATATATATGGTTGCAAACGCCGGACGGCAAATCGTCGTGGGATTATTTCGATTACCTGTTGAACGGGTTGGAAATTGTGACCACGCCCGGAGCGGGTTTCGGCAAAAGCGGCGAAGGATTTGTGCGCCTGACGGCTTTCGGCAAAAGGGACGAAACCCTCGAAGCGGTAGAAAGAATCATTCACAGTCGCAAAACGTAAATTATTAAACAGTAATTCATTCACACTTTATATCAAATATATATGAAAAGGTTCAAATCAGATGACCGCCTGTACCCACGGGCGCAGAACCCCTTCGGGGGATAAATACAACACGATAAGCCCGATGGGCGGTAGATTACGGTCGTAGGGAAACGGTACCGGATAATTTAAAGGGATTTTGCCGAGATGAAGGTAAAATTCGTCCCGTAACCGGCAACAGCATTGATAAAGTCATTATCCGTCAGGATAGTGAACAGGGATTTTTATTATTAAATTTTTAGTATTTTTTTAAAACAATTCATTCACATTTTTAAATTTTTTATATCATGAAAAAAGTATTTTCATTTATTTTGGCAGCAATGCTGCTCGTGCCTGCAACAAGCAAAGCACAAACCGAGTTTTCTGTTGGAGCTGACCTCGTCAGCTCGTATGTATGGCGTGGCGTTTATAACGCAGGCGCAAGTTTTCAACCTTCTGTAGCGCTGACTGCCGGTAATTTCAGCATCGGAGCGTGGGGAAGTACGAATTTTGTTCTTGCCCAGAAAGAAGTTGACCTTTTTCTGAGCTATTCTATCGGTGGTCTCAGTGTCGGTTTAACCGATTACTGGTGGAGTGGAGAAGGCGCTCTGGATTATTTCCAGTTATTTAAAAAGGACGCCAACTCACATCTGCTTGAGCTGAATCTTGGCTATTCGTTTGAGTTCGGTCTGAGTCTCTCTTTGAACACCATGTTAGCCGGATCGCAGGACAAATATATCGACGACGCCGGCACGGTGAAACGGTCTTTCACCACCTATTTCGAAGCAGGATATGATTTTTCGGTTGGCGATGTAAACCTGACGGCTGCTTTGGGCTTCAGCCCGTGGAACAAAACGGGCCTCTATACCGGTGGAAGTTTGTTCGGACTACCGTCAGCCGGATTGGTGTTCCCTTATGCCTATGCGACCGATGAATTTGCGGTCAATAATATCTCGCTGAAAGCGGCGAAAGAAATCACCATCACCGACAGCTTTTCCCTGCCTGTTTACGGACAGTTGATTTTCAATCCGGCAATAGAAGATGCTTTCCTGGTATTCGGAATCACTTTTTAATCATCCAAATTCATCAACATGAAAAAGATAGAAGCGATAATACGCAAAACGAGATTCGAAGACGTTAAGGAAGCGTTGTTGGAAGCGGACATCGAATGGTTTTCCTACTATGATGTGCGCGGGGTGGGCAAAACACGCCAGGAGCGGATTTACCGCGGCGTGGTGTACGACACCAGCTATATCGAGCGGACGTTGCTCACCATTGTGGTGCGCGACATCAACGCGGAAAAAACCGTTGAAGCCATCCTGAAAACAGCCCAGACGGGCGAAATAGGCGACGGACGTATTTTCATATCGACGGTGGACGATTCCGTCCGCATACGGACGGGCGAACGCGGTGATATTTCTTTGTATAACCCTAAATAAAAATTGATAAATTAATAAAATAAGAATATGAAAGCATATTTTAAAACGATGCACGGGAGATTTGTACTGTTTGTTCTGGTAGCCATAGCAAGCGTTACGTTAGCATCTAAAATCTCCGCACAGGATTCCATTGCCGAATCCGTACAGGTGCTTGAAACAGTGGCAGCCACTGTCGAACCTGCGGCGGAAGAGGCAGCCTGCGGCGCAGCAGATCCTGTTGCCGACCTGGGCGTTTCGCTCAATACCGTATGGATGCTGCTGGCAGCCATGCTGGTGTTCTTCATGCAACCGGGCTTTGCCCTGGTGGAAGCAGGATTTACCCGTACCAAAAATACGGCGAACATCCTGATGAAAAACTTCCTCGACTTTTCGCTCGGTTCGTTGCTGTTCTTCTTTATAGGATTCGGCATTATGTTTGGCGAAGGCGGTTTCATCGGTACGCCGAATTTCGGATGCCTTGACTTCTTTTCGGGCAATCTTTTTGCCGGCGACGGCATATTCGACGGCGAGTTGCCCACGGAAGGCTTTCTGATTTTCCAAACCGTGTTCTGCGCTACGGCTGCCACCATCGTGTCCGGGGCAATGGCGGAACGCACCAAGTTCCACATGTATCTGGTGTACACCATCTGTATCAGCGTGCTGATTTATCCCGTTTCCGGTCACTGGACGTGGGGAGGGGGCTGGCTGATGAACGGCGAAGAAGGCAGTTTCATGATGGATACCTTCGGCGCTACCTTCCACGATTTTGCCGGTTCTACCATTGTACACTCCGTAGGGGGATGGTTAGCCCTTGTGGGCGCGGCTGTACTGGGTCCCCGCATCGGCAAGTACGGCAAGGACGGCAAGTCAAAAGCCATTCCGGGTCATAATCTGACCATTGCCGCTCTGGGCGTTTTCATTCTGTGGTTCGGCTGGTTCGGGTTCAACCCCGGTTCGCAGCTGGCTGCCGCAGGCGAAGGCGACCGTGTAGCTATTTCGCACGTCTTCCTAACCACTAACCTTGCCGCTGCCGCCGGCGGTTTCTTCTCCCTGCTGACGGCATGGCTCAAGTACAAAAAACCCTCGCTGTCGCTTACCCTGAACGGTGTGCTGGCAGGACTGGTGGGCATCACTGCCGGTTGCGACGCCGTGTCGCCGTGGGGCGCCATTATTGTTGGCGGTATTTGCGGTATCGTTATGGTGTTCTCCGTTGAAATCATCGACCGCGTACTGAAAATCGACGATCCTGTGGGCGCTTCTTCCGTGCACGGCACATGCGGATTTTTCGGCACTGTCCTCACCGGTTTGTTCGCTACGGACGGCGGACTGTTCTACGGCGGCGGCACCGGACTGTTCATGGCTCAGCTGACAGGAGCGGTGATCATCGGAATCTGGGCATTGGTGGCAGGGTATATCGTGTTCAAGGCTATTGATCTGGTACTCGGTTTGCGCGTTTCGCGACGTGTGGAAGAGGAAGGACTGGATATTTATGAACATGGCGAAACTGCCTATAACTAAGGAATTGCAATGTCCATTCCTGCTGTAAGAATAGAGCAGGCGGAATGACGTTGCAGTATCATTGCGACGAGGTGCGAAGCAGTCCGGTCGACGACGAACATTCCCGGATTGCTTCACTTCGCCCGCACCGGTAAGTTTACTTTCGGACAATTCATTTCTGAAGTTTGAAAGGTTCAACAGGCACGGATGATACGAATATAACGGATTGACACGGATTAAATAAAAAATCCGGAAAAATCTTTAAAATTCGTATTATCCGTGTTTTTTTTGTAATAATTTGTAACCGATTTTGTATTTTCCTGTAAAAAAATAGCGATAACTGTCGGAAATGTGTTTCGATTTTGTATTTTTGCGATGAATTTTTAATATTTTGATAAAATGAAAAAAATAGAAGCTATTATTCGCAAGACCAAGTTTGAAGACGTCAAGCAAGCGCTTTTGGACGCCGACATCGAATGGTTTTCCTATTACGATGTACGCGGAGTGGGAAAAACACGTCAGGAACGGATTTACCGCGGAGTGGTGTACGACACAAGTTATATCGAGCGGACATTGCTCACCATTGTGGTGCGTGACGTGAATGTGGAAAAAACCATAGACGCCATCCTGAAAACAGCCCAAACGGGCGAGATAGGAGACGGACGTATTTTTATATCGACGGTGGACGATTCCATCCGCATCCGCTCGGGCGAACGCGGCGATATATCGTTATATGACGTGAAGTAATGATTTTTTATGTTGAAAATTAAAATGAAAAAACAGATGAAAAACAGATGGATATATGTGATCGGATGTGTACTGGTATTTTTGTTTGCTCCGGCGGTACTGTCGGCGCAGGATACATGTACGCCTGCAACGCCGGACAGCGGTAATACCGCATGGATGATCGTAGCCACCATTCTGGTGATGCTCATGACCGTACCCGGTCTGGCGCTGTTCTATGGCGGTCTGGTACGTCAGAAAAACCTGTTGAGTATTGTCATGCAATGTTTTGTCCTGACAGGGGTCATCACCATTATATGGTTTGCATTCGGCTACAGTTGGGTATTCGGCACAGGTTTCAAAGACTCTCCGCTGGGATTTTTTATCGGAGGGTTCGATAAAGTCTTCCTGCACGGCATCAGCTTGGATACGCTTAATCCGCTGGGCGGCAATATTCCCGAAACCCTGTTTGCCCTGTTTCAATGTATGTTTGCCGTCATTACGCCGGCGCTGATCATCGGGGCGTTTGCCGAAAGGGTGAAATTTTCGGGTTACCTGCTGTTCATTATCCTGTGGTCTGTCGTGGTGTACAACCCGCTGGCACACTGGGTATGGGGCGGCGGCTGGCTGCAGGAGATAGGCGCCATTGATTTTGCGGGAGGTACGGTGGTGCACATCAATGCGGGAATTACGGCATTGGTGATGGCAATCATGGTGGGAAGGCGAAAGGATTACAGACCGGGTCGCCCGACAGTTCCGCACAATGTTGCGTTTGTGTTCCTCGGCGCCGTGTTCCTCTGGCTGGGATGGTTCGGGTTCAATGCGGGGAGCGGTCTGGCTGCCGACGGACTTGCAGCTAATGCTTTTCTGGTAACGCATCTGGCAACGGCAACGGCGGTAGTGGTATGGATCACGATTGACTGGATACGGAACAGGAAACCAACGGTGGTAGGCGCAAGTACGGCAGCCGTAGCAGGGCTGGTAGCCATTACGCCGGCAGCAGGGACGGCAGATATTCCCGGAGCGTTTTTCATAGGCGCCACCTCCTCTGTGGTGTGTTTCTTCATGGTTGCCGTGGTAAAGGAAAAACTGAAATACGACGATACGCTGGATGCTTTCGGCGTACACGGTATCGGGGGAATTATCGGATCCATACTGACCGGCGTGTTTGCCACACAGGTAATTAGCGGCGCCGGCGGCGTGCAGGGAGCCTTATACGGCGACTGGCATCAATTGTGGATTCAGGTGATCGCAACATTTGCCACAGTTGCCTACAGCGGCGTCCTTACTTTCATCCTCTTCCTGATTGTGGACAAAACGGTGGGCATCCGTGTTTCTCCGCGCGTGGAAGAAGAAGGGCTGGATATTTATGAACATGGCGAAACTGCCTATAACTGACAGCCGGAAGGCATGACGGAACAACGGGGCTGTCCTAAAAGCGGGGCAGCCCTTTTTTGTCAGGCAACCGAATGGTAAGAAGACCATCCGGACAAGGATTTATACTGCATTCGGTTGAGTTTTGAGTTTTCGTACCCCGCACTGCGCTTCGCTTGTACGGGGTTATCAAAAGGCACCCCTGTCGGGGTGGTGCACAGTCCTGCATGGACGTAAAACGCCGCAGGCGTTACCCTTTGATAACCCCGTATGAAATGCGGGGTACGACAGGCTAAAAAACACAAGACTATAACCGAGTGCAGTATATTTATTTTTCATTCCTAAACTTGTCCGCACAAGGCAGATGCGCAGTTTTTTTTTGCCGGGCGATGTATTTCGTCACGCGGCACGAAGGCGGGAGCAACCCGGCGAAGCGGTCCTGCCGGTAGTAATCCTGAGAAAATCCGATGCACCACATCGTGTCGCGTAAAGCATAAAGTGTGGTTTTCGTCGAATATTCCTGTTCGGAGCCGTCCTTAAGTGTGATTTTCGTCGAATATTCCTGTTCGGAGCCGTCCTTAAGTGTGATTTGCGTCGAATATTCCTGTTCGGAGCCGTCCTAAAGTGTGATTTGCCCCGAATATTCCTGTTTGCCTCCATCCTTAAAACGGGAGGCGCTTTGATGGTTATGCTTCCCGACTTCAAATGCCGTTGCGGGATAAAAATAAATCACCTGTAACAGTTTACGCGGCAAAGAAGTTCCGCAGGGACGACAATCGGATATGTCGTAACAGAAAGTGTCGTCCCTGCCGGACTTGAGAGAGATGTCAGGCAGTCTGTCCGCAGGCTAAAGCCTACGGTTAATAAAGTGTCGTACCTGCGGGACTTTTTTCGCATGCGACAATTTGCAATGCACCCTCACAGTATTCGTTTTATTTCATTGGCATTTCTCATCAGTTCCTTGAGTTTGTCGGAGTCTCCGTTTCTGATGCCGGCGCTAAATTCTTCCAGTTGCCGGATATAGTTGTCAAGGGCAAAGAGGATGCTGTCGGCATTTTGCATGAAAATCGGCGCCCAGGTT
>JAISRX010000207.1 GCA_031273395.1 Bacteroidales bacterium | reverse complement strand
CGTTTTACGTCCATGCAGGGCTGTGCACAACCCCGACAGGGGTTGCCTTTTGATAACCCCGTACAAGCGAAGCGCAGTGCGGGGTACGAAAACTCAAAACTCAACCGAATGCAGTATATGTCAGTCATTTTCCTCCCGGCACAAGCAGGTGGAACAAAATAGAACACCGGTTATTTTCTTATATATCAATTAACCGGCGTGGAAAACCGTTGGAAAGTTTGCCGGTGATTTTAAGTTTAATCGGAGCAACAGTCACAGAAACAGGATTGAAAGTAAAAGCCGTTCTTAACGAAAAACAATATGAAACAGAAATAAAAATTAGCGATGAAGAATTGGCTAAATGCAAGATAACAGGAAGTGGTTTTCATGGTGAATGGAACTGTTGCATTCAGCCTAATTGTTAGGTTTATTTATTGATGACTCATTTCGTCAGAGCGTCTTATAGTACCCGTACAATTTCATTACCTGAGCAACAAACGCATGGGTTTCTTTTCCGTGGCACCGTCCGTGACGGACTTCGGGATCGGTATAATATTTCGGATCCACTTTGCTCAACAGGCAGGAATCGACGTTATTTTCCCACACGGTGGCGTCTTTGCCGTATTTCCCGGCTAAACGCCTGGCATCCAGCACATGTCCCGGTCCGATGTTGTAGGAGGCAAGGACAAACTTTACCCGTTCGTTTTTGTTCGGGATATGGCGGGACATCAGGTTGTCCAGATACTTGATGTATTTCACGCCGGCGGCAATGTGTTTTTCCGGCGAAGCGGCGGTATCCACGCCGTAACTTTCCATTGTGGAAGGCATCATCTGCATCAGTCCGTATGCGCCGGCACGGGAACGCGCCGAGGGATCGAACGATGACTCGTGGTACACCAGCGACGCCAGCAACCGCCAGTCCCAGTTGATCTCGGAACTGTATTTCTTGAATAATTCATCGTATTGGGAGATGATTCCCGTGCGTTTGGTAGAAGAACCTTTCTTCTTCAGTTTCCGTTTGACGTACAGTATCACGTTTTGTCCGCATGTTTCCATCCGGCGGTTAATTTTATCCGACCACTCGACGGATATTTGTTTCAGCCGTTCGTACTGCTGGCTGCATATCACGGTGTTCATCCGGTACAAACCGGCTTCTTCCCGTGCCGTTTCCCGTTGCCGGACGCATGAACCCGATCCCAGCAACACTATCCATAAAATATTTCTTACTATTCTTTTTCTTTGATTTTTACCAATCATAATTTATTTATTACATTAATACTAAGGGCAACAACTAATCATAGAAAGCCCACGAAACTCCGAATTTTATCCTGAATTCAGGTAAAGGATACCGGTACACCATAAAATATTCCTTGCCCAGGGGTTTCACCAGTGTGTTAAGCCCCTCCGTTTTCACAAAAATACGCGCCCGTTTGATTTGAAAATTGACAAAGGCGTCGAAAAACGGGTACCCGCCTGTTTTCTGCTCTTCCTGAAGATAAAACATCCCCGACGATGGCATATATGCGTATGCATGATAACGGGTATTGTAATTGAAGTCCCATCCCAGCTGCATGGTCAGCACGTCGCGAACCAGCCAGCCTTCAAAATATGCGGACTGGTATCCGGCAAAAACGGGAAGCGGGATGATGCGGTCATGCGAACTGTATTGCCCGTACAGCCGGAACAGGAAGTTAAGTTTCCACCATTTGACGTCTTTTTCAACAAACACAGTACTTACAACAATCAGATCGGATGATTGTTCGGGGACAGCCTGCGAGTTGATATATACATACCGGTTCAATTGCGAGAGATAAACGCCTGCCTTTAATTTGCGGTGCGGCATCATAAATTCTCCGCGCAGCCGGATTTCCTGTGACGCATCAAAATCATTCCGCCACGACAGCCAGTTGGAGGCATATTCGTTCAGGAAATAACCCGGTTTGGCGTTTTCCATACTTCCGCCCAGCAAAAGGCTGTTTTTCCCTTTTGAAGTATAATAGTGAAACTGCACCGTCCCGCTGATGTTCAGATTGCCCGGTTTATAGCCCGTGAAATAGAGCCGTCCGCTGAAATCCCAGTTCAGGTACCGTCCGGTATGGTTGAAAAATCGTCCTGTCAGCGCGGTATTGAAATATCTTTTTTCGGAACGGCGGGTGATGATGAAGTTGTCCGAGGAAACGGGCGGAATATCGCCGCCCCAGCCGTTTGCCGGCGGCACGTGCGGAGGGATGGCAACGATCGTCGTGTCGGGGATGATGTTATTGTCGTAACGGTCCATCTCGTTCAGCAGACCAATGCTGAAACCTGCCGTAAACCGCTTTCGTATCTGTTCCTTGATCATCAGCTCGAAATGATTTTGCATCCGCCGGAAATACAGGGAGTCGTGGGTATCGGTGGTGGCAAAATAGGGATTTCCGGCACGAAAATAAGTGGCGTTATCGGTAAATTCGCGTTTGCTCCATTCATATTTTAAGGTATGCGCCAGGGTAAAACGCGACACGCTGACGGAGTCCGACACGGCGGCTTCCTTCTCGAAAAACTTCAGTTGACGCGGAGAATACGTATGCATCATGTAGAAACTTCTGTTGGTCATCACGGTTTTCCCCGACTGGGAACGAACGGAGTTGGTCTGGGGGGCGTCGTTGTGGGCGTAAAAATTGTCGATATTGTCCAGCCCCCCGTTTTCTCTCATCCTGATGTTGTTCCAGTTGAAACTGGCAAACATGGAATACTGGCTTCCTCTGTATGCCGAAAAAAGCGAAAAGGCATGGTCGGATGTGTTTTGATTGGGATACTGCCCGACGGAGGCAATGATGTCGTAATCCAGTCCTGCGTTCCATTTTTTGTTCACGTTCTGGGTATGCACCACGCTAAGCATCGACTCGTTCTGCGATTTGGAACCTGCCGACGAGTAATCAATCAGCGTATAAGGCATTTGTGTCTGGTAATATTTCGTTTCCTCGGGCAGGTGCATGTAAAGCGACACATGATCGGTGAAAGGAAAATCCGACGGGCGTCTCCGCGCTTCAAACCCGACAGGATAAGAGGAAAGTCCGGCATTCCCCAGATATGCGCCCACATGGTAATACTTCATCACGGGATTGTTGATCTCAAAACGGGAAAGCATGGTGTCAATGACCACTCGTGTACGGGCATACGAGTTCCCGTCCAGTACCTGATAGGCAAATATCCTGTCGGAGACGGTATCCAGCGGATCCGACAACCCTACAATCACTGTTTTAGGCACGGAATCCCGCAGGGCAACCATACTGTCCGGCGCCGCCTCCGTCGGGACACGGGCAAGCGTGTCGACAGCCGCAACAGCCGTATCCCCCGCAACAAGCGACAGGCTGTCGGATACGGCAAAATGCAGCGTATCTTCCATTGGAAACTGTGCCGGCATAAGATTTACCTCCTGTCCGGATACACTGCCGGAAGAAATCACTAACATCGCCCAAGTAAATACAGTCAAGCGAATTATGAAAAATAACGTGTAATTTTTCATGGCACAAAGATACGTTTAAAAACGAAATTTACTTGCTTTTTTTGGTTAATTCTTTTTTTGAGGCGCTATCCGTACCAGATGGTAACATGCAGGCAGAAAATGCACCCGTCCCTGCGGGATTTGCGGTATGGGGCTTGTCCCCTTCGTTCGGCGCAGCGTCTCGTTATGCCGAACGAAGGAAATGGCGGAATGAACTGCAAGTCCCGCTGGAAAACCATGCCGCGTAAAATATAAAAAAAGTAACCGCTCCTCCGAAAGGGAACGGTTACAGTTGATGACTGACGACGATCGGGTCAGAATTTCAGCGCTGCACCGACATTAAACCAGGCGATGCCGTAGCCGATTTCCGCGTATGCGGCAAAGACGTCGCTGAAATAGTAGCGCCCGCCGGCAAACCACGACCACGCAACCGCACTTGCATTGGGCGAATAGTTAATGTTACTCCCCCAGTTGCCCGTTGCTTTCGACGACACGATGTCGTAGCCCAGCAGCAAGCCACTGTAAGTGTCCAACCTGTCGACAAACCGATAATGCACTGCGCCGCGAACACCGAGGATGACGTCGGAATATTTCCAGCCTAAGCCGCTGACATAACTGTATTTGGCTGACGTGTAGCCCAGATAACCGCCGATACCGAGGGAACTTTTATCGTCCCACAGACGACCGAGGATAAAACGTTCATACGTCAGCGAAACGGGCGGCATTTTGCCCGTATAGCCCGAACCCGAATACAGGTTGCCGCCAAAACCGATGCCGACGGTGACCACATTGTCCCCTTTTTCCTGCGACCATGCGCCGCTTACCGTTGCCAGCGCAACGAACATGAGCAAGGACGCTCTCCTGATTAATTTGACTGTTTTCATCGTTCTTTGATTTTAATTATTTTATTTTAATTTATTTCCTGATTTACCTGCGGAAGCGTTGTTGACGACTGACCGTTGGGAAGCCGTACGTTGCCCGATCCACAGTTGGGGAAAGCAACGCCGCTGCCAGACCAGCCAATGCGCATCTTATCCGTTGCATTTCATTAAAATTTAAAATGCTGATAATCCCGCATATCCGGCATATCCTCTGACAAGAACGGCTGCCAGCACGAACGACAGTACGAACACGACCGCCACCGTCACAATGAGGCTGACGATGAAATAACTGTCGTTTTTTTCGGCGGGGACTTGCATCATCGGTTTCAGCCCGATGTAGAGAAGGTACAGCCCGTAAATGCCTGCCAGACTTGCCAGCCACGACAGCGAGGGCAACAGGTAGAACACGCCGCCCACGCACATCGGCGTGTAGGCGTATGCCACCAGCGAAAATGCCCTGTCCAGATCTTTCCTTGCACCGAAATTTTCGGCAAGGAGGGAGATGACAAAGGCAGAGACGTAGGCGCCGCCGGCAATGACGATAAACTGGATGATTGCCTGACGGACGCCCCATTCCATCGAATGGAAGTGTATGCCAAGCACACTGTAGCCAATCAATCCGTAGCCGACAAAGGCAGCAACGGCGGGTATGAGTGCAAGCGGCAGCACATACGCGGTAAACAGCTTTACGTGGGGCGTGTTTTCACCCTCAATGGTCGTCCATTCCGTTTTCGGGGACACCAAAATGTTCTTCACTCTATCTACTATATTCATCTTTTTTGTTTTTGAAATATTTGTTTTTTATTATGTTTGTAGAGACGTGGTATACCGCGTCTCTACGGCGAAGGCGTTACGGGATGATGGCGCTTTCGATTTCGCACCAGTGACCTTTCACGCCGCGTGTATTTTCCCACCGGGCAGCAAAATGAATACGTTTGCCGCAGTCGTGTCCGCTGAAAGAGCCGTTCAATTCTTTATTTTCCTTATGTAACAACCCTTTCATGGATGATTTATGCTGCTTTGCCGAAAAAAAATATGCGACAAAAGTACAAAAAAAAATAATATGGACAGTTTATTATCAAAAAACAGTTAAATCTTTTTTTCCGGTAATGTCATTTGTTTATTGATTTTATTTTTGTATCTTTGCAGCAAAATAAAAATAGATGTTATGATAGCTATAGATCAATATTTTTGTACGAACGAGCAGTGTAAGAGTTACGGTCTTCGTTCGCAGGGCAACTTGATAAAGGCGGGTACCTGTATCAAGCAGGGGGAGAGAAAGCAAATGTTTAAATGCAAGATTTGTGGGTCTCGTTTTTCGGAAACGCACAACACTATCTTCTTTAACAGCCACTACGACAGTGCAACGATAGGAAACATCATACGCTGCATAGCCGAAGGCAATGGTATTCGTGCTACTGTCAGAATCCTTGGATTGAGCAAAGATGCGGTGAATGCCGTGGTACTTAAAGCGGGTCAGCATGCCGATGCGATGATGTGTAATTTGTTGCAGAATTTACATTTAACAGAGTGTCAAATGGATGAATGATGGAGTTTTATCAATAAAAGAAACGCTATCCGAAGAGGATTTGGAACATGAGTACGGGGTTAGTTGGATATGGACAGCCTTAGACCCCAACAGTCGCCTGATTGTTTGTCATCATGTTGGCGATCGCACGCTTGAAAATTGACCCTGCTCAACAGACTGGACAACATTCCTCTCTTTGTGAGTGACGGACTGATTTGCTACAAAACAGTATTGCAGGAAAGTTACAGCAGGGAAGTTCCCATAGCGCCGACAGGAAAAAGAGGACGACCAAAACTGCCAAAAAAAATACTGAATCCGGAACTGGACTGTGCCACAGTACACAAGACCGGAGAAAAAGGCAAAGTAACGAAAGTGGAGAAAAAATCATTTTCGGTGATGAACAGCGCATGCAGCAAAAACTCACGCAAAGCGTTAGCCATACCGTCAATACCGCATACATTGAACGGTCAAACGGGACTTTGCGACAAATGGACGCTCACCTGAGGTGAAAGAGCTTAACCTTTGCCAAAGAAAAACCATACTTTGAAGCCAAACTGAACATGATTATCTTCCTGACTTCGACAATGCGTCACCCTAACCGATTTTCCAGAAATCAGGGTCGAACAGGCGGGCGATGGACTTGTGCCGAGCCGTCAGAAGCATGGTTTTGGTTAGCGTTTCACCGCT
>JAISRX010000206.1 GCA_031273395.1 Bacteroidales bacterium | reverse complement strand
ATGATACCATTATGCTTAAAAAGAGTTTTAAGGAGAACTTTTTCTACATCCTGTTTTGTCGGCATTGCCAACTTTTTTAACATATCTCCTTCGTAGCTCATAATTTATGCTGTAATTTGCATTTTGCCCATAGACTCCATAACAGCTTCCCTTGAACCGTTGTACGACCGGTAATAATTCAACAAATCCGTTTGGGAGATTTGCGTGGTGCCGTTTTCTCCTGTTTTTTTTACTCGTCCGTATTGAACCAAATACGAAATATTGGAAGGAGTTACATTTCTACCCGTGTAGTCTGTAGCCCATTCGCTCGCTTCTTTTATTGTCAATAAGCCGTCTGCCATTTTATTCGTTTTTAAAATATCCGTATTTTATTACATCGCCGCAAAGGTACGTTTTTTATTCAAATCCGGCAAGCGGATAAAGAATGTCTTTTCTTACCGGATAGTTTTGCTGCCGCACCCCTACAACCCGAAACATCATCCGGCGCCACTGCTTGCAGGCAGATAAATTGACGGTGGGAACCGTTGTTTGCTTTTTGCTTCCCGCGGCAATATCATCCACATCCTGTTGTGTTGCGTGGCTTTGCGCAGTTGCTTCCTGTACTTCATCAGGTCGATAAAGTGAGTTGCGGAAAGTTTTCTTGCCGAAATACCGTTGCATTGTATCCGAATTTAAAAAATAATTTATAATTTTGTGTCGTCAAACAAGTCATTATGTTCGATAGATTCTTGTACATCATTGTATTTATTGTGTTTGCGCTGCAAACCATGATTTCGTGTACGTGCAGCCGTACCCGTCCGGATGATTTTGTCATACCGGATTCGATCCATGACGTTTCGCCGGAGATGCTGCACGATCTGTCGGACGACATTGTGGACAACCTCTCCTCTTCGATTGAAACGGCGTCGCTGTTCAAAAGTCTGGACGTACCCTTTTCGCAGAAATACCTCGCCTCCACCAAAAACATTTCCGATTATCATACCGCCTGCGACAAGGCGTTTAATCTGGGAGTTTTCGGCGCCGATCTGGGCTATCTGAACATGTACGGCAAAACCTCTATGGTGTCGGTGTACGTGCTGGCAATGAAAAACCTTGCGGACGGGATCAGCATCGGGCAGTTTTTCAACTACGCCACCCTGAAACGACTGTCCGACAACAATGAAAATATAGATTCCCTGATCTACATCTCCCAGCAGAGTTTTAACAGGATGGACAGATACCTGCGGCAGAGCGGACGCGGCAATTTGAGCGTTGTAATGATTTGCGGGGTATGGATCGAAGCATTGCATTTGTCGTGCCGGTTTTACGTGGAAACGGCGAATGTCCGTCTGGCGGAAACTATCGGCGAGCAGAAAATCATGCTTGCCGAATTGGTGCGGATGCTGCAACTCTACCGGAACCGGGAGGAAACAGCCGCTCTGGCGGAGGCGCTGACCCTGCTTCAAAACGCATACGAACCGATTGAAATATCGGTGCAGGCGGGCGATTTGGACAGGATTGAACAGGATGGAAATCTGAGAATCGTACAGAACGAAACAACCGTTGTGCATTATACCGGAGAGCAGATCGACGAAATAGTGCGGACGGTGGAACTCGTGCGGAACAAACTGATCCGGCAATAAAAAAGAATTTGATAACATGATATATAATTTCAAAACCATTCCGAAGCGATGAAAAAAAGAATATTCTTCTTCTTGTTCCTTTCCGCTGCGTTTGTTGCTCCCTTGGTGAAGGCGCAAACGGAAGCGCAGAGAATAGACTTGTGTGTTAAGGCGGCAGGCGACGTCAGGTTTCTGTCCGACTATCCGGTGCAGCTTTCCGGCTCAGGTTCCGGAGAAAAAGCGCCCGTATTCCGTAAGGCGATAGCGCTCCACAAGGGCAACCGCTACCGGCTGACCCTCTGTACCGACGAAGAATCGGCAGGCGAAGGTGTTTTGCAGTTGTTCGACGAAAACAAGCTGGTAGGAAGTTCCTTCAATACAAAAACGGGCACGGACTACCAAAGTTTTGACTTTGACTGTCGAAAATCGGTCTTCTACATCCTGTTCATCTCCTTTAAGGAAGGAAAGGAAGGTTCGGCGGTAGCTATCCTGTCGCATGTAAAAACGCTGTGAAGACAAACGCAGGTTGGATTATTCGATCATTTTTAAAAAGAGAAGATCGCCTGCCCCTCGCACCCTGTTTGTCCGCACAAGGCAAATACACAGTTTTGCCGTGCGCCGGAGATCTATTTCGGCGTAACTGAAATGTTTCTTACCTCCGGTCGGACTCTCGACGGAAACAGAGGACGGACACAGATGGTTTCGTTCGATAAATATTTGTATGCAAGCAGGGTAAACAATGAATGGCACAAGTGCGAAGGAGGTATGTTTGAAAGCCTGATACTGCTATTCGACATAAAGCATATATGCCTGATGAAAATCGAAAACCATGTTTTGTGATGATGATTTTCGCCGTTGCTGTCGGCTGCCATCTTTCTTGGTACATGTTTCGCAGTATCACAAAATTCATTGAATAACAGCATAATGTAAGCACCTGATGTGCGTTTTTCCCAATCGTCGCAGGTCGGATGGTCGATAACCGGCAGGAACCGACGCAATGTGCAACTGCGAATGAGGTATGTATGTGCCGGATGAATAGCCCTTCTCTCAACAATCATTCCATGTTTAAATGCAAGAAAAACAGGATATTGTTACGTTATGGAAGGTAGAAAATGAAGCAATCCGCACACTCCCTGCCGTCGCCTTTGGGACATAATGCAAAGAGACTTGGTGAAACGGTTTTACAGAAAGCTATTCGGCGTCTTGAACCGTGATTTTGATGATTGGATGAAGGCAGTGACTTAATGGGGAATTGGACATGTTCGATGATCCGACGCGTTCGCCTTGCACGGACACAACCCACGCAGGGTTCAAAACCCTGTTTGGGTTAGCGGGGACGCCTGTTTCAGCGCCGTCAGTTCCCTCTGTTTTATTGTACAATACCCTCTTGCAATGGCGGCTGATCAGTATCACGGAAATTAATCAATTGCTGTTCCGTCATGTTTATAGACAGGCTGTCTGCCTTTATGGTCAACTGCCAATTGTCAGCCGTCAATACTTCTATGACCTGACCAAAAGCATTATATACCGTTTGTTTGCTGCCTTTCCTGTCATCTCTGATGGAGACTGTAACAGGTTCCCGCTTTCCTTTTTCGCCGTATAATCCGGTTGCCGCTTCGCCTTTGAGCAGGGTGACGTCTTTAATCATATTCGCGTCCGTCTCTTGCAGCGTATGGTTTTCCTGTGTTTTCAGGATGTTTTTGATGCTGTCCGCAGAAGCGTTCTTTTTCAGCGTAATGGATATCACTCCGTTTTTGCCTTTTTCACCGTATTCCTTTGTTGCGGCTTCACTTTTTAATAGGTTTACCGAATGAATGACACTGGGGGGTAGTCTCCCTATTACAGACAGTCCGGTTTCTTCTCCGTCCACAAGGAACAGTGGGAGCAGATCGCCGGAGAGATAGTAAGCGATTTGCGTTTCCTGCCGTTTCCGGTTACCGGTGATGCTGTCCACAACAGCGCCTTTGTTGAGCGTAATGATGATAGCGCCGTTTTTGCCCATGTCTCCATACATTTGCACGGCGGTTTCTCCTTTTAGTATGCCGACACTTTCAATATCGTCCGGTTTTAACCGGTTTATTTCCGCGGCGGAGGCTGTTTCTCCGTTTATAATGATCAATTGCTTATCCGAATAGTCGCCGAGCGTGGCGCGTTTCCATTCCGCTTCGGCGGGCAAACTGCTTTTCACCGTATCGCGGGAAGAATAAACGATTGGCGACTTTGCCGTTTCGCCGTCCGCAGCGGAAGACGCCGGCGCCGTTGGCGCCTCCGTGTGCGTGGAGGAAAAAAGCGCCGTACCGACGGCGTGGCTGATGGCTGTTTCACTGTCCGAAGCGCGAACAGCCCACATTGCCGCGAGCATGACCGGCAGGGCAAGCAAATATTTCACGGACAGCACGCGGGGAGAATTTTTTTTGTTCATCATGATGATTCGTTTTTTAAGATGATTGAAATAAAAATGATTGACTATGGAATAATCGGGGACATTCCCGCTTATTTGCAAAAGATGATACTGATAGGATTTTCGTTCATAACCGAGTGCAAGCATTTGCCGGTCGGTGTAGAACTCCAGATTTTGCCTGAGTTCGCCTCGCAGCAGCCACGCCACGGGATTGTACCAGCACAGGCAGGCGACTGTTTCGGACAACAAAATGTCCGCCGAATGATATTTCCGGCAATGGATGCGTTCGTGAGCGATGATTTCCTCCGCTGTTTCCTGCCGGTATGCGCGAAGCGGCAAAAAAATCCACCTGAAAAAGGAAAATGGCTGTATGGCTTCGTTTACCACCAGCGCCGTTTGCTGTCCGAAGATTTGTCGTGAAGCGCGCAAAGCCAGACAAACGATGCCGAACAGTTGCCGCAGCCGTTTGACAAGCAGGAACAGCGCGCCGGCTAACACGCCTGCCGTCAGCAGGGTTGCGGGATGCGTGCCGGAAGGCGTCCGCGGCGGCGCTATTTCCGGTGCGCTTTGCAGCAACAGCAGCAGCCGGTAAAGCTCTTCAACCGGCAGAACGTCCGCTGCCATCGGAATCTCGCGGCTGTGAAACCAGGCGGCGGGATTGAGCGCCGGAAAAAGCAGGGCGCTCAGCAGGGCGCTCAACAGGTACCACCGGTGATTGCCGTAAAACGTGTCGCGCCGGAAAAACAGGAGGTAAAAGCCATACAGGAACACCAGCAGGAGGTTAACTTTCAGCAGGTAAATCAAAAAACCGTTCATCTTCTTTTCCTGTTTTCAATTAAACGAATGATTTCCTTCAGTTCGCCGGCTGAAATGGCTTGTTCCCTTGCAAAAAAGCTGACCAGATCGCTGTACGAATTGCGGAAATACTTTTGTACAAAACCGGATACGAAGTGTTTTTTGTAATGTTCTTCTGTCACCGCCGGTTTGTATTCAAACATGTTGCCGTACTTGCGGCTTTTCACATACTGCTTGCGTTCCAGATTTTTCACCGTAGAGGCAACAGTGGTGTAAGGAGGCTTCGGTTCGGGATATTCTTCCAGCACATCCCGTACAAACGCCTTCTTCAAACGCCATAAAATCAACATGGCTTCTTCTTCCTGAGTGGTTAACCGTTCCATTATATTTATATTACGAATATTTCGCAAAGCTACGAACTTTTCGTAAATAAAAAACAAAATAACCGAATTTTTACATTTTTTAACATATTCTTGTCGCCGCCGTTCATTCCGTCCCGTGTTTTGCCGTATCTTTGCACCCGTTATGAACGAACAGAACATATTGAATACGGTCACGCAGCGTGAGTACGAGCACGGTTTTGTGACCGATATAGAAACGGAAACCATCCCAAAGGGACTCAATGAAGAGGTGATCCGTTTGATTTCGCACAAAAAGCAGGAACCGGAGTTTTTACTGGATTTCCGCTTGCAGGCGTTTGCCAAGTGGCAGAAAATGAAGATGCCTCAATGGGCGCATCTTGACATACCCCCCATTAATTATCAGGACATTATTTACTATGCCGCGCCGAAGCAGCGTCCCGTGCTGGAAAATATGGACGAGGTAGATCCGGAACTGCGCAGGACATTCGAAAAACTGGGCATCCCGCTGGAGGAACAGAAACTGCTTGCCGGCGTGGCGGTCGATGCGGTAATGGACAGCGTATCGGTAAAAACAACCTTCCGGGAAGAACTGGCAAAACACGGCATTATTTTTTGCTCGTTCAGCGAAGCGGTGCGCGAGCATCCCGACCTGATCAGGCAGTACATGGGATCGGTAGTGTCGCCGGAGGACAACTATTTTGCGGCGCTCAATTCGGCAGTCTTCAGCGACGGGTCGTTTTGCTACATTCCGAAAGGAGTGCGCTCGCCGATGGAGTTGTCCACCTATTTCCGCATCAACGCAGCCAATACGGGACAATTCGAGCGAACGCTGCTGATAGCCGACGAAGGGGCTTACGTTTCCTATCTTGAAGGGTGTACCGCCCCGCAACGCGATGAAAACCAGCTCCATGCCGCCATTGTAGAGATTGTGGCAATGAAGGACGCCGAAGTGAAGTATTCCACCGTACAGAACTGGTATCCGGGCGATAAGAACGGGAAAGGCGGGATCTTTAATTTTGTGACCAAACGGGGACTCTGCAAGGGCGACCGTTCAAAAATCCTGTGGACGCAGGTGGAAACAGGTTCTGCCATTACATGGAAATATCCGGGTTGCGTGCTGCTGGGCGATCACTCCTCCGGAGAGTTTTTCTCGGTAGCCCTGACCAATAACCGCCAACAGGCAGATACCGGCACAAAGATGATCCATATCGGGAAAAATACCCGCAGCCGCATTGTTTCCAAAGGCATTTCGGCAGGTTGCAGCCAAAACAGCTATCGCGGTCTGGTGAAGGTAACGGAAGGCGCCGGCGACGCCCGAAACTTCTCGCAATGCGATTCTTTGTTGCTGGGCGACCAGTGCGGGGCGCACACATTCCCCTGCATGGAGATTGCTAACGCATCGGCTATTGTAGAACATGAAGCCACAACATCGAAAATCGGTGAAGACCAGCTGTTTTACTGCAACCAGCGAGGCATCTCCACCGAAGACGCCATAGGACTGATCGTGAACGGATACGCAAGGGAAGTAATCAACCGCCTGCCGATGGAATTTGCCGTAGAAGCCCAAAAACTGTTGTCCGTCTGTCTGGAAGGAAGCGTCGGATAGCATAAAACCCCGGATTGCCCGCGCCGCATGGACTTTTTGGGCGTTTACAGCTGTTCATCAATATAATGTATCATTTGTTGATTTCGTTTTTGGGTGAGCAGCAAGTGGTTTAAACCCCTTGTTACGGGAGACGGAGATTTTTCCTCACTCCCCAGCCACTCTCCAAAACCGCACCAAAAGTCCCGCAGGGGACGACACTCTATTAACCGTATGCTTCAGCTTACGGACAGGACAGCATCCATAGCTCGTTCGGCGTAGCGTCTCTCGCTACGTCGAAGCTAAAAGCGAAGCTCACGCTTCGCTACAAATCGGGTTTGCAAGCCGGAGTCCTGCTTTTATACTGCATTCGGTTGAGTTTTGAGTTTTCGTACCCCGCACTGCGCTTCGCTTGTACGGGGTTATCAAAAGGCAACCCCTGTCGGGGTTATGCACAGCCCTGCATAGACGTAAAACG
>JAISRX010000204.1 GCA_031273395.1 Bacteroidales bacterium | reverse complement strand
AAGTCCTGCCTTTCAGGCAGAAATAAGTATTTGTTGTGTCCGCAGGTCGTTGACCTGCGGTTATGAAAATCAAGCCCTTCGGGCTAAACCGGCATACTTTATTTATTCCACGTTCCTTATGGGGTCGGATGGAAACACCGTATCTTTTTTCCATAAACATACGACGTCTTCAACGTCAAAACCGTCATACATTATTTAATTTCCCATTTCCTGCCTGTTTTATGGTTCAATTTTCAAAAATTTGTACCTGTATCTGAACCGCGCGTTGGGCGCTGTGTCGCCGTGATCCATGAAATCGCGGATGTCGCCGTTCTGCGGCATGTTGTCCGCCCACTTGAAATCAAAGCCGGGCGCACTCTGCGACAATCCCAGCTGCGCGAGCGGTACGGACAGTTCGATATACGTCCCATTCATGCGACAGGGAACATCTGCTGTCTTTTGCCATGCCCAGCCGCCCTGTGAACGGTGCAGCTCTGCTTTGTTGTCGGGCAGGATATTGACCAGATACTGAAAGCCCTCCCACGCATTGCCCTGCAGGTTGCCGATGAACAACTGCACCGGCGCTGTGGCGGTCGTTACTGCGGGCTGATCGGTGTGCATCAGGAAACAGGCGTTGTCGCCGCTGATCGCCACCTTTGCCGACACAAAATCGTTCCGTCCGAATTGATTGGTCAACTGTCCCGTACTGCCCCATCCGAAGTGGTTGCGCGAGGTAATATCGCCGCGATCGTCGGTGTATTCGATCACTGCGCTGTTCCAGTCGTTCGCATTGCCGTCAATGACGATGTCATGCTGAGTATGGTCGGTAGCGCCGGGGCGTACACCCTTGTAGCGGCGTATCCTGTCCACCATCTGATAGTAATAGTTATCGCCGAAACCGCCGCGCATCGGTTCCAGATCGCGGCTGTATTCCTCATTGTACTGATCAACGAAATAGCTGTCGCCCTGCGCAAGCGGCTTGCCGCACATCTGACCGGCGCCGCCGTCCGTGAAACGCATTGCCACCCATTCGTTCCATCCGGTGATGAAGACAAACTCCGGATCCACCTCCAGAGCGCGCGTCCACTGCTCGTTAAAGAATGCCCCTTCACCCGATTTGTGTACTGCCGGCTGGTTGCCGTTACTGTAACTGCGTCCGATGTTGGACGTGGGATGTGTGGCGGCGGCAACCGATATTTGTTCGGCTTTGCTTTGACTCTCGTGCCATCCGAATGTCTGCGGGTAATAATCCGCCCATGTCCATTTGTCCTTGCCGTTGCCGAACCATGCGCCACGCGAATCGAACCACGAATGGCGGATGGTAAAAAAGTTGAGCAGCGTGGCGGACAGTCCGCTCGGATCGCACAATGCCAGCGGTTTGCCTTTCCATTCAAACCAGAACTCGCGGTACAAACCTTTGGCATAAAATCCATCGTACAGTCGCTGAAGGGCGGCGGCAGCATTACCGTTGAAGATACTCGCAATCTTCAGGGTAGCGCGTCCCTGCGCCTTCATGCGTTCCATTACCCTGCATACTGTCTCTATGTTCTGCCGGTAAATGAAACCGTTGGTATTGTCGAAAATCAGCACATCCACGCCGGCGTCCGCCAGCAACTGAATGTGTTTTTCGATGACCCATTCGTCATTGGAGACATAATAGCCGAAATGCGGCTCGCTCCAGTGATGAAACGCACCCACAGGTCCATACTGAGGGTTGGACGGATTGGCTGCAAGCATTTTGGATATGTCGTAAGGGCTGGCGGTAGAACCTGACGGGTCGGTAACCGTCTCGTGATCCTCGTGAACGTCGTAGCCGTGAGCGCCCAGCCAGAGAAAATAAAAAATACCCACTGTGCGCTCCTTCTGCACACCGTAGGTTTCCCGCTGTCCTATCTCGCGCCCGAGCGCATCCGTTGCCACCCACGTATCGGGAGTGGCTGTATAGGCATTTGCCGACTCGGACAGAACATCCACATCCACATACCTGATAATGTTGTTTACCCTCACCGTGATTTTTGCAGTACCCTCGCCGGTAGCCGTGATCAAGCCCGTTTGGGAGACGGTTGCCGTTTTTACGTTATTGGAGGCAAAGGCACACTCCACAGCGACTCCGGACGGTTCGGCAGTGACGGTCAACTGCTGCGTATCGGGAGTTCCCCCGTACACCAGAATAACCGATGAAGGCGTGACAGTGAAACCTGTCAGGGTCGTGTTTTTGTCTTTGCACCCTGCCGTCGCCAGAAGAAAGACGCCAAGCGCTATGATGATACTGCGTTTCAGACGTGCATGATACATGCGTTTCATTTTTACGTTCATGATAGGTTTATTTTTAATAAATAAAACAGGGACGAGGAGTTACCTCGCCCCTGAATCCATTATTGATTTCCCGGTAAACTTCTGTCCACATAGATTTCAATGTCCTTCAGAAGAATTTCAAAACCGACCTTATTATCGCCTGTAGGATCCATTCGGGGCATGTTTCCTGCATTTCCGAAATTGGCATAGTTCGACTGGTTGAGTGTCTCACTGAACTGTTGCCAGTCGTTTGATTGTGTCAGCGTATAACTCGGCGTCCAGTGACCCTCAAGATAGAATTGACAATCGTTGATTGTTTCGCTGACTTTGTATTGAAAACGGATTTCAAACGTGGTACACTCCAGAGCAGCTCCCAGATTGCTCACACTATAGACATGCGGGTCATTACCGGTAACAACCAATCTTTCATAGCCGTCTTCCTGGGTTGCAGTGAGATTATTTATCATATCCTGTGTTCTGAAGAAAGACAACGGGTAACGGGATTTTTTCGTTACGGTAACCGACACCGTTTTGCTGATGTTTGTATTGGCTACCGATACGGTAAGGGTGGTGGCGCCGGCAGCCTCGGCAACCAGTTCTCCTGCGCCGTTTACCGAGGCTTTACCTGTAGGGTTGAACGAATATTCCAGTTCAGCCGTTTTTCCTTCCGGAACGAAGGTTACCACGACAGGAATCGGAGCGTCTCCCATTGCTATTGACAGCGAGGCGGGAACGGTGATGTCCGTCACTCCTGTTTCCACCGTCACCGTTACATCCCGTGAAACTGTCCCGCTGCTGACGGTAATGGAGGTTGTGCCCAGGGCATTGGCTGTAATCAATCCCGTTGAGGAAACAGAGGCAATACTCTCATCAGCCGAAGCGTAGGTGAACACGGGATTGGTGGCATCTGCCGGGACAGGCGTCGCCGTCAATTGCTGCGTTGCGCCAATCGCTATGGTTACAGGATCGGGTGAAAGTGTAATGCCGGTTAAGTCAACCTGCTTGGCATTTACTGTTACCGCTACATCCGCCGATTTAACATTACCGCTTCGAACGCTGACGAAAGTCGATCCCGCTTTTTTGGCGGTTACTACTCCCGCATCGGACACGGTGGCGATGGTCTCGTCGTTCGAGCTCCATTTCAAACTCACATCGTCGGCATTTTCCGGTAACGGCGTTGCCGTGAGTGTGCCTGTCTCATCTACCGTCAGCGTCAAAGACGCCGGCGCGATTGAGATAGATTGCAATGCGACTTTCTCTTCCTTCTTGTCGCAACTAAAAATACTTAGCGCTAAGGCTAAAACACATAAAAAACTACTTTTGGTTTTCATACTACTTGATTTAATTTATTAAAAACTTGATTTAACTTTAATTTAACTTGATTTAACTTTAATTTAACTTTAATTTAACTTGAATTTAACTTGAATTTAACTTGAATTTAACTTGAATTTAACTTGAATTTAACTTGATTTAACTTGAATTTAACTTGATTTAACTTGATTTAACTTTAATTTGATTTAGGAATGAAAAATAGAAATCTTATAACGGATATGAAGTCAGACCTCGAAGATGTCTAATGTTTATAGAAGCAATGTACCCCTCTGCGGTACGACCCCGACGGGGTCGAATGGAAACACCACATCTTTTTCTATAAACATGCGATGTCTTCGACATCAAAACCGTCATACATTATTTATTTCCCATTTCTTGACTTTAATTTAACTTGATTTTATTTATTTTATACTGTTGCTTAGATGATTAGTTTTCCGTATTGTTGTAAGCGTCAAATTCCGCAATGTAGGAATACGTCGCGGAAGCATCACTCACTCCAATAATGGTGAGCCTGACATAACGGGCTATGACGGTTTTGCCCAGCGGCAAAGAGATCCTTGTTTTGGACTGATCCAAATTTCCGGTTTGATATACCGTCTCCCAAACCTGCTCGTCCATGCTTGTTTCAATCCTGATATTTTTAGGGTTGGCTGTCTCATTGGGTTCCTGCCTGTGTGTGAGGTAGAAACCTGTAATACGCTTGTTACCTGCCATATCTATCGTAAAGTCCTGCGGCAATCCGGTCAAATCGGTATGCCAGTAAGTATTTATGTCGTTGTCGAACATGTCCTCCGCTTCGTAACCCGCCTGCCAGACACTGGAAGCCACCACCTCCCACGCGCCTTTGTTAAATTCGGCGTCCACGGGAAGAATATTGCTCAATACCACCCAGTATGCGGTTTTAAACTCTTCGTTCAGCGGCAGATTTTCCGGCGCATTGATGGTTTTGACCGTTACCGGCAACAGATACTGTTTGGTATTGTCCAGATTTCCGCCGTTTTTGACGGTCAGGTTCGCTACATCCGAAAAGTTTTTACCGTTTTCGATGCTCAGGGTGGTTTTGTCCAGCGCAAAATGCGCTGTCGGCAAAGGCAGATATTCGGTATTGTTCGCCGTGTTATAGGCTGCCACCAGCGACAGATCGGCTGCAATCTCCGCCTGTATTTCCCCTTGCTGCATGTTGGTGGTTCCGCCGTACCTGATTCCTCCGAAAACAAAAGTGATATCACTTTCGGGGGTAACAGTAACGGTTTTCACTCCTTCGCGCGCTGCCGACAGATAGATATACCTGAACTGTTCAAATTCCAGATTTTCCGGTATTCCGTCGTCGTTGCACGACAGGAAACCTGCCGCCAAAATTCCAAACAGGATGTTTGGCTTCAAATATTTACCGTATGATTTCAAATTTTTCATATTGATGATTTTTATTATTTAATTTTCAATTCTTAATTCTTAATTCCATCCGGGGTTCTGCCACGGAATGCCTGTCGCTTCTTCCATTTTAGCCACTTCGCTCTGCTGTATGGGATACATCAGGTATTTATCCGCACCGGTGCCGCGTTCCTGTAATTTGAAGCGCGTATAGTCGAAGCCGGCGCCGTTTTGGGTGATGCGCATTCCCGTTACAAAAGCATCCGTTTCATTCAGGATTTTCCACCGGCGGACGTCAAAGAAACGGTGTTCTTCAAAAGCCATTTCCACACGCCGCTCGTTGCGGTAGCGTTTTTCAAATTCCGCATTGGATAATCCCGCAGGCAGAAGCGGCATTGAGACGCGCGCGCGCACTATGTTCACGGCGTCCCTTGCCGAAAGCGGGTATCCTCCTACTGCGGACGGTACCGGCACGTCGGCGCCCTGAGCCTGATATGCAGCTTCGGCAAAATTCAGGTACAATTCGCCCAAACGGAAGATTTTCATCAATCCGTCGGCGTCCACGGTAGGACCGGAACGGTAATTGTTGAATTTGCGCATGTAATACCCCGTGCGGGTGTAGCGGATGTCCATTACCCTGTCCGAAATACCGCAGTTGCCGTCCACAAAAGTTTCAACGGGAACGGCTGGCGGCGGGGGAGTAAACACCTCTACTTGCAAATTGCGTATGTAAATTTCGTACCCTGCGGCGTCACCGGGATCGAAACGGAATATATCGGCTACGTTTTTGCCGAAATTATTTTCGTCAATGGCTTTGTCAAGACTATACTCAAACCGTGTCCAGTCATTTGCCTGACTAATCTGTATGGTCTTTCCGGAAGAATTGGCTTCCGAAATGTTTCCGCCCACGCACCAGAACAGCTGTGCACCTGTCAGGTCCCTGTTGCTCTTGTATTCAAAGGTGAATACCCGTACCGTACCTTCGGGCAGGGGAGGCTCGTCGAGGAATGTACCGGTGTAGTGGTGCGGGTCTGTGTTTGTGGTAACAAATTTGACATACCCGTCTTCCTCGGTCTTTGTGATGCCGCTTATGTTGATGGCAAAACTGCCCCACTCTACGGGAAAAATTTCCTTGGTAACAGCGCTCGACAGGGAACGCGGCGCGCCGTTATAATATATGGAAGCATAAAAGCGGGGATCGCGTCCCTCGTATGGATCAAGCGGATCGTATGAACTTGCGGGATTGGGGATGGGTTGCAGGTGGTTGGCGTCCGAATATCCGAGTATGGGCAGCGTGCCGTCTGCCGCCATTTCGTAGCTGTCCACCAGTTCCTGCGAAGGTCCTGCCCCCGCTTTCTCCATTCCCGGCGTAATGGGCGTACCGGCATACCTCCATACATTGGTGCGCGATGAGGTGGTTTCATAAATGGTTTCCCTGTCCACCGAGCGGCTTGGATCCGAACGCTGTATGAAATAATATGCATAGGGATTCTGCGCCACGTCCGCGTCTACCGGAACGTTGAACAGTTCAAAGCCGTGCAGCAGACACTGATCCAATGCCTCTTTGGTAATCTCCGCCGCTTTTTGCCATGTATATTTGCTCCCCGTGGTGAACCACAGGGGACTTGCCGCATACAAAGCCGTTTGTGATTTGACGGCATACGCGAAGGCGCGGGTTAACAGTCCCCGTTCATTGTCGCTGATCGACCAGCGAAAACCGATGGGACGTCCTTCCGTTTCGGGCGTTGCCAGCGCCATATCGCAATCGTTGAGAATCAGATCCGCACATTCCTCGAAGGTGGCGCGCCTGTCCTGCGAAAAATCATGATCCACGTCGTAGGGGGTCTCTATCAGCGGCACTCCCCCGTAACGCTTGATCAACTGCAAATAATAGAACGCTCGCATGACACGCACTTCGGCAATCCATCCGTTTTTTTCATCATCGCTGATGTTGGCGGTAGCCAGCGCGGGATCGGTGATGGAAGCCAGAAAAACGTTACATTTTCTGATACCTTCAAAATAATGGTTCCACCGATCGCCCAACGGATTATTGAAAGGCGAGGTACGGTTGTTGTACCAGTCGCTGACCGATCCGGTCATGCCGTCGCCGGCGTCATGCGCCTCGTCGCAGTACGACGCCAGCGACGTGTTGTTGCCGTAGGTGAAACCTACCTGCGGCATCCAGTTGCGGCAAGTATTGTAAAAATTCTTCGTCCGCTGGTAATTGTTGAAAATCTCTTCCATAGTCAACCGTCCGTCGGAAGGTAAATCCAGATCGACGCAGGAAAAGGCGAACAGGGGAACTGTAATCGCCGAAATTATTTTAAAAATACTGTTTTTCATTTGATAAAATATTAACATTACTATTGTCCATTAGAAAGTGAGGTTTACTCCTATGTTGTACACGCGGAAGGGCTGGAATGTGTTCATGCTCCTTATTTCGGGGTCGATATACTTTGTGCGCATCCGGTCGAGGGTAAACAGATTCTGGGCGGTCAGGGAAAACCTGATCCTTTCCGCAGCTATTTTTTTGGAAATGCTCACGGGCAATGAATAGGCTATTTCTACATTTTTCAGCCGCAGATAAGCGCCGTTCATCAGGAAATAACTGTTGTTCGTATGATTGGTAGAGCTGACGAGCGACAGGGCAGGATAGTCAATTGCCTCTCCGGCGGCATATCGTTCGGGCGTCCATGCATTCAGGTGGATGTCGGTGAACACGCCCTGGCTGGAATTTTCATAAACTCCTGTGCCGCTGATGAAGAAAGAGGTGCGGTTCACTCCCTGAAAAAGAAAATTGAACTCAAGATTCCTGTAGGATAACCCGCCCGAAAAAGCGTAATATTGCTGTGGTATGCTCGGATAGCCCATCGGAACCATATCTTTTGCATCAATCACGCCGTCGTTGTTCAGGTCGTAATAGATGAAATCGCCAACACGGGGCGTGCCGAGCGAAGAATAGTTCAGTCCGGACTGCGACAGTTCTTCCGTCGAATTGTAGTACCCGTTGCCGTTGCTCTTGTTGATCAGATACCCCCACTGCTGTGCGACGGGATATCCTTCGGTATGGTAGCGGTACGGATAGTCCTCGCTGTATGCCGCCTCATTGACACTGATCACTTTGTCCTTGCTCTGGCTGAAACTAAAGACGGCATAAACGGATAAATCCTTAGTGATGCGCCTGTCATAGCCTGCCTCTAATTCAAATCCCCTGTTTTCTATCTTTCCGTTGTTCAACTTGGGATAGTTACCCAGCGGCACTCCCTGATAGCCGGGAATTTTTGCAGTGCTGCCCACCAGCAGGTTATCCGCTTTTTGAACGTAATAATCAAAGGAAACGGTAAATTCACGGAAAATTCCCAGATCGACGCCATAATTCTGTTTTTTGATTTTTTCGGCAGACACTTCCGGATTTCCTTTCAATCCTTCGTTTCCGTTCGAATCGATATTATCCAGATAAAGGAAACGCGTGCCGTCCAACTGGTCGTTGGCGCTAACGCCGTACGACGCGCGCAGTTTTAGCAGACTCAGCGGATCGACCGCGGCAAGGAAATCTTCCTTTGAAACAATCCATGCCGCCGAAACAGCAGGCGTGGCGATATAGCGATGGTCGGGGTGGAATTGTTCGGAACCCGAATAGCCCAGGTCTCCCTTTACAAAATACCTGTCCCTGTACCCGTATAAAGCGGTAACGCCCATGCTTTGCCGTTTATAAGGCAATATGCCCGCGCCTGAGGCATCTTCCTTTTCCTGTTTCTGGTAGAAAATGTAGCCCATAGCGTCGATGCTGTGATGACCGAACCGGCGTTTGTAATCAACGGTACCCAACAGGTTAAGGTGATAGAAAAAAATGGACCTTTTACTATATACCAGCGGCGTATTCTCATCACTGCCCTTTTTGATAAATTGCAGATCGGAATAATCGGGGGTACGTATCCACCGTTCATAATTCTGCGTGGTGAGCGTATGGTTTCTCGAATAGGTCTGGTAAGCCATCGATCCGCCCACCGACAAACCCTGTGTGAGGAAACTCAAGTCCGCTTTCAGCCCTGCCTGAGCAATGACGTTTGTTTCAAAGGTCTGCATGTATCCCGACCGGTTCAATGTTCCATAAACAGGCAAACCTACCTGATCAATGGTCGTTACCTGATTGCTTGCATCGGGGTCGTCCTCGAAAACAGGGCTTACAGGACCGTACATGGTCGGCGGCAGGCTGAAAAGATCCGAATAGATGTGTCTGTTCAGAGCGTCTCTCGCATTCCGTTCCCATGTTACGTTACCGGTTAACCGCATGTATGCGCTCATGTAATCGTTGAATTTCACGTCAAGATTCGAACGGAAATTGGCGGCATGTACTACAGGCGTCGGATCGTATTTTCTGTCCGGTTCATCCGCTATCTTGAAGGGTTCTTCCTGATGCAGGTAGCCGATGTTGGAAAAGAACCTGATCTTTTCCGAGCCGCCTGCTACATTAACCCCTGCCCGCTGACGCAAGGTAAAATCCCTGACAAACATACTGTACCAGTCGTTGTTGGGGTACAGCAAATCCGCTCCTGAACGGAACCCGTCTATTTCATCCTGCGAAAATTGTGAAAAGGGCGCCAGCCCGTCATTGACGCCGGCTTGATTGCGCAATTCGGCATAATCGCCGGAAGAAACAAACAGCGGGCGTTTGGTCATCTGCTGAATGGACTGGTCAAAATACGCGTTCACTTTCTTTTTGCCGATGAATCCGCGTTTGGTAGTAATGGCGATGACCCCGCCGGAGCCTTGAAGACCGTATAACGCGGTGCTTCCGTCCTTCACTATCGAAATGCTTTCAATTTCCTTTGGCGTCAGAAATTCGTAATACTGGTTCGGGCAAATGATTCCGTCAATGATGATCATCGGTTCATAACCGTTTGTCGTGGTGATCCCGCGTATCATAAAGTCGGTATTGTTATAACCGCTGAACGTAAATTCGGCAAGATTTTGCAGAACGGCAAGCCCAGCCAATCGTCCTGCCATTGATTCCGACAGGATATTGACAGGCGCTCTGTCCAGTTCCGCGCCCGTAACGGTTGAAATGGCGCCCGTTACCGATTCCCTGCTCTGGGTGAAATATCCCGTATTGACATATCCTCCCGTGTGGTGGGGATCGAACTTCAATTTTATTTCGCTGCCGTTCACCGCGTCAGCCAAGCTAATTCTCAGATTTTGGCAAGTCTGCGCCGACACGGTTACAAACCGGCTGCCGTCGGTTACCGGCAGCGAATAGGCGCCGTCGCTATCCGTCAGATATTGATTCTTGCCGTTTTCCGACGCCAGCAGTGCGCCTGCAACAGCTTCTCCGTATTCGTTGATCACCGTCCCCTGAAGGGTTACCGACAGCTCCTGGGCGTGAACGCCCGCAGCCAGCAGTCCGATGCACAGGCACACGAAGAAACGTACCGTATGATTTTTTAATATCCTATTCATATTCTCCATATTTTAATTTCATTATTCATTTAATTGTCCGTTGAAAACGATCACCATCCCGGGTTTTGCCATTTCACGCCTGTTACCGGTTCCAGCCTTGAGGCTTCAATCAGCGGAACAGGCAGGAGTAAATCCTTGTTTTGCCATCCTCCGCGCGGCGTCTGGGAAATGCTTTGACGGGTGTAGGTCAGATTGCTTCCGCTTTTGGTGATCACCATTGCCGTAAAATACTTGCAGGTAGCGCTCAGGTCGCCGGTGGGAGTTTGCCAGCGACGCAGATCGAAGTAACGCTGCTCTTCCCATGCCAGTTCCACGCGACGTTCGTTGCGGATGCGCAGGATCAGTTCGGGCTGTGACAAAGTTGCAGGCAATGCCGGCATGTCCACGCGCGCCCTCACTTCGTTCACTGCTGCCCGCGCTTCGGGTAAATGCCCCGCTTCGGCAGCCGCTTCCGCATAATCCAGCAACAACTCGCCCAGCCGGTAGAATTTCCAAAGGGAATTGTTGATCCCGTTGGTCTGGCTGGCACCAGGGGTGACCATTTTTTTATGGATATAACCGGTGCGGGTAAATGACCGCTCACTCTTGTCAAAGCGGGGCGCAAACTTTCCGCCGGTAAATGCGTCCACCGTTATTACTTCTCCGTTGTTCCAGATAAACTGATCTCCGTTCATCAGCGCGGTGGCATACAGTCGCGGATCGCGATTCTTATACGGATCATTGGGATTGTATCTTGCATTCCCCGTATTGTAGTTCGGCTGCAAATGGCGCTCATCCAGATACGGGTTGGCTAAATCAAGCACCGGCACGCCGTCGTCGGTTTCAAAAGCGTCGATCAGTTCCTGCGTGGGGCAGGTGCCGATTTTAAACGTGCCGTCCATATTGCTGCCCACATAGCCGATGTGCCACACATAAACGCCTCCTGCCTTGTGTTGCCATATCGTTTCCCTGTCGCGGGGAGCAGCCGAGATGTCCGCGCTCTGGCAAGCCAGCTGATGAAATGCGGCAGCCTTGCCTGTGCCGAATACCGACGGATTGGTGCAGGCGGCGAACAGTTCATATCCGTTGGCTTTCAAGGCGGTTACCGCTGTCTGACCTGCCTGATAGGCCTCTTCCCAGTATCCGGTGTTGCCTTCGTTGTGCAACGGACTGGCGGCAAAAAGCAGCATCTTGGTTTTGATGGCATGAGCCAGCGCCTTCGTTACGCGCATCTCATCGCTGCTTTCGGTGATGCGCCACGGCAACTCGGGCGTGTTGATCGCCACGTCGCAATCCGACGCAATGAACTTTGCCACATCATATACCGCCTCTCTTTTCATCATGGAGAAATCGGCGTCAAAGGCAACAGTATGATCCAGAATGGGTACTTTCCCAAACCATTTTACCAGTTCGGAATAGAAGAACGCCCGCAACAGATGGGCTTCCGCCTTGAACCTTGCACGGTCTCCTTCCTCCTTTACTGCGGCATTGTCTATGTTCTCGATAAAATGGGAACACAGGCGTATCTGTGCCCAACAACGACTCCAGTAATGGAAAACATTACTATTGCCATTTATATCGCCGTTCCAGTCGGTCATCGGATGGTTGGATGCGGAGGTGGCGTCGCGATATAAGGCATCTACCGACTCACCTGAGCCATCGTCCGACGACCATCCGTCATCGCTGCAAGCCACTGGCAACGGGTCGAAAAAGTGATAGTAATAACCTTTTTTGGGGATGTTCTCATAACATCTGTTGAGCAAGCCCTCCACCTTGTCGGGATCGGCAAAAATCTCCTCCATGGTCAGACTGCCGTCGGGAGCCTTGTCCAATACATCCGAACAGGCAATCGTAAAAAATATCAGGCTGAAAGCCGAAATCAAATTCATTTTCAAATTCATTTTCATGTCATTTTAATTGATGGGTTAAAAAACTACGTTCACGCCGAAGTTGACCATTTTGGTAACCGGATAGGTCACCGCAGTGGTCTGTTCCGGATCCACCGTATTGGTCGGGTACTTTTTCCATGTCCACAGGTTGTTGCCGTTTACATAAAAGCGCACCCTGCCGATTCCGGCAGGTTGAAGCCATTTTTGCGGCAAATTGTACCCTAATTCGACATTTTTCAAACGGAGAAACGACCTGTCCAACAGATAAAAACTGTTGTTCTGCTGACTGCTTCCCGCTCCGGCGCCTAAAGCAGGGTAAAGAATTTCTTCTCCGGCGTCATACCGTTCCTGCGTCCATGCATGCTTGTGCCAGTCGCTGTAAAAGCCTGCGCCGTCTGCCCCAAATTCCGTTATGCCCCATCCGGAGTACATGCGGCTGCTTCGGGCAATGCCGGAAAACAGAAAGGAAAAATCCAGATTTCTGTAATTCAGCATACCCGAAAAACCGTAGGCAATGCGCGGCACTTCGCTGTATCCCATAGGCACCATGTCTTTGGGATCAATCACATTGTCTTCATTAACGTTCACATATTTCAGGTCGCCCAAACGGGGATTGCCCCCCACATTGTAGGGAATCAGATGATCCAGTTCGTCCTGCGTGTTGATGTACCCGTTGCCGTTGCTATAGTCCACCTGATAACCGAAAGGCTGACCGATGCTGTAGCCCGTACTCCTGTACCGGTAGGCATATTCTTCGCTCAATATGGGTTCGTCCACCAGTATCTGCCTGTTTTCATTGTAGGCGTAATTGCCCTTTACGGTAACCGACCAGTCGGCGTTGAGCGACTTTTGCCAGGTTAATTCCAGTTCATACCCGTAATTATCCACCTGAGCCATGTTGACCTTCGGGATATTGCCTAAGGGAACGCCCTGCAGTTCCGGCACCGTATTTCTGGTGATCAGGATGTGGTCTCTTTTTTCTCTGAAGACGTCCGCGCTCAGCGAAATGCTTTTGAATACCTGAAAGTCGATACCGAGATTCTGTTTGTAGGCTTCTTCCCATTGAATGGCTTCGTTGCCTATTTTCCCCTGCTCAATGCTTCTACCGTAATTCAGAGAAGAAATCACCCCGCCCGTTTCGGTGATGTCGCTCAGGTAGATGAATCGCCCAGCGCCTTTGTCGTTGCCCACTTTACCATAGGAAGTCCTCAGTTTCAAGTTGGTCAGTATCCTGTTTTCCTTGAGAAAACTTTCGTTGCTGACCACCCATCCGGCGGAGAGCGCAGGGAACAGTCCGAATCTGTTTTTCGGGGCAAACTGTTCCGATCCGTTGTATCCGAGGTTGAACTCTGCCAGATAACGCTCGTCATACCCGTAGGTAACGCGACCTACCACGCCTACTATGTTGTAGGGCAAATCTGCCGAATAACCGTCCCAGTTGTCGCGCTGGAAAAGAAACATGGCGCCGACGTCGTGCCGTCCGAAAGTACGGGCATAATTCAATGAAGCCTGGAGGTTCATGTAATAATGTGTATCCATGCCTTTGGACAGGGAAATTGCCTCGTTCTGATTTCCGTGAATGACGCCGTAGGAACATTCATCGTCGGCAGTACGCGCCACGCTCCATGAATAAGTATCGTAAGCGCGCACCCCTTGCAGGATGGTTCTCGCTTTGGCGTCGAAAGCGATCATCGCTTTCGCGCTCAGTCCTTTGGTGATGAAGTCAAGCCCCCAGTCCAGCGCCAGCGAGGAGTTCAGCATGGTATTGGTTTCCTGCCGGTATCCGCGGCGGTTGATTTCTCCGTAGGTGTTGCGGTCAAGACCTGTCTGATTGAGCACCTGCCCTTCAGGCGCTCCGTAACCGGCTACGGTAAGCGGTCCCGGATCGGTCGGCGGCGTCCCCCATATATAAGCCACCATATTTGCCACCATTCCTGCCATTGAGCCGCCAAACATCTCTGCTGTCTGGGGAGAGTTCATCTTTTCCAGATAGCTTGCCAGATTCAGCGACATTTTTAGATTGCGGACAATTTTGTAATCGATATTTCCGCGAAAGGAATAGCGGTTCATGCTGTAGCTCGGATCATAGCCGAGGACGCTTTCCGGTTCGGTTTTGAACTGCCCACCCTGCCCTATGTAACCGACATTGAGGAAATAAGTAAGATCGTCCGTACCGCCGCTCAGGTTGACATTGATGCGGGTTTGCGGCGCCCAGTCGCGGAAATATTCGTGATAGGTATCCCTGTCGGGATAAAACGCCGGATTGCTGCCGTTTTTGTACATTTCGATCATATACGGGGTAAAGGGCAGACTGGCTTCAGTGGCGCCGCCGTTACGCGCCGCCTGATTGCGCAGTTCGGCAAATTCCCACGAATGGATACGGTCGGCGCGGGCAATAAACTGTTGCAGGCTGTAGTCGGCCGAAACGCTCAGTTCGGCTTTTCCGGGCGTCCCGCGCCGCGTGGTAATCAGGATAACGCCGTTAGCGCCCCGCACGCCGAATACGGCAGTAGCCGATGCATCCTTCAGGATGGAAACGGAGGCAATTTCGTTCGGATCCAGCGTGCTGATATTGTCGCGCGGAACGCCGTCGATCAGTATCAGCGGATCGGAACCATTAGTCGTCCCGCGTCCGCGCAGATAAAGATTTACAGCATCGTTACCCGGTTGCCCCGAACTCTGCAAAGCCGTTAGCCCGGGCAATCTGCCCGCCAGGGCAGAAGACAGGTTGGCAGCGGAACTTTGTTTCAGTTCTTTGGTTTGCACTGTTGCAATAGCGGCAGTCACCGACACTTTCTTCTGCGTGCCGTAAGCCACTACTACTACTTCTTCGATTTCGGCGACCTCCTCTGCCAGCGTTATGTCGATGACCCTGCGGGAACCGACTGCCGTCTTTTGGGTTTGAAAACCGACAAAGGAAAAGACAAGTGTGGCGTCTTCACCGGGAACTGTCAGTGCGAAACGCCCGTTGGCGTCGCTCACCGTACCGGTGGCGGTTCCCTCTATCATGATGGTTACCCCGGGAAGGGGAACATTTTCCGCGTCCGTTACCGTACCGGATATGGATATTGCCGGTTGCAGCCCGAAAGCGCGGACAAAAATATTTGATAACAATAAAATTAATATAACTGGTTTTAAATTTTTCATTGATGGTTTTATAAAAATTACACATAAAAAAATCACTGATCTTGATGATTTCACAACTGCTTTGTTTTAACTCATGCTCCCTCCCTTTTTAAAGGCTAAGGGCGCTTCCTGTGAGCGCCAACCGTGCATTGGTAAAGAACGCACCCGGTCATACCCCGAAACACAGGGGATGACATATAATTGCAACGCTCCCCCTGCGATAGTAGAGACGCGGCATGCCACGTCTCTACGGTGACGGTATTGTACTGATCCTCTCATGGCGGTCATTCCGGTTTTTTGTTTTCGGTTTTTTTTGCTGCACTTCTGCCTTTGCGTTGCGCCAGCGTGCTTTTATAATACTGCACCCGTTCGTTCAACCGGTTCACAAAACCGGTATGCGCCTCTCCGCCGTTCAGGATGACGGAGGCGTCAATAAATTCGACCATCTGCGCATAAATTTTGTCGATTTCATTACGGGTTTCACGCAAACTGACGTATTCCCTTTCGGCTGCCCGGTCGAAACGCCGGTTCATCAGCTCGTCGAAAGTTTGATTGGCGGCGGAAAGTTCGCTGATCCATTCGCCGGCGTTCAGCGTGTCGAGATCGGCGGCACAGCGCTCATACACCTCCTGCACAAAATTGGTAATGGACGCCGTTTCTTCGTTGTAGGGCTTGTTGCGGAAATCGCCGTAGTGATCCGTCACGATCCGAAGGTGGCGGGCAGCCTCCACTTTTTCGCTGCGGGGGCTGTGCAGGTAACTTTCCAGCAGGATCAAAAAACCGCGATAGACGTTATCGCGCCGTTCATCGGCTTCGGTAATGCCTGCCGTCAGTTCGCTTTTGCGGATGACTTCCAGGGCAAGGTTTTCCTTATCCAGCAGAACGACAAATGCAGCAAAGAACCTGTCAATATATAAAGCGGATACGCCGACGGCTTCCGCCAACTTCTTGAAATCGCTCATCAACTGAAAATGTTCTTCGTTGCGGAGATGTTTCAAATCAAATCTGATTATTTTCATAGCACATATATTTTAAGTGAGACAATATTATTATGGTATGGAATATTTCACAGGTATGTTCCGGTTTGGGGTTGCGGAACTGCCCGCAAGCATGTTTCGGTTCCGGTTTGGGGTTGCGGAATTTCCCGCAAGTATGTTTCTGATCCTGTTTGCGGTTGCGGAATTGCCCGCAAGTATGTTTCGGTTCCGGTTTGGGGTTGCGGAATGGCCCGCAAGTATGTTTTGGTTCCGGTTTGGGGTTGCGGAATGGCCCGCAAGTGTGTTTCGGTTCCGGTTTGGAGTTGCGGAACATTCCGCAAACATTCCGCCACCGGTAATTTTTTTTGTAATCCTTGCGTCCGGACACAAAAAAAGCCGGCATATCCCAAAAAGATATGACGACTTGATATATAATGTGAAAAAATTTGTTATATTCGCGCGCGCATATATAATATATGTATCCTTTACATTTTGTCTCTCTCTCTCTCTCTCTCTCTCTCTCTCTCTCTCTCTCTCTCTCTCTCTCTCTCTCTCTCTCTCTCTCTCTCTCTAAATGTCACGCCGAAGCATGCATACGCCTGATGAGCAGGGGACACAGCAACAGCTACCGAAAGATTTTTTATACCTTCGGGCAGCCATTCGGCAAACAATATGTGAGAAAAAGTCTTCATTTTCTATTTTTTTAAATGTCTTGCTTTTTTTGCTTCTTGCCTCGGAGCAAAAATTTTCAAACGACGGGACAAAGGTACAAGTTCTTTTTTGAAATTGTTCTCTCAAATCAAGAAAAATTTACGCAACCGATTGCGTAACAGAAAAACAGGCAGTTAGAACCTCGGAAATCAGCAATAGGGAACGGTCAGTTTTTGTATTCGGCATGATGAGGCGCTATGGCGAGGCTAAAAACGGTACTTCCGGATAGCATGACAACAATGCCTTAGAAACGGGAAATAAACTATGTATGACGGTTGTTATACATTATTTAATTTCCCATTTCTTACCGAGTGCGGACAACAAAGATTGCGGAGCTTTTCTCGGTTTCCGCGTATGGGCGTCCACAAACACCAGCACCGTTTCGCCGGTGTTCAGGAGTGTCTGCCACTCATTGTAGAGTTCATAATAAAAATGTATCCGGACGCCCGGCAGTTCCTTAAGCATTACCTTCACGGTCAGCAGGTCGTCATAACGGGCGGCTTCCATGTAACGGACTTCCAGCGAGCGCACCGGAAGAAAAATCCCTTCCTGCTCCATTTGTGCATAACTCAATCCCAGCGAGCGGAGCATTTCCGTCCGCGCCACCTCATAATACAGGGGATAATTGCCGTAATATACGTATCCCATCTGATCGGTTTCGCCGTATCTTACCCTTATCTGCGTTTCAAAGGCGTACATGGAGTACCGGTTAAGTTCATCCGTTCCAAAGCGTCGATCAGCGTTTTGTTTTCCTGCGGCGTTCCTACCGTTATCCTCAAACAGCCGGCGCAAAGCGATACCGTATTCCGGTTGCGCACAATCACGCCTCTGTCTGTCAGGTATTGATAGACGGCATTGGCGTCGGTCACCCCGGCAAGGATGAAATTGGCGTCGGTGGGATAGAGTTTTTCAATACAGGGCAATGCCGAGAGCCGTTTCCACAGTTTTTCACGGTCGCGCAACAGCGTTTCCACCCATCGCTTCACCCGGCTTTCCTTCGCAAGCATTTTCAGGGCGTAGTCCTGCGTGAGTTGATTGATGTTGTACGGATATTTTACCTTGTTCATGATCCGGACAATCTCCGGGCGGGCGAATGCCACTCCGAGCCGCACGGCTGCGCTTGCCCATGCTTTCGAGAATGTTTGCAGTACTATCAGGTTGGGGTACAGGTTCAATTCTTCGAGGAAGGAGGCTTGCCGCGAAAAATCGATATAGGCTTCGTCCAGAACTACAATACCGTCGAACCGCCTGACGGTTTGTACGATCTCTTCCCTGTTCAGGGAGTTGCCGGTGGGGTTGTTGGGCGAACACAGGAAGATCAGCCTGGTGTGGCTGTCGGTGGCTTGCAGGAGGCTGTCGGCAGTGAAGTCGAACGATTTGTTGAGCAGTACGCGCCTGTATTCCACATTGTTTACCCCGGCGGCTACCTGATACATGCCGTAAGTGGGGTCGATAGCTACCGCATTGCCACGCCCGGCTCGCAAAACACGCGGAAAACATTGTCGATGGGTTCGTCGCTCCCCACGCCGAGGAAAATCTGTTCACTGTCCACGTTTTTCACCCGTGCAATGGCTTCCTTCAATTTCCACTGCAACGGGTCGGGGTAACGGTTCATCCCGTAAATACGATAGGGATTTTCGTTGGCGTCGAGATACACGGACGCTTCTCCCTTGAACTCGTCGCGCGCGGACGAGTACGGTTTTAAATTCCAGATGCAGGGACGAACCAACTGTTCCAGATTCATGATGCCCGGTGATTTTTGACCTGTCATACCAGCATCACATCAATTCCTTTTTCGCGGAGTATCTCAACGGAACTTGCGGGCGCGTCCCTGTCGGTGATGATCAGGTGTACCTGATTGAGATCGCAGATTTTACCGAAGCCCCTTTTGCCGAACTTCGACGAATCCGCCAGAACGATTACCTTTTGCGCCGCCTTGATCATTGCCTGATTGAGATGAGCTTCGGCAATGTTGCTGGTGGTGAGTCCGAAGTCGAGATCCAGCCCGTCAATCCCCAGAAACAATTTGCTGCAAGCCAGTGTGTCAAGGAAATTCTCGGCTTCTGGACCAATCACCGACGCGGAACTTTTCCGCATGGAACCGCCCAGCTGTATCACTTCTATATTTTGCTTGTAGCACAAACTGATGGATATTTTCATGGAAGGGGTGATCACGGTCAGCGGGTCGGCAAAGGTCAGTTTGTTGGCAAAGGCAAGCACGGTAGTCCCCGATGCGATGATGATCCGGTCGTCCGCCTCCAGCAGCCTGTTTGCCGCTTCGGCGATCCTGATTTTTTCATCGACCTTTACCTTTTCCTTTTCGTCGATGTGCCGTTCGTTGGTCAATGAGCTGTATAAACTGATGCTGCCGTGACTGCGAAAGAGCAACCGCTTGCTCTCCAGATATTTTATGTCCTTTCTGATCGTAACAGCCGACGTATTGAAACGTTCGCTCAAATCGGAAACTTTTACATACCCGTCTTTCGCCAACTCGCGCAATATCGCCTTGTGCCGCTGTACCATATTACCCATAATCCATTAATTTTTATATTGATTGATGAAAATACAAATTATAAACGAAATGCAAAGATAATATTTTTTGAAACTTCCGGCATGAAAAAACATGCAGCGACATGGAAAAAAGACCGGTTAGCGTGGCGGGAGTTGAGAACTAAGAATTAACCCACATTGCAGCCTCTTTACTCACAAGTGTTAAAGTTTAGTTAAAATTGGAGCAAATTTGGAAGAAAAAGAGTCCAAAGTGAGTAGAAATATTGATAAAAAACACTCCTGACCGACTAAATTATTCCGACTAAAAAAGGCGACCATTGTCAGGTTGCCCGAAAGTTGTAATTTTGTACTTGCAAAGACAATCTTACAACGATAGGCAAAGATAATACAAAAAATTTAGTCGGTCAGCCGATCTTCAAACAAACAGTAAAAATGCTGCCGAAAGAGAAATTTGACCTTTGACAGGCATGCTGTTCGGCATCTTTTCCCGATGCGATTTATCCGGAGAAGTTTGTGACGGGATGCGGGCACCGGCGGGAAAATTGAGTTATTTGGGAATGGATGGTGCACCCGCCAAAAGCATCTTTGGCGACAGACTTCGCCGGCGCGACAACGAACTTTTCAGGTTGTATTATTTCGAGCTGATCAGTCATTTTCATTCGCTTTTGTCGGTCAGCCGAAAGAAAAAGGAAGTCAGTTTCGAGCAGTTTTATGCCTTCGATTCCACCACGATAACGCTGTTTTCGGACGTGATGAAAGGTGTGGGTCGCCATCCCAAAGGCGATGGCAAAAAAAGGGGAGGCTTGAAAGTCCACATGCTCACCGACGTACACGCCGACAATCGGCATTTACATACTGACAATCGACATTTATACTGCATTCGGTTGAGTTTTGAGTTTTCGTACCCCGCACTGCGCTTCGCTTGTACGGGGTTATCAAAAGGCAACCCCTGTCGGGGTTGCGCACAGCCCTGCATAGACGTAAAACG
>JAISRX010000203.1 GCA_031273395.1 Bacteroidales bacterium | reverse complement strand
CGTTTTACGTCTATGCAGGGCTGTGCGCAACCCCGACAGGGGTTGCCTTTTGATAACCCCGTACAAGCGAAGCGCAGTGCGGGGTACGAAAACTCAAAACTCAACCGAATGCAGTATAGTACGAATAGCGCCTCAAAAAAAGAATTAACCGTTATTTCCTGCCGGACAGCAATGATCAACAGTGAAAACCCGTCGGATCAGGGGTTGCTGTTTTTTATTGCCCGGCAAAATACAGATAGTGAACTATTCCGACTCCTGCCAGAAACAGCCAGAGGATGATGTTTCCCTTGCGTATGGACGAGGTGTTAGCCAGATAATAGGACAGGAAAAAGGACAGGGGGAAAGCCATCAGGTACCACACCTGCGGAAGCGTACAGGGGGCGATGAAGATGATAAGCAGTATAATGAGGGTGGTCATCACCAGCATGTAATGCCCTTTGCGAACGACGTTTTTTTGCGAATTGACGCGCCGCAACAGATATACCATCGTGGTCATGCCCGTGAAGAAACTGACGGCGAAAAAAATCATGGCGGACAGATCAACGGAAGGGATGGTATGCGATGTGGAAAATATTTCTCCGACTATGCCGAATATCCGCATGGGGTTGTCTTCAATAATATAGCAGTAAGCAAAGAGCCAGAAAAACGGAAGGAAGAATCCCAGTATCGAAAATATCCATTCGCGCCAGTATCCGGTACGGAAAAACAGGATGCAGCCCCACACCATCAACATGAACAGGCAGGCATAGCGGAAAAAAAATGTAGCCAGGGCAATCAGTATCGAGGCTGCGAAGTATCCGTATGATACCCGTTCGCTGCGGAAGGAGGTCATCAGTTGCGTAAATGCGAAGATCAGCAGGATGGTGGCAATGACCGCCTCATTGAAGCGGTGTATGACGGGCGCTCCTCCCGAAAGCAGGATATAGAACAGGGCAGGCAGGTAGGATATTTTATCTATCAGGTTCAGTTTGTTGATGAAAATCATCAGTCCGGCAACGGTCAGAACAGACAACAGTCCGAACCATACCGACAGATCCGGTTTGTCTTCGAGCCATGCAGCCATTGCCCTGAAGAGGAACATTCCGTGCCGGGAGTCTGTATCAGTCCCAGGGTGCAGAAAAGCGTGCAACCATGTGACGCCGGCCAAAAAGAGGATGACCAGCAAAACTGCGGTATTTGACGAACGCAAGAAACGGAGCATGGGAATATGTCAGGTTAGAGGTATTTTTGCAGGTCAAATCCGATGTCTCTGCGGTAGTATCTGCCGTCGAAACGGATGAGGTCGGCGTTTCTTCCGGCAACGCTCAGCGCCGTATTCATGCTGTCGTTCAATGCGCTCACGGCTATTACTCTTCCGCCGGCGGTGACAATCCGTCCGTCCTTTTCGGCCGTTCCCGCATGAAAGACGAGGCAGTCGCCGGTGTTTTCGAGTCCTTCGATCGGTTTTCCCTTCGGATAATCTCCCGGATAGCCGCCCGAAACGAGCATTACGGCAGCAGCGGTTTGCGGACGGATACGGATGGTTTTTGTCCCGATGTTTCCTTCGGCAACCGCCCGGAAAAGTTCTACCAGGTCGGAGTCGATTCGCGGCATCACCACTTCGGTTTCCGGATCGCCCATGCGTACATTGTATTCTATCACCACCGGCTCGTCCCGCACGTTGATCAGTCCGAAAAAGATAAAACCCCTGTAGGGAATGCCCTCTTTCCGAAGTCCTTCCACCGTTCTGCGGACAATGCGTTCCTCCACTTTTCGCATGAAGGTTTTTCCGGCAAACGGCACGGGCGATACAGCCCCCATTCCTCCGGTATTCGGTCCCGTGTCGCCTTCCCCGATGCGTTTGTAGTCTTTGGCTTCCGGCAGTATCACATAATCTTTCCCGTCGGTCAATGCAAAGACGGACAACTCAATGCCCTGAAGAAACTCCTCGATGACCACCGTGTTTCCGGCGGCGCCGAACTTGCCCGAAAACATTTCATGCAGCGCTGCAAAAGCCTCTTCGGGCGAGTCCACAATCACCACGCCCTTTCCGGCAGCCAAACCGTCGGCTTTCAGCACGTATGGGGGCGAGAGGGTGCGGATGAAATCCTGCGCTTCCTTTTCGCGGTCGATGCGGAAACTGCCGTATGCGGCTGTGGGGATGTGGTGACGCATCATGAACTCTTTGGCAAACTCCTTGCTGCCCTCCAGTTGTGCGCCCTGTTTGGAAGGACCGATGACGTGGATATGCCGCAATGCCGCATTTCCTGAAAAGTAATCCGAAATACCGTTTACCAGCGGTTCTTCCGGACCCACTACCACCATGTCGATCTGTTCCTGCAAGGCAAATTTTCCCAACGCCTCAAAATCGTTTACGCCAATGGCTACATTCACGCCTGCCTGCGCCGTACCGGCATTGCCGGGCGCTATGAACAGTCGCCGCACCGAGGCGCTTTGCGATATTTTCCACGCCAGCGCATGTTCCCGTCCGCCGGAACCGATTAAAAGCATGTTCATGATCTTGTGATTATCCATGTTTTTTTATTGTGTTCTTTGTTTGATGAAACGACATTCCACTTCGCCCGTCTTTGTGTTGAAGCTGATTTTTCTTCCTTCCGCCCCGCCCACATTGGAAAAAACGACCGGTATGTCAAATTCGGCAAGTATGTCCATTGCTATCCTGACGTTTCTGCGTCCGATGTGAAAGCGCGTCGGAGCGCCGGTAAGCACTTCCGCCCCGCCCAATACCTTTGCCTGAAGATCGTCGTGATCGCATCCGAAACTCAACAGTCCCTCCAGAATACGGATGATGGAAAGGTTGCCGTACTTCATGGTCGCCAGATCGTTGCCGTTCCAGTGGGGCAGGATATAATGATTGATAGCGCCCATCTGCATTGCGGGCGAATACAGACAGACCGATACGCACGACCCCAGCACCGTACTCACAATGTAGGGGTTTCTCTCGACAAACACGTCGGCAGGATATAACAGGTATCGCGGCAAATGCTCCATCGACGAATAGGGCGTTTATACATTAATATGACGGGTCAGATCAAGCGCTTCGGCAATAATTGCCTGCCGGACAAATACTCCGTTAAGCGCCTGGGTGAAATAGTACGCTTTGGGATGATCGTCCACGTCCACATCAATTTCGTTCACGCGCGGCAGGGGATGCAGCACCCGCACGTTGGGCTTGGTATTTTCCAGTATCGCCCTGTTCAGGACGTAGGCATTCTTGTTTTTCTCGTACTCGATGGGATCGGAAAAACGTTCTTTCTGTACCCGCGTCATATAAATAATGTCCGCCTCGCAGATGATGTCGATAAATTCGGGATATTCAAAAAAGCGGATGCCTTTCGAGTGCAGGAACATCTTGTATTCGACGGGCATCTTTAATGCGCCGGGCGAGATGAAATAGAAGGTGGGATTGAAATGCGACATTGCCATCAGCAGCGAATGGACGGTACGCCCGTATTTCAGGTCGCCGATCAGGAAGATATTCAGGTTTTCGAGCGTTCCCTGCGTTTTCTGAATGGAATACAGGTCGAGCAGGGTTTGCGACGGATGCTGGTTAGCCCCGTCTCCGGCGTTGATAACGGGAACGGTGGCTATTTCGCTGGCATAACGCGCGCTTCCTTCCAGGGGATGCCGCATGATAATCAGATCAACATAGTTGCTGACCATCCTGATGGTGTCTTTGAGCGTTTCGCCTTTGACGACGCTGGAACTTCCCGCATCGGCAAAACCGATCACTTTGCCGCCCAACCGCTGTACCGCCGTTTCAAAACTGAGGCGCGTCCGGGTGGAAGGTTCAAAAAAGAGCGTTCCGACGACTTTTCCCGACAGGATGTCCCGGTTCGGATTGCCTTCCAGCAGGGCTGCAATACGCAGGATTTCCAGATATTCTTCCTTGTTGTAATCGGTGATGGAGACCAGACTTCGATTTTGCATGGCGATGATGATTTAGATACAATATTCTGCAACGTTGATGATACCTGCCCGCAAAGCGTACTTGATGGCTTCGTGGACGTTGTTGACTTCCAGTTTGCGGAAGATGTTTTTCCGGTGGGCGTTGACCGTGTGAAAACTCAGGTTCTTGTCGTATGCGATTTCCTTTGTGGTTTTGCCCAGAGCAATGTGGTACAGGACTTCCTTTTCCGACGGGGTGAGCAAATCGGGGATGGAAAGAGGCACATCGCTTTTATAAATCTGTTTTGCCGGTTCGCAAAGGTATTCCCGGTCGTTGCAGGTGTATTCCAGCGCGGTAAGGATGTCCTGACGGGAATTGGTTTTCATGACGATGTTGAATGTCTGTGCGGAAAACAGCACCTGCCGGAGAAACTGTTCGCCCAGCTCGTCGGAAAACAGCAGCCACGACGATTTGCTGTGACCGCCCTTGATGTTGATGATTTCGTTCACGTCCGAAAAGTCGAAAAGCGTATAATCCAGTACCACTACGGCGTTGGGATATTTTTTCAGCCCGGCGAGCAGTTCGTTTCGCGAAGCAGCCCAACTTGACATATCCGTGATGTTCAGCTGTTTCAACAGCGCCCAGACGCCTTCGCGGGTGATGTCCTGATTGTCGGCTAAAATAAAAGGTCGCATATCGTTGTGTTAAGCTACGGAAAGATTATCTGCTGATGGTTTCATTCATGCTTCCCGTGCGGTATCCCTGCAAATCTACGGTAACGTATGCAAACCCCGCCTTCTTGACGCCCGAAACAATGATTTCGCGCTTTTCGGGATGCAGAACGCCGGATAACTCTTCGGGATTTACTTCAATGCGCGCCAACTTGCCGTGATGCCGCACGCGCGCCTGCCTGAACCCCAAATCAAGCAGCAACTGTTCGGCTTCCCCAACCGCATTGAGCTTCTCCCGCGTGATCTTTTCCCCGTAAGGGATGCGCGAAGCAAGACAGGCAAATGACGGTTTTTCCCATGTGGGCAATCCCATTTCCCTGGACAGTATCCTGATTTCCTTCTTTGTCAGTCCTGCATCGCGCAACGGGCTCAGCACTTCCAGTTCCTTCACGGCAATCATTCCGGGACGGTAGTCGCCCGTGTCGTCCGCATTAGACCCTTCGGCAAGATAACGAATATTTTCTTCCTGAATTGTTTTATTGAAAACGCCGAACAAATTCCGTTTGCAAAGATAGCACCGGTTGAGCGGGTTTTCTGCAAAACCGGCTATGTTCAACTCGTCCACCACGCAGGTAATATGCCTGATACCCCGTTCGGCGGCAAAGGCAATGGCTTCGTTTGATTCCCTGTCGGGATAGAACGCCGACAGTGCGGTGAGCGCAAGCACCCTCCCGCCGAGCTTCTGATGTGCCACATGCAGCAAAAAAGAAGAGTCAACGCCTCCCGAAAAGGCGATGGCTACCTTGTCCAATTTGCCGAGTTGGGCTTTGAGACGTTCCAACTTGCCGTGTGTTTCATCCATGATGAAATTGACTTTTATTAATTCCGAACTCATTTTTTTATGCTTGAAACAACCGGGACAAATATACGATTCTAATTACAAAAAAACAAAATATACTGCATTCGGTCAGAGTCAACGCATTAAAATCATTATATGGCTGCAGAATGTAAATGGCGATTGCCCGAATGTAAATGGCGATTGCCCGAATGTAAATGCCAATTGTCAGAATGTAAATGCCAATTGTCAGAGTATAAATGGCGATTGCGCGAATGTAAATGGCGATTGCGCGAGTGTAAATGGCGATTGCGCGAATGTAAATGGTGATTGCGCGAATGTAAACTGCTATTGTGTCGGATGAAATAAGGTCTTCCATGTCAAACGAGTTAGAGACGCGCCACGTTCCTGCGAGATACGTTGGGTTATTGATGTTTTTAATGCGTT
>JAISRX010000197.1 GCA_031273395.1 Bacteroidales bacterium | reverse complement strand
TCCCCGTGGTGTGCCGCATTTTGGCTCGATATTTTCCGCGAGAGAGAGAGAGAGAGAGAGCGAGAGAGAGAGAGAGAGAGAGAGAGAGAGAGAGAGAGAGAGAGAGTAAATCAGGCAGTTACACATATATTATATACGCGCGCGCGTATAGCCGATTTTTTCACAGTTTATACCAGGCCGTCGCATGTTTTTTTGACATGGGCGGCTTTTTTATTATTTATCACCCATCTAAAATTTTATTACCATGAGTTTATTGTATAGAGTAATTCAGAGGCTAAACCCTCAAAACAGGGCTGCCGCCCCGAAGTATTATGTGGAAGCCGTCATACGCGGCAGCATTACGTATGACGAGTTTTTGGACGCGGTGTGCGCCGACACCACCATGAACCGCGATGAAGTGAGAATGGCGTTCAACAAGGGATTTAAAACCCTGCTGTCGTTTTCAAAGCTGGGGTTAAGCGTACATCTGGATTCGCTGGGCTACACCAGAGTCACCCTGCGCAGCAAAGGTGTTGATTCGCCGCAGCAGGCAACCGCCGACACCGTCACCGACATCGTGCCGCACTTCGTGTTCAGCGAGGCATTCAGGGCGGAACTGAAACGGGAAAAACTCGAACGGAAGTCATGAGCCGCTACCGTCAGTGTTGTCGCCGGATATTGCCGACAGGGTTAACGGGTACTGCCGACAGGGTCGGGAGGTACGTACCAACTGCCTCCGGAAGTACGTACCAACCGCCTCCGAAAGTACGTACCAACTGCCGTCGGAAGTACGTACCAACCGACCGTGAAAGTACGTACCAACCGACCCCGGAAGTACGACCAACCGACCGTGAAAGTACGTACCAATCGACCCCGGAAGTACGACCAACCGACCGTGAAAGTACGTACCAATCGACCCCGGAAGTACTGCCCACCGACCATGCAGGGACGATACATTATAAGATAATGCCGCCCTTTCAGGGTTTGCAGATGGGCGGGGCGTCCGTGTCCACGGGTTGCGCTTCGTTACACCCGCGGTTATGCACATCCCGTCCCTGCGGGACTGCCCGGCAAAACAAATGCCGCCGCTGTAGGGGCGTTGCGCGCAACGCCCCTACCATCGCACGTACCATTGCGGCAACGACGGCGCATTGTAAGGGCAAGGCGCGCCTTGCCCCTACGGGATACACGGGATCAGGTAACGAAAGGTTATTGATATTCAACCATAATATGATCATTTTAAATTCTTAAATCATGTTTTACGCAAGGATCAATAAAATGAAGGTGTTCAACAACCGCGAGGGATTTTTGGGGTTGTTCAACCGCGCGGAACTGCGCATATACAGTTACGCAACACCCGTACCCGTAGGGGCAGGTCTTGCGCCTGCCCTCGCAAACGGGACGATCGTAAATGGGGCGACCGTAAACGGGGCGACCGCAAACAGGGCGACCGCAAACAGGGCGACCGCAAACGGGACGACCGCAAACGGGGCGACCGCAAACAGGGCGACCGCAAGGGTCGCCCCTACGTTGGCGGATTTGATGAATTTGCCCGACGACGCCTCCCGCAGGCAAAAACTGCTGGATGCGGTGCTGTCCGAAGCGGACAATTTCGCACAAAGCTACCACCTCGCCATCGACGGGGTACGCGACAATCAAACGCTGCTCTTCGGAGAAACCGGATTGCTACTTTACCGGAGCGAAAGCATCCCCGACGCTCTCCACCTGCAACTGTGGGTGATCGAGAGCGACGAGGATGTGCGCCGGTGGGCGCTCGACGCAGACAAAGTCATGGACAGCGACGCTTTCAAAGGACTGGTAGCGGCAACCACCACCGCATTGGCAATCACCAACCCCATCCTGACCGCCTCCATCGGCGTGGGCAGTGTGTTTGTGAACCTGTTGCGCCAGAAACTGCGCGAAAAGAAAGACGACCTGGTCGGTTACTGGCAGTGCGACCTCAATCGCGCCGAACATTACCCGCACGGTACTCGCGACCGGCAGGACGTGCCGGATACCACCGGAAACATTCAGGTAGATTACACCCTGTTCGGAATAACGGACAATGAATAACGGGACATCAGATGGAAAATAAACAATATAAACCATGTATGCCGGTTTCGACGTCGAAGACGTCGCATGTTTATAGAGAAAGGATGTTGCGTGTCCATTCGACCCCGTCGGGGTCGCACAACAGAGGGGGGCATGTCTGCTATAAACATTCGACCCCGTCGGGGTCGTACAACAGAGAGGTGCATGTCTGCTATAAACATTTGACCCCGTCGGGGTCGCACTTCATATCTGTTATAAGGTTTTTATTTTTCATTCCTGAAGAAATGGAAATGGCAGGGGCAAACCTGCGTGTTTGCCCAACAATGAATAATTTAAAAATCAAGAAATATGACGTAGGGGCGACCCTTGCGGTCGCCCAATAACAAATAATTTAAAAATCAGAAAATATGACGTAGGGGCGACCCTTGCGGTCGCCCAATAACAAATAATTTTAAAATCAAAGCAAATAAAAACGTAAATTCTATATCTAATTTTAATAAAAACAAGTTTAAATAATTTAATAAAAATGAACATGAAAAAAGTAGTAATTTATGCTGCAATGGCAGCGATGATCGTAACGGCAGGCGTAAGTTTTACGGGCTGCAAGGGAACGAAACAGGTGGCAACCACGTCGCAACAGAAAGCCGCTCTTGGCAGAGGGGTTAAGATGGAGAAAGAGGAGTGTGAGGAAATGGCAATGAAAGCGACTAAACGCGCTTCCGGCATCGGATCAAGCCAGTCGGAACGGCTCGCCAAAAACACGGCAGCCCTTGACGCCCGTACCAATCTTTTGGCGGCGCTGCAATCCATCATTGTCGGAATGATCAAAAATTTTGACCAGGAACATCAAGCAGGCGCAAACATGCAAAAAACTTCGGATTTTGTCAATCAGTCGGGCGAAGAACAGAAGGCGCTTCTTGACGGAGTGATATCCAGCAGGATCATCTGTAGCAATACATACGCACAGGAAGACGGAAGTTACAAGGTCTATGTATGTGTGGAAATGACGGATGAATCCATCGGCTCCATCTATAAAAAACTGTCTCAGGATAAAAAAATATCCATACAGTTTGAAGAGGACAGATTTAGAAAAGAAATGGAGAAGGGCTTGGAGGATTTTCGCAACAGAGAGTAAGCAATATCATTTCTTTGAATTTGTAATTGTGCGATGAAACATTATATTTTGATCATCTGTTGGCTGTGTACTCCTGCCCTCTCAGGGCAGGAGGCGCCACAGTGGATAGACGGCGCCTACCGTGAGATGGCTTATCCGGGCAGCGCTTTTCTTACAGGGTTTGCCTCGGAGCAGGTACGCGCCGGCGACTATCCTGAAAGAATCATAAACCGCCTGAAACTGGACGCAAAAAAGGAACTCTCCGAGAACATCCGCGTGAAGATACAGGCGCAGACAAGCGCAAGCGACCTGAGCGTGCAAATGGGCGGCAGGGAGGACATCATGTCCATTTACAGGGCGTCGGCAGTCATTTCGTCCGATGCGGAGATCGTCGGCGTGAAAGTCGATGCGTATTACGACAGGGACAAAAACAGGGCGTATGCCTTTGCCTTTGCCGGCAAAAATGAAGTGACCGCCTACTACGGCAATCAGGTATCCCTCTATTTGAGCAAGGTGGAAGGAGCGCTGGAGACTGCCGCCGAACTGGCGGGAAAAGGCGCAAAAGGCAAAGCCCGCACACAATGCGAACAGGCGGTACGGCATTTTGCCATGATAGCATACGCACAGGATTTGCTCACCGCCATCGACCCCAACGCCGACGACAGCAACCTGCAGATGCGCAAATGCGAACGCCTGCGCAATGAACTGATTCAAACCCTTACCGATTTGGAAAACAGCATCTATGTGTTTGTGGAATGTAAGGAAACGGTGGAAGGCGAAGAAGTGGTGTATATTGCCGACAAACTGCCCGCGCTGCTTACCGAAAACGACTGCGGCTGCAATTTCACCGAATCGGAAGAAGACGCCGATTATGTGGTAAAGGTGGACGCCTACCTTGCCCGCTGCACCGACGCCGCCGGAGGAACAACCGTATTTTGCTGGGCAGATGCTACGGTGAGCCTTTACAACGTCCACACGCAAAAAACGCTTAAACCGAAAATCGACGAAGCCAAAGGCGGCTGGACAGGCAAAAACTACACCAAAGCCGGCGAGGAAGCATTCGACAAACTGGCGAAGAAGATAGCGGAAAAGGTGATACCGATGATGAAGAATTAAATCAATTACGAATTAAAAATTAAATATATATATAATCAATTAAAAATTAAAAAAATGTGTAATCAATTAAAAATTAAAAAAATGAAAAGAATTGTAACAGTTATGTTTACCTTGTTGTGTGTAAACTTGGTATATGGTCAGGATAAGAAGGTGGCGGTATTTGATCCGTCGGGAAGTGTCGGTTCGGATATCAGAGATATTGTCAGGGAAGAAATCAGCAGTATTGTTGTTAATACAAACGGATATACTGTACTGGAACGTAAGCTTATTGACAGAGTGCTGGCAGAAAGTCAATTTCAGATGAGCGGCGAAGTCGATGATAATCAAATCGGCGAACTCGGAAGAAAATTGGGCGCTAATTATGTACTGGTATCCAGTGTTACGCATTTTGGGAATAATTTTTATATTTCCTGTAAGCTGATAGATGTGATAACTGCCCGCATTGACAAACAAAAAACAGGCAAAACCAGCAACGGTATGACTGACATTGATGTGGTGATTCGGGCGATTATCAATGAAATGCTTTTAGGGATCGTTACTCCGTTGGAAAGCGAAAACGAACCAAATCCCGCACCGCAACAGCAAAAAGCAGTATCACAACCACCGGCAGTTTCTCCACCTGTTGCCGCAGAGAACCATGTTCCACAACAAAAGGGTTACCTCACAGTACAAAAATGGACGGTATATCAGGACAACCTGTTGTTGAACCCGGATAATGTACGAAACTTGATGCAGAACAACAGAGGGTCTTTACAATTGTATAACAAAGCACAAAAACAAAAACTGATAGGTACGATTTTAATTTGGTCGGGAGCAGGTATAGCCGTTGCCGGCAGTATCTTAGGTTCACTAGGCGGTCAGAGTGAGTACTATTCCGACAATAGCTATTATTATGAAGAGTCCAGTGTCAACGGCTATGCAATTGTCGGCGTAGGCGCAGCAATCACAGCAGGTGGATTTGGTCTGAGATTTATCGCTAAAAAGTCCATACGAAAGGCTGTCGATACTTATAATACTTCCAAATATACTTCGAGTCTGGAATTTGGGATCACCCCAACCGGAATAGGGTTTGTATATAATTTTTAATAAGAAACCGCATATAAAAAGTTGGATAACAAAAGATATCATTATAGTATCTGTATGACATTATATTCAGGTTCTTTAGCGCCTTCGTCGGCACGAGGTGTCCGGTGCAAGGCGCTATCCCTTCCGAACAGGAGTCTTGCGCCTGTCCGATGAATGAATAATGATAAAATAAATGAAAAAAGTAATGATTTTAGCGCTTGCCCTCTGTTCCACAACGACATTCGGGCAAAACGGCAAGCCCAAAACAAAAGCGGCCGAGCCTGTCAAACCGAAGGTAGCGGTGTACGTTACCGGCAACGACACCACCGGCGTCAACGGTTTTGTGGGCGACTATCTGACGGACGCCATCGTGCGCAGCGGCAAATATACCGCCGTTGAGCGCACGTATGACTTTCTGAAGGAACTGGGCAACGAGCAGGAATACCAGCGCACGGGCAACGTGGACGACAGCCAGATTTCAGCATTGGGACGGCAGTTTGGAGTTGCTTTGGTGTGCGTAGCCAAAGCAAGCGGACTGGAGGGCGGCAAATACCTGTCGGCACGCGTGATTGACGTGGAAACGGGAACGGTGACCAAAAGCGCAAAGCCCGTTTCGGTCACTATGGAAAAACTGCCGGAAACCTGCGAAGACATTGTCAAACAGTTGTTCGGCAGCGCTATGGCAAGGACGTTCGGAAAACCGAAACCGACAGGAAATTAAAAGGGACATGCGCAGGAGGCTGTTTTAAAAGTCGATTTAAACGCAAGGAACGCAAAGAAGCCGCAGGGAACGCAAGGTGTACATCGCCGGTACTAATTCCTTTGAGAACTTTGCGAAAATTCCCCGCGAACTTTGCGGTTAAAAAATCTCCCTTTGGGGACAGCCTCTTTGATCATTAAAATGGTTCTACCGTTATTTGTGTGAAAAAGAAAAAAGGTGCATCTTTGCATCATGGAAAATTGTACGGAAAAACAGATACTGGAGAAGATACTTTTGCCGTTGAGGGGTACTTCTACACAACTCGCATCTATGGCTTAATGGTCAAAAAGCAGGATAAAAACAGGGTTACCGGCGTCGCCTGTTTCCGCGCCGTCATTTCTTCCTGTTTATTGCTTGAGATACGGGAACCCGCAATAACTGATACCTGACGGGAAGAGCAACCGTAACCGCAGGGGCAAGTCATGCCTTGCTCCCCCCTGCAAAATTTCCTCATCGCCGTCAGGCGATTTCAAACAGCTGAAAGGCGCAATCGGTTTGCCTCAGGATGTTTTCAATATGTTCGCGTCCGGTATCGGTAATGAAGATCTGCCCGAAATGCTCCCCGGCTACCAGCTGCACAATGCGCCCGACGCGGTGTGCATCGAACTTGTCGAAAATATCGTCCAGCAGCAGCACGGGCATGATGCCGCAATGACGGCGGATGAAATCGGAATTTGCCATCTTGAGCGACACAAGGAAAGTCTTCTGCTGTCCCTGCGATCCCGACCGCCTGATGGGTATTCCGTTCATCAGCAGCAGCAGGTCATCCTTGTGGACGCCGCCGGTGGTGAATTGCAGCGCGCGGTCTTTTTCGACCGTTTCGTGCAGCAATACCCGGAAATCCTTCTCTTGCAGCTGCGAACGGTACGCAAGTTCCACCTTTTCATTCCCGCCGGAAATATGCCGGTAATACTCCTGAAACAGCGGTATCAGGGCATTGCAGAAGGTCGTGCGGTGTTCAAAGATACTGTTTCCGGCAACGGTCAGCTGTTCGTTCCATGCCTCAAGCATCTCGCGGTCGAAAGTGCGGTTTTCGGCAAACGTTTTCAGCAGCGCGTTTCGCTGTTCCAGCGCACGGTTGTAGCTCATCATTTCGTGCAGATAGCGGCGGTCGTACTGCGAAATCACCTCGTTCATGAAGCGGCGGCGTTCGTCGCTGCCGCCGGTGATCAGGCTGCCGTCCGCCGGGGAGATCATCACAACGGGCAGCAAGCCTATGTGTTCCGACATCCGCTCGTACTCCTTCCTGTTGCGTTTGAACACCTTTTTTTGCCCGCGTCTTACTCCGCAGTAAATGTTTTCGGGCGTCCCCTTTCGGAGATATTCGCCCTGTATGACAAAAAAATCGTTGTCGTAGCGTATGTTCTGCATGTCGGACAGGTTGAAGCAGCTTTTGGTCATCGACAGGTAGTAGATGGCGTCCAGCACATTGGTTTTTCCCGTGCCGTTATTGCCCGCCAGACAGTTGATCTTCGGGCAGAAGCGGAACTCCGCCTGTTCATGGTTCCTGAAGTTGATCATCGACAGCCGGTCGAGCTGCTGCATCGTGTCACTGCTGTCCATCCCGGTCGTTTTTGAGGTTTCTGCCGGTCCTGCTGCGGGGATGGAACTCAATCAGGGTTTGTCGCAGGAAACTGCGGTCCAGATGGGTATATATCTCCGTGGTGATGATGGATTCATGTCCCAGCATTTCCTGCACCGCGCGAAGATCCGCGCCGCCCTCCATCAGGTGGGTGGCAAACGAGTGCCGGAACGTGTGCGGACTGACATGCTTGCTGATCCCCGCCGCTTTTGTCAGATCGCGGATGATGGTAAAAACCATCACCCGCGTCAGCGTCTTTCCGCGCGCGCTGAGAAACAGACAGTCTTCGTAGCCTTTGGCAATATTCAGTGCGGCGCGGTCGGGAAGGTACAGTCCTATTTCATGGATGGCTTTGTCGCTGACGGGGATCAGGCGTTCCTTGCTTCCCTTTCCCCTCACGCGGATAAATCCCTCCTTCAGGTAAAGATCGGACAAACGCAGGGAAACAAGCTCGGACACCCGCAACCCGCAACTGTACATGGTTTCCAGCATGGTTTTGTTGCGCTGTCCTGCGGGTTTGCTCAGGTCGATGGCTGCCAGCAGCGCGTCGATCTCTTCCACCGCAAGCACGTCCGGCAGTTTGATCCCGATTTTCGGATGATCCACCGTCCGGGCGGGATCGGCGTCAATCACGTTGTCCATCAGCATGAATTTGTAGAACGCCCTGACGCCCGACAGTGTCCGCGCCTGCGACCGCGCCTGCATTCCGCTTTGCCCCATGCGGACAAGAAATTCCGAAATCATGGCGGAAGTAACGGCATGGGGACACACTTCGGGATATGCTTCGCAAATGTATTTCCGCAACTTGCCGACGTCGTCCAGATATGCCTCAACGGTATTTTCCGACAGGGCTTTCTCGATCTTGAGGTAAACTGTAAAATCGTCCGTTTTCTGTCGCCATTCCCTGTGTACGTCCATTATTGAAACAGTGCGTCTGTTGTTTTCTCGAAAAAACTTTGCGGAAAGACGGCAGGCGCTATTTTCCCCACCGGCTGATACAGGTATGTTGCGGCTATCTGTTCTTCGGGGATGAAGTGTTTTTGGCTGTTGATCCTGTTGATGAACAGAATGACCGTACTGAGGACAAGCGCATTGGCAAATACTCCGAACAAGGCGCCCGCCAGCCGGTTGAACAGTCCCAGCGCAATGGCGCTTGCCAGCGCGGTAAGCAGGTATCCCGCGACCACCGCCAGCAGGATCACCAGCAGGAAAATCAGCAGGAACGATATGACGGAACAGGCTGTTTCGCCGACATGCCGCATCAGGAAGGGTTCCACCTTTCCCGACAGGGTAAACCCGCACCACAGCCCGGCAAATACCGCAATGATGGAAAGACTTTGCTTGATAAACCCCTTGCGAAATCCTTTGAAGGCTCCCCATACAAGACAGAGCAGAATGAAAATATCAAGGATGTAATGCACGACCGCTGATTGAAATGGAACGTACTTACAAATCGGTGATCAGTTTGTATTTGGGAACCAGCGATTTCATTACCGTCCATCCGACAAGGTACGCGACGGCGCAGATGCAGAATATGACGAAATATCCGGCGGGTTTTCCTTCAAACCCCATGAACGTCATGGGCTGGCGGATAAACTGAGCGCCCTGTTCGAGCAGTTCTTTGGTCATTTCCACTTCTTTCCCGTTGAGCATGGCGCTTCCGGATGCGTAGGTGAACAGGTTTCCCGCCGACTTCTGCATGAACATCGATCCGAGTCCGCCCGCCATTCCGCCAATGCCGGTGATGGAGGCGATGGCGACTTTGGGAAACATGTCGCTGACGGTGGAGAAAATATTGGCAGACCATGCCTGATGTGCGGCGCATCCCAAACTGATCATCAATATGGGCAACCATGCGGCGTTTCTGCCCCACGAAGCCGAAAATGCGTCGCCCAGAGGTTGCGCAAGCAGCACGCACAAGGGGAAAAAGGCGAAAATCAACATGGCGCGCATACGGGCTGCATACGGATTGACGCCTGTCTGCCGGATGAAAATGGTGGGCAGCTTGCCGCCGAAGATGGAAAGTACGGTAGTGATGGCATAGAGCGTGAAAATGAGCGCCATTCCCAGTCCTTCCGTGGTTTTGATGCCGAATTGCGCATTGAGGTAGGAAGGCGTCCAAAACAGGAAGAACCACCATACGCCGTCGGTCATGAACTTTCCGAAAGCAAATGCCCACGTTTGCCTGTATGAGAAGCATTTCAGAAATTTCATCTTCTTTTCTTCCCCTGTCTTGACCGTTTCCTGCCGGACGGAGGCGTCCTCGTACTTGTCCTGCTCAATGTAGTCCACTTCAGCCTGATTCACAAACTTGTTTTTACGCGGAGCGCCGTATAGAAACACCCAGAAACCCATCCAGATAAAGCCAAAGGCGCCTATGATGATGAACGCCATTTCCCAGCCGTACAGTTTGGCAAGGGGGGGAATTGCCAGGGGAGCGCCCAAAGCGCCTACCGAAGCGCCGGCATTGAATATGGAGGTGGCATAAGCGCGATCCTTCTTGGGAAAATATTCGGCTGTCACCTTGATGGCGGCAGGAAAATTGCCCGACTCGCCCAAAGCAAGGATACACCGGGCAACCAGAAAACTGTACATGCTCACCGTGGCGATGACCACCGCCGCATCGCCCACTTGTGCGGCAAGTTCGGCGGCGCTGTGCAAACCGACATACGCTTCGGTGACAATACCGCAAACGGCGTGCAGACATGCGCCTACCGACCATACGCCTATCGCAATCAAAAAACCCTTCTTGGTGCCGATCCAATCGACAAAACGCCCTGCAAACAACAGGCAGACAGCGTAAACAATCGAAAATATGGATGTGATGTTGCCGTAGTGCGTATCGTTCCAGTGAAATTCGGGCTTGATAAATTCGTCCCAGGTAAGCGACAGCACCTGTCTGTCCAGATAATTGATGGTGGTGGCGACAAAGAGCATGGCGCAAATCACCCATCGGAAATTGGTCATTTTTTCGTTTAACGTGTTCATGATATTATTATTTTCTTATTTTTTTCAATATTGCAAACGTTTCCTTCACCTTTTGCGTTATGGCTGCCCAGTTGCCGGCTGCAACAAGGTCTTTGGGAAACAAATTCGATCCCATGCCTACGCAGGCTACTCCCGCGTCAAACCATGCTTTCAGATTCTCTTCCGTAGGTTCTACCCCGCCCGTGGGCATAATGTCCGTCCACGGACAGGGACCTTTTACCGCGGCAACGAACTTGGGACCCCCCACAGATGATCCGGGAAATATCTTGACGATTTCCGCGCCCAATTCTTCCGCACGCGAAATGTCGTTCAGCGATCCGCAACCGGGACTCCACGCAATCTTGCGCCGGTTGCACACAATAGCCATGTCTTCCTTTAAAACCGGCGAAACAATAAAATTAGCGCCCAACTGTATGTACAGCGACGCGCTGCCGGCGTCCACCACCGACCCCGCGCCCACTATCACCTCCGGAAGCGCCTGTGCCGCCCACTTGTTTAAAACGGCAAAAACTTCGTGTGCATAATCGCCGCGGTTTGTAAATTCAAACACGCGCACACCTCCGTCATAACAGGCTTGCACTACCTGTTTGACTGTTTCGACGTCCGAATGATAGAATACGGGGATAATACCCGTTTTCTTCATTGTGCCGGCGACTTCAATTCGTGTAAATCTTGCCATAATGAATGATTGTATTTTTTAACACGATGGTGGCAAAAAAGGCTTCAACAACGTCGTCGCAGGAGAACCGAGCAATCCGGAGACATTTGACCGGCGCCGGAAGCAGCGCTTTACCGACTGCTCCCTTCGGATTACCGACGACGTTCGCAAAAGGATTTCAGGACGCCATTCGAGTGGCAAAAATAATCTTTATATTTAAATAATCAAAAAAAGATTGAGAATGCGTGGATTTAGCCTTCAAATACATACCCATTAACTACCTTAACCTGACGGCTACGGGAGTAATCCCCCCTGCCTGTTCGATTGAGCCGTGCAAAACAGGCGAGTAGATGATGCAAATCCGCTTTTGAGAGTTGGAAACGCAGTACGTTTCGGCGCCGAGAAGGATCAGTTTTGGAGTTTTGTTCGGAACAGGAGCCGGCGGTGTTGGGTGGTATGCAACCGGCGGTCGGACAAGCAGCCGGCGGGTTAATCGGCGTCCAGTATAAAAGCGCCGTTGCGGTTCGTGTTGTGGCACTTCACGTTCGCCCGCGCACATTCTTCTTCCCACTGCGTGATTTTTTTTGCCGCACTGGAAGCATCCACGACAATAATTTCCGGCGAACAAAAACGGACGACGTTTTTTATGTCCGTCGGAACATTCCGGGTAAGCACGGCAACGTCAACATCCAGCGTGTTCGCCGCTTCCGGAGGCGGCGGATGATCGGGATCAAAAACGGCAATGCGCTTGCCGGCGAAGCGGAAGAAGTTTTCCGCCGCGTACATCTCCGGCAACAAACTCCTGCCCGGCGGTCGCGAAAATACCTCGTGCAGGGGCGCATACAGGGTATTTTCCAATTTCATGGCTACCCGTTGATCGTAAGTAAAATATGCAGGATCAAAAGCGGCATTGCGGCTGTCGTACCATATTTCGTCCCGCCGTCCGTGAATCAGTTGCAGCAGGGTGTTGCCACGGCTATGATACACAATAAGCCTTTTTCTCGACAGGTCGTGATAATCCCTCACCACAGAACCGCCCGTCCATATCCCTAACAGACAAAGCGAGAGCCACAGGTAAACCTTGCGGTGGAGAATAATCCACGCGCAAACGGCGGCTATCAGGGGATATACCAGCAAAAGCTCCCAGCCGTGAAAACGGATGCCGTCTATCATGCTGCCCGGAAGTTTTTCGATGAAGAATACACAGGCGTTGACGAGGTATATAAACTTGTCCAGCAGCCATCCCGTCCATTCCAGCAGCCATGCTGCCGGCGAGACGGCAAACAGCAGCAGCGCCCCGTACATAATGACCGACGCTGCCGGAATAACAATGAAATTGGTCAGGAGAAAATAGGATGTAAACATGTGAAAATAATAGAACAGCACGGGTTCCGAACCTATCTGTACCGCAATGGACACACAAGCCAGACTCCACATGGCGTCGGCAAACCGGTTTTTGAAACGGCACAGGGCATAAAGGCGGGGATGAAAGAATACAATCGCCAGCACAGCCGCATAGGAGAGCTGGAAACCGATGTTAAACAGCAGATGGGGGTTCACCGACAGAATCAGAAATGCCGATGTTGCGATACTGTTATAAATGTAGGATTTTCTCCGCAAAGCAGTTCCGGCTACGATGATGGAAAACATGAGCGTGGCGCGTCTTACCGAAGGCGACATGCCGGTGACCAGCGCATACAGCCACAGGATGGACAGTATCAGTACGGCGCGCCATCCTTTGCGCGATTGCAGGAAGCCGATCCGTCCCAGCAGGAAGTTGACAATGAAATACAAAATGCCGACATGCAGTCCCGAAACCGCCAGCACGTGCATGGCTCCGGAGATCGAATAGGCCGTCTTCAGTTCGTCGTTCAGATAAGCCTTGTATCCCAGCGTCAGCGCCGAGGCTACCGCCAGTTCGTTCCCGTCGAGCTTCGCCTTTGCAAAAATATCCAGCAGGAAATAACGAATACGGTTCGCCAGATTTTCCAACGGTCCCTGCGCATAGTGATCCAGTATTTTCCACTTTCCGTTTTCCACGTAGGCGGTTCTGCCGATGTGTTGTCCGGCAAGATAGGAGCGATAGTCAAATTCGTAAGGATTGCCGGCGGAGGTAACGGGTCGAAGCGCGGCGTCCATCACCAGCAGGTCGCCCTGCCGTATTTTCATCGCCGCAGGATCCTTGCCCACATACATCATTACCTTTTCCCTGCGGTTTTCCCATGCGCCGTCTGTTTTTCGCGCCTTGACGCCGACCGTCATCCGGATGGATTTTTCCCGTTCTACGGGCGGGTCTTCCACTACCGCCACATACGTACCCTGCTCCGTCTGCTCATTCGGAACGAACGGAGAGGCGGAAATAGCGCACGCTCCGGCAACAAACAGGAATACATGCGCCAATACCCCAAACAGCCATTCGCCCCGGTATTGCATCCATTGGCGCTTCCTTCGCTGCACCGCGCACAGCAGGCAAAACATTACCGCGCAGGCAGGCAGCCACCAGTTTGCGGAGACCGGAAAATAATGAGCCGTTACTACTCCTGCAATAAAAGGCAACAGGAAACGGAAAAAAGGCGTTTGACCGATAAATATTGCAAACAACAGTCATTCATTTAACGGTTAACTGTATTCAAACGTTCCATACGGGCTGACGATGGTCAGCCTTTTCTCCTCTGCCGCTTCGCACCGTCCGATGATCTGCGCTTCCACGCCGAAAGAGGCGGCAATACGTATCACGTCGCCGGCATGGGTAGCGGGAAGATATATCTCCATGCGGTGTCCCATGTTGAATACGCGGTACATTTCGCGCCACGATGTACCGGATTGCTGCCGGATGATGCGAAACAGGGGAGGCGTGTCGAACAGATGATCCTTGATCACATGCAGGCGGTCGATGAAGTTCAGGATTTTGGTTTGTGCGCCGCCCGAACAGTGCACCAGCCCGTGAATGACGGGGCGCATCTCCTCCAGCGCCTTGCGAATGACGGGAATATAAGTGCGCGTGGGCGACAGCACCAGCTTTCCCGCATCAATGCCCAATGCTTCTATTTCATCGGTAAGACGGTAGCTTCCGGCATACGCCAAAGCGCTGTCCATGCCGTGGTCGTAGCTTTCGGGATATTTTTCCGCGAGGTATTTGGCAAACACGTCGTGCCGCGCGGAAGTAAGTCCGTTGCTGCCCATGCCGCCGTTGTAGGCGTCTTCGTAGGAAGCCTGTCCCGAAGAGGACAGCCCCACGATCACGTCGCCCGCCCGTATCTCTTCGCCGGTGATCACCTCGCTGCGTTTCATCCGGCAAGCCACCGTAGAATCCACAATGACGGTACGCACCAGATCGCCCACGTCTGCCGTTTCGCCGCCCGACAGGTAAATATTCATCCCGAAGCCGCGCATCCGGTCGATGATTTCTTCCGTCCCGCCGATAATGGCGGCAATCACTTCCGCCGGTATGAGCATTTTGTTGCGCCCGATGGTGGACGACACCAGAATGTTGTCCGTCGCTCCCACGCACAGCAGATCGTCGGTGTTCATCACCAGCGCGTCCTGCGCAATACCTTTCCAGACGGAAAGGTCGCCCGTTTCGCGCCAGTATGCGTAGGCAAGCGACGACTTCGTGCCGGCGCCGTCGGCATGCATGATGTTGCAGTACTGCGGGTCTCCGCCGAATATGTCGGGCAGCACCTTGCAAAACGCCTTCGGATACAGACCCCTGTCCATGTTCCTGATGGCTTGATGCACGTCTTCTTTGGCGGCAGACACGCCGCGCCGCGTGTAACGGTCGTTCATGGAGTTTTACATTTGCCGGTTGTCTTCTTCTACCAAATCTTCTTCAATGCGCAGGTTGTCGATGATGAAATGCTGGCGGACGGGCGTATTTTTGCCCATGTAGAACAGCAGCAATTCCTGCACCATGTCGTTTTTGCTCAGCCGCACGGGATCCAGCCGGATGCTGCTACCGATAAAGCCTGCAAATTCATCGGGCGAGATTTCTCCCAGTCCCTTGAAGCGCGTCACTTCCGCCGAAGCGCCCAGTTTTTTCAGTGCCTGTTCCTTTTCTTCCTGCGAATAGCAGTAGAAGGTTTCCTTTTTGTTGCGGACGCGAAAAAGAGGCGTCTGCAAAATGTGCAGATGACCTTTGCGAATCAGATCAGGGAAGAATTGCAGAAAAAAAGTGGTCATCAACAGGCGAATGTGCATGCCGTCCACGTCGGCGTCGGTGGCAATCACCACCTTGTTGTAGCGAAGGTCGTCCATGTCCTCTTCTATGTTGAGCGCCGACTGCAACAGATTGAACTCTTCGTTTTCATATACAATCTTTTTGGTTAGCCCGAAGCAGTTGAGCGGCTTTCCTCTCAGGCTGAAAACGGCTTGCGTGGTTACGTTTCGCGACTTGGTGATACTGCCGCTCGCCGAGTCGCCCTCGGTGATGAACAGGGTGGAGTTTTCCGCTTCCGCATGTTTGTCGGTATAGTGAACGCGGCAATCGCGCAGTTTCTTGTTGTGCAGGCTGGCTTTTTTGGCGCGCTCCTTCGACAGTTTCCGGATGCCCGCCAGTTCCTTGCGTTCCTTTTCCGCGTCCACAATCTTGCGAAGGATGGCGTCGGCTGTTTCCGGATGGCGATGCAGGTAGTTGTCCAGTTCCCTTTTCACGAAATCGCCGATGAATTTGGCTACCGTGAGGTCGCTGCCCGGCGCCATTTCCTTTGAACCGAGCTTGGTTTTGGTTTGCGACTCGAACATCGGTTCTTCTATCTTGATGCTCACGGCGGCGATAATGGACGCCCGTATGTCCGAAGTATCGAAATCTTTCCGGTAGAACTCGCGGATGGTTTTTACGTAAGCCTCGCGGAAAGCCTGCTGGTGCGTGCCTCCCTGCGGGGTGTACTGCCCGTTGGCGAAACTGTAGTACTCCTCGCCGTATTGCGTGCCGTGGCACATGGCAATTTCAATGTCGGCGCCTTTCAGGTGAATGGGAGCGTACAGTCCCGGATCGTTCATGTTGTCGTCCAGCAGGTCGAGCAAACCGTTATTTGAAAAATAGTTCGTCCCGTTGTACACCACCGTCAGCCCCGAATTGAGGAAAATATAGTTTTTCAGCAACTTTTCAATGTATTCCGGAAGTATGTGGAAATCGCCGAAAAGCGTTTCATCCGGCGTGAAGCATATCAGCGTGCCGTTGCGCTGGTCGGTGGCGGTTTCCGGCATGTCGTCGCATACAATCCCTTTCTCAAAGGTAACGGACTTGGTGCGTCCGTCGCGAAAGGACTGTATGCAAAAGGTTTTCGACAGCGCATTGACCGCCTTGATCCCCACTCCGTTCAGTCCTACGGATTTTTTGAAGGCTTTGGAGTCGTACTTCGCGCCGGTGTTCATCTTCGAGGCAACATCCAGCACCTTGCCCAGAGGAACCCCCCGCCCGTAGTCGCGGATGGAAACCCGGTAATGTTCGTCAATATCCAGTTCTATCCGTTTGCCGTGCCCCATCATGTACTCGTCGATGGAGTTGTCCAATACTTCCTTTACAAGGATATATACCCCGTCGTCGGGAGCGGAACCGTCTCCCAGCTTGCCGATGTACATGCCCGGACGCAGGCGGATATGTTCCTGCCATTCAAGCGTCTTTATACTGCCTTCCTGATAATCTGCACTCATGGTCATCCGAATTTAAACGGACAAAATTACGGAAAAATGCCGTTTGCGGGAAAAGAAGTTATCCACTCCCGTTTGTTGATAACTTTGCGGCGGTCGAACAGGCTTGAAGGAAACGGCGGGCTGCCGGGGATGGATACGGCAGCGTTTCGAGAACTTTCCCCGCGCCATATCCCTCACCGCACGGGAATAACCACACAGAGACACATGACAGTGCGTTTCCGCAGGATGATCAAAAAGCTAACGCCTGACGGAATCATATACATACAATACTATAGAGACATATATTTAGCTGGCTTTACTCCTGCATAATAATATGCCCGTGATATTTCTACTTTTTTGGTTCTACCGTTATTTGTTATGGAGCAGAAAAAAAGAGCATCTTTGCATCATGGAAAATTGCACGGAAAAAGGCTAAGACATTGTACCAAAATAAATGATACATTTATCTACATTCCGTTCCTATATGGCAGGTTCTCCTCTCTCTCCAAAATGGAGAGGGGCGGGGGGTGAGGAAAACCCCCCAATTCCGTTTTGTCCTCACCCCAAAAACGAAATAAACAAATGATACATTTATTTACTGACGATTCCTTAGCTTACGGACAGGACAGCATCCATACGCTCCCAAGTCCTGCACGGGATTTGCAGCATGGGGCGCAGGATTCGTGTCCGCCGGTGTAACTTTGTTGAGGGCGTCGCCGTTCGCTGCTCTCCACACGCGGTGATGCATGACGCCGTCTTTAACGGGACATGAAACAACATTTGATGAAGTCAATAGCGCCTCAAAAAAAGAACGATCCGTTTTTGGTTTTTTACGAAAAATCTTGTAGGTTTGCCGACTTAAATTTTGTAACGATAACCAAATTGACAAGAATGAATGGATTAAAAATCATCGTTTTAGCGAAGCAAGTTCCCGATACGCGCAATGTTGGAAAAGACGCGATGACGGAAGAAGGAACGGTGAATCGCGCTGCATTGCCGGCTATTTTCAATCCCGAAGACCTGAATGCGCTCGAACTGGCTTTGCGGATAAAAGATCATCACCCCGGCGCCACCGTTACCGTGCTGACCATGGGACCGGCACGCGCCGCAGACATTATCCGCGAAGGGCTGTACCGCGGCGCCGACAGCGGTTACCTGCTTACCGACCGCGCTTTTGCCGGTTCCGACACGCTGGCAACCTCCTACGCCCTTTCCTGCACCATCCGTTTCATCGGAGCCTTCGACCTGATCATCTGCGGGCGACAGGCTATTGACGGCGATACCGCACAGGTAGGTCCGCAGGTAGCCGAAAAATTAGCCATCCCGCAGATTACTTATGCGGAGGAAGTAAAAAAGATCGAAAAAAACAGGATACGGGTCAAACGCCGTTTGGACAGGGGCGTGGAAACGGTGGAAGGCATGATGCCGCTGCTGCTCACCGTCAATGGTTCGGCGCCGGAATGTCGCCCGCGCAACACGAAGCTGATGATGAAGTACAAACACGCCAAAACCGCCGCCGAATTGCAAAATATGGACGAGGAAGGCAAAAAACTGTACGGCAGCCGTCCGTATCTCAACATTGCCGAAATAGGGGCAAAGGACATCAACGCCAACGCCGCCGATCTCGGACTGTCGGGTTCGCCCACCAAGGTGAAAAAAATTGAAAACATCGTCTTTCAGGCAAAGGACACAAAAAAACTGTCCGCCTCCGACGCCGACATGGAAACGTTGATGATAGAATTGATAACCCATCATACATTAGGTTAAATTATCCGGAACAGAAATGAATAGTATATTTGTATATTGCGAAGTAGAACAGGGCGTTGTTGCCGACGTCAGTCTTGAACTTTGTACCAAAGGGCGCAAACTTGCCGATGAACTGCAATGCGATCTCGAAGCCGTTGTGATCGGCTCCGGACTGCAAGATATTGAAAAACAAATCATCCCGTATGGCGTCGATAAGCTCTACATAGCCGACGACCCCCACCTTGAACCGTACACCACGCAGGTGCATGCCTCCATTGTGGTAAAATTGTTTGAGGAAGAAAAGCCGCAAATCGCCCTGATGGGAGCCACCGGCATAGGTCGCGATCTCGGACCGCGCGTATCAAGCGCCTTGCACAGCGGTTTGACCGCCGACTGCACCTCGCTGGAAATCGGCAACCACGAAGACAAAAGGGCAGGCAAGGAATATAAAAATCTCCTGTACCAGATCCGTCCTGCCTTTGGCGGAAACATCATCGCCACCATCATCAATCCCGACTGCCGCCCTCAAATGGCTACCGTCCGTGAAGGCGTGATGAAGAAAGAAATCCTCGACGCCGGCTACAAAGGGGAAGTCGTTCGGCTCAACGTGGGCAAATACGTTACCGACGCCGATTTTGTGGTGAAGGTGATCGAACGCCGTATGGAGAAATCGAAAGTGAACATTAAAAGCGCTTCCATCCTCGTTTCCGGAGGTTACGGAATGGGATCGCGCGAAGGCTTCAACCTGCTCTTTGAACTGGCGGAAGTTATCGGAGCCGAAGTAGGGGCGTCGCGAGCCGCTGTGGACGCCGGTTTTGCCGATCACGAACGGCAGGTGGGACAAACGGGGGTTACCGTCCGTCCCAAGCTGTACATAGCCTGCGGTATTTCGGGACAGGTGCAGCACACGGCAGGAATGCAGGAAAGCGCCATGATCATCTCCGTGAACAACGACCCGTATGCACCCATCAACGCCATTGCCGATTACGTAATTGAAGGGGATGTGAATGAGGTAATTCCCAAGATGATCAAATATTACAGGCAAAACAAAAAATAACCGGCATATTTTTGTGAATAGGACGCCGGTGGCAAAGCAAACGCCTGCTGCAACCTGTAGCAGGCAGGCGCCATTCCGTCAGTGTGAGGACGCGGTTGCGGCAATGACGGCTGTGGAGCGCATACGCAAGTACGCCGGTGACACCGAACTCATTCCAGATGCTCAAAATCACAGTCCCCATTCAATCATTTGGGGAAGCGAAATAAATATACGTCTGCGAACTCAGAATGGGGCATAAGTCGTCAGGCTAAGAACGATAGTGCTCTGTGACTAAGCCGTAAGTCCCTCAGGGACGGCATGATGCATATCCGCAGATTGCGCTTCGCTACACCTGAGGATACCGTACCGCACTCATCCGGCAAGTCCCGCACCTCAAATATAGTCTTCTTCCTTAATGACTACCCGTTTTTTGGCGGTGATGAAGGTGTACATTACAGGCACGATGAACAGGGTGAGTATCGTTCCGAACAACATTCCGCCTACCACGGCAATCCCCATCGACACACGGCTTTCCGCACCTGCTCCCAGGGCGAGCGCTATCGGCAGTATCCCGAAGATGGTGGCAAAACTTGTCATCAGGATGGGACGCAGCCGGGACGCAGCCGCATCCAGTACGGCTTTGAAGACGGAATGTCCCATTTCGCGCCGCTGATTGGCAAATTCCACAATCAGGATACCGTTTTTGGTGATCAGCCCGATCAGCATGATGATCCCTATTTCACTGAAAATATTGATGGTCTGGTCGAAATACCAGAGGGAGAACAGGGCGCCCGCCAAAGCCAGCGGCACGGAAAACATGATGACCAGCGGGTCGCGGAAACTCTCGAACTGAGCCGCGAGTATCAGGTACACCAGCACTAACGCCAGCACAAACGCAAAATAGATGCTGCTCGAACTTTCGGAAAGCTCCCGCGCCTGACCGGACAGGTCGGTCTTGAAAGTATCGTCCAGCACGCGATCGGCGATTTCGTCCATTGCGGCGATGCCGTCGCCCAGTGAATAGCCCTTTGTCATCGTTGCCGATACGGTTGCCGACACGTAGCGGTTGAACCGGTACAGCGACGGAGTGTTGCTTTTTACCGAGTCGGTCACCAGATTGTCCAGCTGTATCATTGCCCCGTTGTCGCTGCGGACATACAGCGCCGACAGGTTGTTCGGCTTGTTGCGGTCGGTTTTGTTCACCTCCGCGATCACCTGATACTGTTTCCCGTTCATCGTAAAGTAATCTATTCGTTGTCCGGCGTAAGCCAGCTGCATTGTTTGCGCAATGGCTGTGGTGGACACGTCCAGTATGCGCGCCTTCTCCCGGTCTATCGTCACCACCAGTTCCGGTTTGGTGAATTTCAGATTGACGTCCGAAAACGAAAATGCGGGGTTCTTCTGTACCTCGTCCATGAAGACGGGCAGTATTTCCCGCAATTTTTCGATGTTGTTGGCTTGTATTACGTATTGTACTCCCTGTCCGGAGCGGCGGTCGCCGATAGTGGGGTCCTGGGTGATCAGTATTTTGCCTTTGGTGAGATGCCGTGTGTCGCGTACTAATTTTTCCGCTATTTCCTGCTGCGAGCGGGTGCGGAGGTTGGGATTGACAAGGAATGCGCGGACAAAGCCGAAGCCGCCCCGTACCATCGACTGTATGCCCGCCATTTCGGGTACGGAATCCTGTACCATATCGGAAATTTCGTCGATGTAGATGCAGAAGTTTTCGTAGGAAGTGCCTTCCGGCGTGCTCACCCGCAAGGTAATCCGGCTGCGGTCTTCCAGCGGTGCAAGTTCCGTCTTGAGGTTCGTGAAGATGAGAACGATGCCGCCGAAGGCAAGAATGATGATCCCTACTGCTATCCACCGGCGGCGGATAAAATTACCCAGCGACCTGCCGTAAGCTATGGTCAGCCTGTCAAAAAACTTTTCGGTGACCCTGTACAGTTTGTTTTGCGAGGATGACGGTTTGAGTATTTTCGAACACATCATCGGGGTGAGAGTCAATGCCACAAAGGCGGAGATGATCACCGCGCCGGCAATGGCAATACCAAATTCGCGGAAAAGCCTTCCCGTGGTGCCGCTCAGGAAAACCACCGGCATGAACACGCATACCAGCACCACCGTAGTGGAAATGATGGCGAAATAGATTTCTTTTGATCCTTTGAAAGCCGCTTCAATGGGCGACATTCCCTCTTCGATTTTCACGAAGATGTTTTCCATCACCACAATGGCGTCGTCCACCACCAAACCTACCGCCAGCACAATGGACAGGAGCGTAAGTACATTCACCGAAAATCCGAACAGGTACATGATGAAGAACGTCCCCACCAGCGACACGGGAATGGCGATGATCGGGATGAGCGTGGTGCGCCAGTTGCGCAGGAAAATGAAAATGATCAGCACCACCAGGATAAATGCAATAATGATGGTTTCTTCCACTTCTTCGATGGAATTTCGCACGAAGTCTGTGGTATCCATGATGATCTGCGCCGAAATATCTTCGGGCATGTCCCGTTCTATTTCTTCCAGACGCTGGCGGAAGCGGTCGGATATTTCCACGTTGTTGGCGCCCGATTGCGGCAAAACGGCAATGATGGCGCACGGTTCGCCGTTAAATTTGGTGATGGTGCGTTCATTTTCCGCAGCAAAGACGGTATAGCCGATGTCGTTTATCTTCACCGGCACTCCGTTAACTTCCTTGACGATCAGGTTTTCAAATTCCTGCGGTGTACGAAGCAGTCCCAGCGTCCGGATGGTCAGGTCGGACATCGTTCCTTCAATGCTCCCGGAGGGGAGTTCCACATTTTCGGTAACGATTTGCGAACGGACGTCGGAAGCGGTGATGCCGTAGGCAGCCATCCTTGCCGGATCAAGCGTTACCCGTATGGCATACCGTTTTTCGCCGTATATGAGGATTTCACTGATGCCCGGTATGGTTTGCAGGCGTTCCTTGAACATGCGGTCGGTCACGTCCGACAGGTCCAGCGGATTGCGTTTGTCGCTGCGGACGGCAAGCATGATGATCGGATTGGAATCGGCGTCGGATTTCGACACGGTGGGGGGATCGCAGTCGTTGGGCAAACGGTTCTGCACCCTCGACACACGGTCGCGCACGTCATTTGCGGCGGCTTCCATGTCCACGCCCAGTTCGAACTCCACGAGGATATTGCTGTTCCCGTCGCTGCTGGTGGAAGTCAGCGTGCGGATACCCGCTATGCCGTTGATGGAAGCTTCGAGGATTTCCGTTATCTGCGAGTCGATAATTTCGGCGTTGGCGCCCGGATAAGATGTCCGTACGTTGATAATCGGCGGATCAACGCTCGGATATTCGCGAACCGGCAGCGACGTGACGCCGATCATCCCGAAAATCACTACCACCAGCGACATGACGATGGCCATCACCGGACGTTTGATACTTGTTGAGGCTAAACTCATAATGAATTATTTCCAGAAAAAAAACCTGCAATGTTAGCGATTATATCGCTTGCCAAGTGTCAAAAAAACTTAATAATTGTTAAAGTTAGTTATACGCTGCGTACAGTCGGCAATGACGGGATAGGGTTTATCCTGTTTATTCCCAATGCTCACTGTCCGCTGTCAATTGTCCACTGTTTCAGATATCTTGTTTCCGCTTCGCGCATCAGCGATTGTTCCGTTTCGGTGAGGTCGTTGTAGCCGCAGAGGTGGAGGACGCCATGCGCCATTACCCGCCGCAATTCGCAGTCGAACCCGGTTTGATAGCTTTCGGCGTTGGCGCGTACCGTGTGGATGCTGATGTACATTTCGCCGGCGACGGTATTGCCCGAAGAATTGTCAAAGGTGAGGATGTCGGTATAATAATCGTGTTGCAGGAATCGTCTGTTGAGATCAAGTATTTTTTCGTCCGTTACGAAAATATAGTGCAAGTCGCCCGGTTTTTTCCCTTCGCCGGTCGCAATGTTTTTCAACCACCGCGATAGCTTTTGTTTGTCTGTCGGTTGAAAGGAAATTTCATCGGAAAAAAACCGGACAGCCACAAATTATTGTTTTATGAGATAAAAAGTCATTCTGACGAACCTGCCATTGTCTTCAAATTCAATTTTGTCCGACAGCTGCGTCATCAGAAATACCCCCCTGCCGCTCATGTTTTCTATATTTTCAGGCGCAGTAGGGTCGGGGATACTGTTGTAATCAAATCCCGTACCTTCGTCTTTTACGGTCACAAGTATCTTTTCCGCATCTACCGAAAAATACAACTCAACATACTTGTTTACGTCAAGTTTGTTGCCATGTGTGATGGCGTTGTTGGTTGCTTCCAGAGCAGCAATCATTAAATTGCCGTACACATCGTGATCAATACCGCAATTTACAGACAATTCATCCACAATACTCTCAACAATATGCAGATTATCTGGTTTTGATGAGATCCTTAATGTCTTCTCCATCCATTCCGTTTAGTTTGTTACCTTAAATACACATATACGCACGATGCCATGTTAAGGTTACGATTTTTTCATGAAAAAAATGATTTTTTTCTCATAAAATCATAATTGTCTCATAATAAAATAAAAACGGTTCCGCTATTGTCGGACTATCCACTGCTCCGGATTCAGTTTATTGGTTTCTTCCCACAACTCGAAATGCAGCACTGCCGTTTTTGCACCTTTTTCGGTATAAACCTTCCCGATCAAATCTTTTGTCTTTACTTGGTCTCCTTGCCTTACAACAATATCCACCAAATTCATATATACGGAGATATAATTTCCGTGCCGGACAAAAATCGCAATATTTTCTCCCTGAATACGCACCACCCTGGTAACCATGCCTCCGAAAATTGCCCTTACATTGGCATTGCCGACGGTGGTAATGTCTATTCCGTTGTTGTCGAGTTTAATATCCCTGTAAAGCGGATGCGGATTAACGCCGAAAAAGCCGGTAATAATGCCCCGTTCCGTAGGCCACGGCAGCAGTCCCTTGTTGTCCTTGAAATTATTGGATACCGATCGTTCCTCCGGGGTCAGCTTGTCGTAAAGGTTTTTCGAATCGCCCTTGCTTTTCTTGACTTCCTCCGCTATCAGCCTGTTGATGGACTGTTGGAGTTTTTGTGCTTCCTTTTGTTTGTCGGCAACCTGTTTTCTCAGTTTTTGCTCCTGCGACTTCAACTGCTTGATCTCCTTGTCCTGCTCCCCCTGTACCGTTTCCAACTGTTTGCTTTCCCGTTGCTGTTCCGCCCGCAATTTTTCCTTTTCGGCCTTTTGCACAGCCAGTTGACGAATTTCTTCATTCAGTTGTTTTTGGGTTTCAATGATTTCGTCCACCTGCTTTTTTCGGAACTGACCGTACTGTTGAAAATATTTCATCCGGCGGTATGCCTCGTTAAAATCTTTCGAGGACAGAATGTACACCAGTTTATTGTATTTTCCTCTGTTTTTGTAGGCGTGAAACACCATTTGCGCATATTCCGCCTTTAATTTATCCGCTTCGTCGCTCATTTTCCTGATGCGAAGCGTAGTTTCGCTTATCTGATGGTCGACGTGTTGTATTTCCTTGTTCATGTTGCTTATCAGCAGCTTGTATTGTGTGATCTGATTGCCCAGCAGGGTCAACTTCTCAAGCGATGTTTTCCGGGTCTGCTGTACCTCTTTCAGAAAACCGTTGATTTCCGCTATTTCCTGCAATGTTTTTTTGCGCTGCTCCTCCAGAGAGCGGCGCGACTGGGCGGCAATCCCGTTAAACAGCAACAAAAAAACGATCGGCAACAGAAGATATGATCTAAAAAAATTCATCGGATATTCACAAAAATACGGAGGCAAATTTCGTTCTTTTTTACTTAAGAAAAAAAAAATGTAAAATATATTTTAAATATTGTATTTTTTTTTGTTCATTTGCGAATAATTATCATTAAATCCTTATATGCAGATGCGATATATATATATGCCGTTAGCTCTCTTGTTTACAGGGTTTTGCGTTACATTTTGTCCCTCCTGCACCACTTGCAGCAGGTCGCATAACGTTCCCATCAATGTTGACGGATTCGGTGAAGATACCGGTTATGTCAAGACGGCGCAGAAAGTTTTCCGGTCGTTGCCCACGCCCATTGAAATGTCGATTTTGATCAAAAATCTGGGCATTGAATACCAGCCTTCGTTGCTGAATGATCCGTTGAACACCTCAAAATATGTAACGCATAATCAGATGGCGCTCAATTTCGGTGTTTACGTAACCGATCTGGTTTATGCGGGACTGTTTGAACAAACCCAAACCATGCTGCGTTACAAACTGGCGATCCAGAAAATGGTGGACGGATTGGGCATGTCGTCGGCAGTGGATAACACTTTGCTGAAAAAACTGGAAACCAATATCAATAATAAGGAAGAAATGTTGGAGATACTTGCCGACACATATTCTTCCTGTTCGGCTTTTCTCAACGAAGAAGACCGTCACTTTCTGACGATAGCCGCCCTGGTAGGCGGTTGGGTGGAAGGAATGTACATTGCCTCCAGCCTGACCAACGAGCATCTGGTCAATTCCGAAAACAAGATAGAGCAGTTGGTGATTGACCAGAAATTGACATTCGACATGTTGTGGCAGGTAATGTCTGAGTTGGACGGCAACGCCGATATTGCGGCGCTGATGTCCGAGATGAGCGGTTTGGTACGGGCTTTTGACCGGATACAGATCAAACATACGCACCATCAGGTATCATTTGACGAGCAGGAAAAAACAAATGTAATCAAATCGGACGCCAGCGTCGATACGGATGTTTTTGCGGAGGTCAAGGAACAAATACAAACCATACGTTATAATTTTGTAAAATAGGATTGTTATGAGACATATATTGGCAATTACGTTATTGTCTGTTATCGTTGCCGCCGTTTGTCCGCCGGATGGAACGGCGCAGTGCAAAGTTTTTGTGAAAGGAGCTTGTATCCCCGTGCTGAATCCGTATATCCATGACGGCAGCTATCAGGCAGCCATTATGAGCGAGGGTGAAGAAGCGGAAGTTTACAAAACGGTATTTGCAGGACAGCAGTACCGGCTGTATGTATGTGTGGATCAGGTAATGCCGGATGTTGAGTTTGTCGTTTCCGACATACACCGGAACATATTGTTCGACAGCCGGAAAAACGGAAACGTCCGGCAGTGGGATTTCCGCCCGGACGCAAGCCAGCAAATAAAAGTCACCGTACGCATACCTGTCCGGAAAGAAAATAACGAAAACCCGACCATAGGATGCGTTGGCGTGTTCTTTGGGCTAAAGGAAAAATGACCGTTTGGGCAACATATTATGGGATTAATCGTGATAGAAGGACTGGACGGATCGGGGAAATCCACGCAGATTGATCTTTTGCATGAGTTTCTTTCCCGGCAGGGTTGCCGGTGCAATCTGTTGCATTTTCCGCGTTCGGACGCTTCCGTGCATGGTCGGCTGATCGCCCGGTTTCTGCGCGGCGAACTGGGAGAGATACATCAGGTGAACCCTTATCTGGTTGCTCTGATGTATGCCGACGACCGGCTCGACTTCAAATCCACGCTCGAAAAATGGTTGCGGGAAGGCAATATGGTGCTGCTGGACAGGTATGTCTATTCCAACGTAGCCTACCAGTGCGCCAAAATGCAAAACGAAAGCGAAAAACAAGCCTTGCGCGAATGGATTCTTCATCTGGAATTTGTCTGTTACGGATTGCCGAAACCCGACCTGAATGTCTATCTGGACGTCCCTTTCACATTCACGCAGCGCAGTTTGACCGCCAAAAGAAACGGCGCCGACCGGAAATACCTGCAAGGAGAAAAAGACATTCACGAAGCCGATTTGCAGTTTCAGGAACAGGTCAGGAAAACATACCTGTCATTGTCCGGCGAAGAAGGTTTTTTGAAAATCGACTGCGGCAATCGGGAGAAAATGTTACCCGTCGAGCAAGTGTTCGACAAAATTTTAAATGGTTTAAAAGCAAGAAAGATAAAATATTAAAATATTGATCATGATGAACAAGATTGTTTTCGTAATATTGGCATTTACCGGCGTTTGCACTGTTGTCCGCGCCCAGTACGATTTCAGAGAAGCCGAAAAGGAGCGCATTGCCCAAGCCAACGTAAAAACCCAGACAGAATACACGCACGATTACAAAAACGGACAGCCGTCGGAACACGGTTATAAATCCTCCGTCAAACAGTTCGACCGGTATGGCAACATCACGGAAGAAATCAATTACAACGCTGCCGGAAAAATTATTTCCGTTGTGGCGTATCAATACGACGACCGGAACACCCGCGTAAACCACGAGCGCTATCAGGGCAACCGCGAAAAACTGCAATACAGCCAAAAAACAATGTTCGACCAGAAAGGCAACAAAACAAGGGAATACGGGTTTGACGGCGCAGCCACATACAGCAATATCTATCTGTATGACAGGGAAGGAAAACTCGCGGAAATCACCTACACCACCGACAATAATCCCGTAGAAAAACGGAAATTAACCCATTCCGGCAAAAAAACCGACATTCGGATATTCGACGCCGCCAACAACCCGACATTCAAACAGGAAAATACGTACAATGATGCGGGAAACCTGTTGTCCGAAATAAAAACGGATAACGCCGGAAAAGTGATATACAGTCATAATTTTGAATATAAGGACGATAAAATACTGATTACGGAAACAAAAAAACGGGGAGACCTGCCGGAGTATCAAAAAAATTATTATTATGACGACCGGCAGCGTCCGGTAAAGGAAGAAACCGTTAATGCGGACGGAACAAAATTTGTTTCTCATGAATACCGGTACAATCCTTCCGGTTATCTGGAAATGGAGTCCTGGAAAAAAAGTTTCCAGTCCAAAGAAGCCTCATCCAAAACAGTAGATTATGACCAAAACGGTATTTACACGGAAGTAAAATCCTACTTTGCCACTTATAAATTATATTCGCTGTACAAATATACCTACGAGTTTTATTAGGAGCCATCAATAAATAAACCTAACAATTAGGTTGAATGCAACAGTTCCATTCACCATGAAAACCACTTCCTGTTATCTTGCATTTTGCCGGTTCCCCGTCGCTAATTTTTATTCCTGTTTCATATTGTGTCTCGTCAAGAACTGCTTTTACTTTCAATCCTGTTTCTGTGACTGTTGCACCGATCAAACTTAAAATCACCGGCAAACTTTCTAACGGTTTTCCACGCC
>JAISRX010000159.1 GCA_031273395.1 Bacteroidales bacterium | reverse complement strand
GGGTATCTTCAAGTTTGTAGACGGGTATCTTCAAGTTTGTAGACGGGTATCTTCAAGTTTGTAGACAGGTATCTTCAAGTTTGTAGACGGGTATCTTCAAGTTTGTAGACGGGTATCTTCAAGTTTGTAGACGGGTATCTTCAAGTTTGTAGATGGGTATCTTCAAGTTTATAGATGGGTATCTTTCTTCGGGTTTCAATACGTTTACCATCCCGGATTCTGTTCAATGGCTCCTTTCAGCACTTCTGCTTCGGGAATGGGATGCAGGTACATGTGATTTTTGAAAGTCCGGTTTTCTTTCTTTATGACGATATAGTCGAACTGATTTCCATCTCCTTCCTTTCGGGAAATCTGCATCGCCATCAAAGGCATGTTTTCCGTCTGTCCGGCGATTTTCCAGCGTCGAACATCGAAGAAGCGGTGTTCCTCGAAAGCGAGTTCTATTCTCCGTTCGTTGCGTATGCGTTCTCTCATTTCATCCTGCGACAGTCCGGGAGGGAGAATGGGCATATTCACTCCGGTACGTTGCCTGACGGCATCGACGGCTGTTTTGGCATTCATTGCGAATCCGGCTTTATCTTCGGGTCCGAAGGCTTCATTCATGGCTTCGGCGTAATTGAGCATCACTTCCGCATATCTGAACAGAATCCATGAATGTACGCTTGACTGATTTTGCGCCAGGTCTAAATTTTCATTCACGTACTTTTTCAAATAATAGCCCGTAGTCGTGGCTTTCAGTTTATCAATCCCGTCGATGCCGCCGACCCGGCATTCGACGTTTCGCCCCTTAAAAGACGAATTGTTGACAATAACGGACATCTCCAGGCGCGGGTCTCTTCCCGAATAGGGATTTTGGGGGTCGTAGCCCGATCCCGGTTCGTAAATCCGTTTTCCCGTACTCTGCATTTCGTATGCATCAACCAAATTTTGAGAGGGACACGTGGTCGCCTGACCGCCCTGGTCGTAACCGACGGGGTAGTTGTATTTCTCAAAACTGTTTTCATTCCACCGCTGAACGGCAAACAGGACTTCCGGGTTTCCGTCCGATCCGTTACCGAGGTTGAACAGTCCTCTGTAATTGTTGTGCAGACTGTAATATCCGGATGCAATAATGGTATGAGCCGCCTGAGCCGCCTTTTTCCAGCGCTCCGCATCGTTCGACGGATTATTCAGCGGGCTTGCCGCATACAGCAGCAGTCTCGCCTTCAATGCCTGTGCCGCCACTTTGGTTGCACGCCCGCGCCATTTGTCGCCGTCGAATCCTACCCAGGTATCCTTCAGCAGAGGGAGGATTTCATCGCATTCGTCTGCAATAAAATCGGCACAGTCGTCGAAACCGTCCCGTTTCCGGTTAACAAGTATGGCTTCGTCGTCGGTTACTTCTCTCATCACGGGCACACCTCCATACCGTTTCAGCAGTTCAAAATGGTAGAACGCCCGCAGGAAACGAACTTCCGCCCGGAGCCATTCGATGTCCCTTACCTGATAGTTGTAGTTTTCCTTATTGGCTGCAATGGTTGTATCACGGAACAGAATGTTTTTGCAGTTCCGTGATTCTTCCAGAAACAGGTTCGCGCGACGGATAGCCGTGTAGAATGTACTCCAGCAGTCCTCCGGATTTGAAGAGGCCGACCATGTCCCCGTGTTAAAATGCTGTATCGCGGAATTAATGTCGGCATGATCGGCTTCGTCACAGGCTGATGCCAGCATTGCCGTACCGACGCGATTGAAACCGAAAGTGAACAATGCCGTATAAACTCCGTAACCGGCTTTACTCATACGTTGATAATTGACAAAAATCTCCTCTTCAAGGTATCCGGTTTCTATATCGGTTTCCAGAAAATCGCCGCATCCTGTGCATACGAAAGGAGAAAGCAAAACAAATAAACAGTTTATAATTTTCATATCTTTAACAGTTAATAGTGAATAATGAATAGTGAATAATGAATAGTGAATAGTAGAGACGTTGCATGCAACGTCTCTACCTTAAAAGTCTAAAACAATCCCTGTGGAGTAAGTCCTTAATACAGGATATCCCACGCTCAAAGTTTCCGGGTCCACATCCGCATCCAGATTACTGAACGTAAACGGATTCAGCACACTCAAATATACCCTGACCCTTTCTATTTTTAACCTGCGCAGAAGATCGCCGGATATGTTGTATCCCAATTCGGCGTTACGCAGTCTCAGAATGGATATGTTCCTCACCCAGAAATCGGATGACCGGTAATTATTGGCATTCGACTGGGTCGTAAGTCTCGGAAAAGCGGCATTCGCATGGTTTTCCGGCGTCCAGCGTCTTTCTGCCGCCCAGGTGGAGATGTTGTAATCGTTAATAAAGGGCCAAAACATGTATCCGTTCAAATAAACGCTGCGGTTGCTGTTACCGTCGAACAGCAGTTCCACATCAAAACCTTTCCATGACACGCCGAGATTGGCTGCATAACTGATTTCGGGGACACTCGGATTTCTGATGGCTACTTCGTCATTTGCATCAATAAATCCGTCGCCGTTTTGGTCTTTGTACTTCAAGTCGCCCGGACGTACAGGATAAAATGTATGGACGGGACTGTTCTCAATATCCGTATTGTCTTTGAAGAAACCGACAGCCTCCAGTCCGAATCGCTGTCCGATGGGTTTTCCCTGCGTATATCGCGCCTCTTCCCCGCGAGGCGTTTCGTAGCTTTTAATAATTTTGTTTCGTGCAAACGAATAGCTCACTCCCGCAAAATATCCGAAATCCCCGGTACGGTCGCGGTACATGGCCGACAGTTCCAATCCCTTGTTGTTTGCTTCACCTTTGTTGAGCATGGAGGAAAAGTTAATTCCGGAAAATCCGGGTAAAGTGTTTGATACGTTCACCGGTATATCATACCTGTTTTCGTAAAATACATCCGCAGTCAGCGACAATCGCCCGTTAAATAACTCCGACTCTACACCGGCATTGTACAGTTGAGATTTTTCCCATGTGAAATGCGGATTTGCAAGCGCCAGCTGTACCAAAGCCTCGTAGTAAGTAACTCCGGTACCGAAATAATATCCCTGGCTGGAAGCCGGTCCCCAATACTGGTTGTATGCAAACCGGCCGGATCCTTTGTCGTTTCCAAGCAAGCCGGCAGATCCCCTCAATTTAAGAAAATCAATATACCGGTTGCCTGAAAGGAAATGCTCGTTAGAGACTACCCATCCTAATGACAGCGCCGGAAAGAAGCCGAAACGGTGTCCTTTCTCATAATTATCCGTACCGCTGTACGAAAATGAAAATTCGACTATATATTTTCTCCGGAACGTATAACCCAGTCTCCCCAGTAAATTCTGTTTGCCGTACAAAGACTGTTCTCCGAGTATGGAATATTTCTCCTGTCTGTACATCAGCAGCAGGTCAAGATCGTGACCGTTGAACGACCGTTTATATTCCACTCCTGCCATGACGTCCATCCTGTCCTGTTCCGCATCATTACCGGTGGAGATCGTCAAATCCGTATCGGCTCCTCTCTGTATGTAGTAAACAGAATCATTTCCCGCAGAAGAGACGGTTCTGAGCGGTTCGTAATACGAATAGGTTTTTGTCTTATTGTAACCGTTCATGTAGTTGCTGTTCATGGAAACGGAAGCAAAAGCGCCGAGTCCTTCCGTGATGAAGTCTAATTTTTCTCTTGCTGTTATGGATGCCTGCACGTCGCGGGTATGGCGTGAACCGTATCCTTCATACAGCAGGCTGCCGACAGGATTATCCGGATAGTTTGCCGTACCGGTGATTTGTCCCGATGGAGTGCGCACGGGATACAGATTCGGCGCATAAGTGGCAATATGCTGCCAGAAAGTAGCGGTAGCGGTATTGGGAAACATCCGGTCTTCGATACGTCCGCCAAGGTTGAGCGCAACAGAGAGTCGTTTTGTAACATCAATGTCCACATTTGCCCTGAAATTAATTCTCTGGAAATTGATATTGGAATTGTTTTTCCCGTCGGTATGGTCATACAGTCCGTCGCTACCCATGAATCCACCCATGACATAATACCGGGAGTAATTGTTTCCTCCACTTAACGACAGTGTATAATCCTGTATGTTGGAGGTACTTTTCAATATCTCGTCATACCAGTTTACATCCGGATAATAATACGGATCGTTTCCTGTCCGGTATCCTTCCAGATCCTTATCGGTATAGAGCAGCGGTAAACCGTCGTTTTGCAACGCTTCGTTATAATAGCGGGCATAATTGTATGACCCTTCGAATTTCGGAAGGTGAGTTGGCGTCTGAATACCGTACCTCGCTTTCAGTGATATGTTTACCTTTTTACCCGTATTGCTGCCTCTTTTGGTGGTAACGAGCAGCGCGCCATTGGCTCCGCTAATGCCGTACACCGCCAGGGCAACCGCATCCTTCAGGTAAGTAACCGACTCTATTTCTTCAGGACTGACCTGATTGATGTTGTTCACTTCAAATCCGTCGAGAAGGAAAAGAATGGAATTATTACGCATGGAATGTTGTCCCCGCAAGTAAATTGATGCATCGTCATAACCCGGCTCGCCGTTGGTTTGTATAACGGTCATACCCGGAAAACGTCCGAAAAATGTATTGTTCAGCGTGGAAACCTGAGATTTACGCAAATCCTCACCGCTTGCAACAGCTACGGAGGCTGCCGTATGTTCCCTGTCCTGTTTGCCATATGCAATGTTAACGGTTGTACTGTCATTTTGGGCAGATACCGGCGCGTATGAAGCGAAAAGGAACGTAACAGTGAAAAGCCATCCGGCATTATGTTTGTTTTTATGATATATATTGAATTTCATATAAGATACAAATTATATATTGTTAATTCACGAAATTATTTTTTTTTGATTCTACCATCCGGGGTTTTGTGTAATGTAACCAAGACTGACTTCTTGCTGTCTGAAAGGATACAGGTACATTTTGTCATCCCACACGCGATTGGAGATTTCTTCCAGTCTGTAGGTCGGCTCCGGTTTGGTATCGTACAGTTTCAATGTGTAAATCGTGCCTTTCATCAAACCTTCCTGTCCTGCTGTTTTCCAGCGGCGAAGATCGAAAAACCGGTGTTGCTCGAATGCCAGTTCGACGCCTCTTTCCCGCCGGATGATCTCCCTTGTGGCATCCTGTCCGGCATAAGAGACGTCGGGCATCTCGACCCGCCGGCGTATCCGGTTTATTGCCCATTCGATTTCGGCCGGACTGCCATCTATTTCATTTAGCGCTTCCGCATAATTAAGGTGAAATTCAGCCAGGCGGAATGTGATCCAGCGGGGCGCTGTACTTCCCGACCGTACGCCTTTGACGAATTTCCGCATGAAACCGACACCACGGACATCTTTCAACTGGAGTGTATTGGTTTCATAAAAATGATAAACAGTACCGGAGCCTCTTGACCATTCCGTACCGGACTGGAAAACAGACGCCTGAAAACGCGGTTCCAGCTCTCCCAGTTTTTGCCGGTATTGCGAATAAGGATATTCCGCGCCTTCCGTTTCGTCCCATGTTTGATCTGTTCCGTCCGCCTTCTGATACAGTTTGGTAAAATTGAACGTGACGGCATGATTGGACGGATTGTTTTGTCCCTGAGGTATGATTTGGCCGGGAAGCATGAACAGGCAGAAATAACCTCCGGCGGTTTGTGCCAAACCGGCGCTCAGAATAACTTCGGGACAGGCATGATCAATAAAGATTTCTTCATATCTGTCCACCGGATTGCTTTGCCCGTCGTATAATTTGCACCATCCGCTTTCGCCGCTTGCCCAGTCAAGTACGGCCTTACTGGCTTCTGCTGCCAGTTGCCACCGGTTTTTGTCGTAATCGGGATAACCGATCAGTTTGCGCAATTCCGGATCGCTTACCGGTACGTAAGTCGATCCGTCGGGGGAATTGAACAGCGGGCTTGCCGCGTATAACAGCACCCTTGCTTTCAGCGCCAGCGCCGCTCCCTTAACGATGCGCCCCAAGTATCTGTTATCTTCGTAAACATTGGGAAGATGCTCTGCTGCTTCGTCGCATTCCCTGACAATGAAGTCAACGGTTTCCGAATAGGTTGATCTCGGTATTTTTACTCCTTCGATATCATCTGCCGAACTTACCGACAGGACATGATCTACAATGGATATGCCGCCCAACCGTTGCATCAGGTCGAAATGCATCAACGCACGTAGAAATATGGCTTCGGCTTTCATGCTTTTTTTCTCTTCTTCGGGAAATGGCGACTTGTCCACATTTTCAATAAAAATGTTGGCATTACGTATTCCCGCGTAACAGACATGCGACATGAACTCAATTCCCCAACTGCCGTTGTCAATGTTTTCAGCATTCCATGTCCCTGTATGGATGTATTTCGGAATGGCAGGGTATGTACCTTCCACTTCCAGTTCGTCGGTAGCTACCGACACCAGTGAACCGGATGCGCCATAGTGGTAAAACCGGTTGTCGGTACTGCTCCAAAAGTGGTTGAACTCATAGATAGACGCTGTGCTGTACACGTTCCACAGGAACTGCTCCGTTCGTATTTTCGATACGAACACACTGTCCACCGTCAGATCGCTGCTGACGGGTTTTTCCAAAAAAGAGTCTTCGCAGGAAATCATCGCGAACAAGACTGTCAAAAAAACGACTGCTATTAAGTGTTTCATATTTCGTTGCTTTTATTATTAAAATTGAAAATTCAATCCGAAATTAAATACGCGCATTGGCGGCATTACCCGTCCGTAGGCTTCCCGGGCGTCGGGGTCCATCGGATATTTGATGCCGGTCCATGTGCAGAGATTGTTACCGCTCACGTAAATTCTCAGAGATTGCAGGTTGGCTTTTTGCAGTAATGAAGATTTGAACCGGTAGCCTGCTTCTGCATTCTTCAACCTGAGATAGGAGGCGTCCTGTACCCAGAAGGTGGATTTTTGGTAGTTGTTGCCTCCAAGTGCGGGTGATAATTCCACTCTTGGATAGGATATGGTTTCACCCCGTTCGTACCGTCCCTGTTCCCAGCGTTCGAGTTGCCATTCGTATGCCGCTCCCCAGTCGCTGTCGAACGGATAGGCGCCGGCGTTTTTTGAAAAATAGACGGATACGTTGGACGCTCCCTGGAAAAGGAGGGAAAAGTCAAATCCGTTCCACGATGCCCCGAAGGAAAAACTGTAATTGATTTCGGGGAAGTCACTGTAACCGATGGGACACATGTCTTCTTCCGTTATCCGCTTATCGTTGTTCAGGTCGCGGTATTTCATGTCTCCGGGTTTCAACCCTCCGCCTTCCCACAACGAAACAGGGCGTTCCGGATCATTGATCTCGTCCATGGTGTTGTAGAATCCTTCAAAGATCAGTCCGAAGTGCTGTCCTACCGGTTTTCCCGTACGGCGCATCCATTCGTATTCCCGCTCGGGTTCGTCCTGGAAAACGATATTGTTGCGGGCGAACGAATACAGCGCCTTCATCCAGTAGGTCAATTCGCCGGACCTGTCTTTCCATCCCGCTTCCAGCTCATATCCGTAATTATCTACTTTGCCGATATTGCCGGGAGGCAGTGATGCGGCGACAAGTTCGGGTATGGTTGACAGGTTCCACAGGATGTTATCGCGCTTTTCACCGAAATAGTCGGCTGTGAAGTTCAACCGGTTATTGAACAGTGTCATGTCGAATCCGATGTTTCCTTTCTTTGCCCTTTCCCACGTTACATCGGGATTTCCGATACGTCCTTCTTTATACTGTTGATAGGTGGCCTGGTTTATACCGGGTATTCCGAAGGTGGTTCTTGCATTACCGTCGTTGCCCAGCGTGTAGGGACCGTCGAGATAAAGGTAGCGATTGCCGCCTATTTTGTCGTTTCCCACTTCGCCGTATGAACCTCTTATTTTCAGGAAGGAGAGGATGTCGTTATCGGGGAGGAACGATTCTTCCGTTACCACCCAGCCCAGCGAGAAAGCGGGGAAGAATCCGAAACGTTTCCCTTCCGGAAAGTTTTCCGAACCGTTATAGCCGACGTTCATTTCGGCAAGGTAGCGGTTTCCGTAATTGTAGGTTACACGTCCTGCTATTCCAAGGTATGCGGTCGGCAACTTGTATTGCATGTTGGGGTAGTAAGCCTTTTGCATGTTTCCCAATATCAGTCCGGAAACTTTATGATGTTCCGCCGGAACGGCATCGTATTCCAAGGCTGCTTCGCCGTACATTTTTCTCCATTTCCGGTCATCGGCAATATTTTCGCTCAGTCCGTAGAAAGGTCCCTTTTCGTCGTTCCGAAATACTGTGGGCTGTCCGTCGGCAGGGTTTTTGATTACCGTGTAGGTATCAAAATATTTTTGCCGCTTGCTGTATTTGTTGTAATACGTATCGTATGCTCCCATTACTCTTGCGGACAGTCCCTTTACCAATCCGTCCATTTTGTATTTCACAGAAAGATTGGTATTAATGGTGTTGGAATAATATTTTTCCGTCAGTCCCAAACTGCCGCCGCTGGTGGGACCGGTTTCTACCCAGGGATTAAATTCCCTCACCCCTGCGGGAAATCCGGATACGTCGGTGATTACCTTTCCGTCTATAAAGCCGGGGCTTGACATGGGCGAAGTGCTTGTTGATTTGTCGAAGGCAGCCCATGCTCCGCCGGTGGGATACATGTTGTTTGTAATCTGGTTGCCGAGTTTCACCGAGAAGATCAAATCTTTCGTTACATCAAAGTCGAAATTCATGCGGAGGTTGTACCGGTCGTATTTGTGTTTGCCGGAAAATCCCAAATCCTGTTCCGGCTCATTGTACCCGCCGGACTGATTGAAATAGCCCAGAGAGGTAAAGTAACTCATCCTTTCGCTGCCGCCGCTAATGTTTACGTTGTATGACTGCTGGAAGGATACCGGTTTGATGAGTTCGTCGATCCAGTTCTTGTCGGGATGGAAAACCGGGTCTTCTCCCGATTTGTACAACAGGATGTCTTCTTCCGAAAACGTTTCGGTTCTGCCCATGTTTCTTTCGGCTTCATTGCGCAGGAGCGCATAATCGTACGAATTGAGCATTCGGGGCAGAATGGAAGGTTGTATGACGGCTGAATTACCCGTAAAGTTAACTCTCGGTTTTCCGGCCTTACCCTGACGGGTAGTGATCAGGATAACGCCGTTGGCTCCCCTGACACCGAAGACGGCTGTGGCGGATGCGTCCTTCAAGACATTGAGCGTTTCGATTTCGTTGGGATCAATGTCATTGTATGTGGTGCGTTCCACGCCGTCCACCATAATGAGTGGAGCCGCTCCTCCCGTGTAGAGTGTACTGATACCGCGAATACGTATATCCGCCTTGTCGTTGCCGAACTCGCCCGATACCTGTACGGACTGGAGACCTGAGGTCAAACCCGTCAGTGCGTTGCTGATGCCTGCTACCGGGGCTTTTACCAGATCCGAGTTCGAAACCGAGGTGATGGCGCCTGTAGTCGTAATCTTGCGTTGCGTGCCGTAGCCCACCACTACGATGTCTTCCAGCATCTGCACATCTTCGTTCAGGACAACCGTTTTCGAGGCTGCTTCGCCTGCTGTTATCCGACGGGCAAGATAGCCCATAAGGGAGAATACCAGTACGGTTGATTTGCCGGGAACAGTAATCGACCAGTTCCCGTCGTTGCCGGTTGTCGTACCGTATCGGCCTCCCTCCACAAATATATTGACGCCGGGCAGGGTCTCTCCCGTTTTGTCCGTTACCTTGCCTGATATCACAATGCTTTGCTGGGCATGCAGTCCGGCAGGCAGCAGAATACAAACCGTCAGTGCAGTCAGAATCAGAAGTCTGCACCTGTCGTTAATAAAACTACTTAAAATAATGATCATAAATAATGGTTATTAAAATTTATACTTTTTTATATTGAACTTATAAATTATTATTGACTTCATCTTTCAATTGGGGAGTTCCCCTTTTCGGTTGGGGGATTCCCTGTTTCGGTCGGGGGATTCAACATATCTTTTATTATCGCCGCATCTATTTCCATTGCCGGATTGAACCGGCCGGAGGCCATGTATTCTTCAATGCTTCTTCTAAACCGGAGGGCTGCCCGGCGTTCATCCGGATTGCCGGAAAGGTCTGCACTGCATACGATCATCTTTCCCTTGCCGACTTTGGTTTCAAAAAGGAGTCCCAGTTTGCGATTGGTGAACCAGTCGTCTATGATGTGTACCAGCGGGCGAAATTCGGGCGGGAAGCGGTCCATTACCATTGCCGAACTTCCGGTTACTATCTCCCACCATTGATAATCGCTGTGTCCTTCGTTGGGAAAGGCAGCGAATACGGGATGCTCCGGATCGCAATATATACCCAGTGTGTGTGGCGCCTGTTTCCGTGTCCAGGCCGTATTCCAGAAAATCGACGAAAATCCGACTTTGATATCTCCGCCCCTGTCCGCTTTCAGGGCGCCTTGCGGTATGCAATACAGGACATTCTCACCGTTTCCGGCGTGTTCTATGGCGTCTTGACAGTCGGTGGTGAAATAAGGCTGTCTTCCGGCAGTCTCCCTGTCTGTTTCGGGATATACCCAGAAGTTCCACCGGTTGACGGCGTCCGCAGATGCTATCCTGACCGTCAGTGTAAGTTGCGCCGGTTTTGTGACGGACGACAGGTCGAACGCGATTTCGGCAACGGGGATACAATTGTTTATGGGCAGATCACGGACTGTTTGCCCGGAGGCGAGTATCGTCTTTGACTTGTCGGCGATTTCCCATTCGACGGTTGCCTGCCGAAGCGGCTGCCTGTCAAAATGCGATACTTCGAGGGTTGCCTTGAATGTTTCCCTGTCTGTCCATATTAATTTATGCATTCTTGCCAGCGGAACGGTGCGGTTGCAGAACATACGGTATTCCCTGTCATCGACATAATCTTTCGCATTCCAGAAGGGGTTGAGCACGCCCACGAGCGCAGTTCCCTGTCCGGGAAAATCGTGCAGGTCGAGCAGCTGGAATCCTCCGAAACCGGATGTGCGCAGAGCAGCTTCAATATCGGCCTTGTAACAAAGTGTCTGGAGGCGTCCGGATGCATAAAGGAATTTACCTGCCAAATCGCCCAGGTGATGCGCAGCGAGTGTTTCACGGAAAATCTCAAAATTTTTGGCTTTTAGTACTCCCGTATATTCCGGAATTTCCCTGAAATCAGGATATACGCACCATTGCCCTATCTCATGGCTGACGGTGGGCATTGGTTTGGGTTGTATGATTTTTTGAAAATCGTAATCCGTTCGCGGCGGCTGGAAGTTGATGATACTGTTCAGTCCTGCGCCCCATTGTTGAATACGTGGTTCGGGGGTATTCCAGTAGTCGGCTTCGGGGATGTATGGCCATCCCGCGCCACCGGCATATAACCGGCGCCGGTCTTTTGCCTTCCAGTAACGGACGAAGCCTGAAAGGTATTCGGTGTGGTTACTTCCGTGCGGTTCGTTGCCGTAGAGCATCATGCAGAATGAAGGATGATTGCCGTATTCTTTGACGATGCGTTCGCTCTCGTCGTAGAACCATTGATCCTGCGGCTTTCCATCGCCAACCCATGCCCATCCTCCACATTCTACCTGGAGGTAAATGCCTTCGCGGTCTGCCACATCGAATGCGACTTCGGGCGGACACCAGGAATGAAACCGGACATGATTCAATCCATATTCCTTGCAGCGTCGATAGATTTTCTGCCAGTATGCGGTATCTGTGGGCGGATAGCCGGTCAGCGGGAAGATGGCGCACTCAAGCGTGCCGCGCAGAAAGACAGGTATTCCGTTGATGTGGATGCGTGTGCCACAGGCTTTGATTTCGCGCATGCCGAAGATGAGTTGCCTTGTGTCGGTTCCTTCGCTTGATCGCAGATTGACGTTGAGCGTATAAAGATTCGGTTCATATTCCGACCATGTCAGCATGTCGTCGCCGATGTCAATGTTCAGTATTACGGTGTCTTTGTCTGTAGATATGGCGGAGGCGGATTCTATGGTTCGCGAGTTTTTGTTATTTTTGATACAAAGTGTGAGATTTGCGTTTTTCACCGTTGATTTTCCGGCAAATGCAATTTTTACGGTTGCCTTGCGGTTTTCAATATCCGGATAAACGCGGACGTCATCAATGCGGAAAGCCGACCGGGCAGAGAGACGGATGTCTCCGACAATGCCGTTCCAATTGGTTTGTGTATGGTCGGATATGCTGTGAGCATTTATTCCTACAGGAATATGAACACGATTATCCACGCGGACGGTGAGCAACAGTTTTCCCGTACGGTCGATGACATACCGGTGTGGCGCGTGCAAAGCGTTGCTTTTCCCGACTTCCTTACTGTTGACATAGAGGGTGGTTTCCCAGTGTGTACGTTCAAGTTCGAATTCCACGTGTTTACCCTCCCACGATTCCGGAATGTATATTTCCCGCTGATACCAGGCTACGCCGACATAGTGTTTATCAGGCTGTAGCCAGAACGGTATCTTGATGTTGCCTTTTCGACGGTATGCGGAATATGCGGGTGATTTGAACCACGAGCTGTCAATGATCGCCCCCGTCCATTTCGTTTCAGTATCTATGTCTTCACCGTATCCCTGTTCCTGGAGAGAACCGGGCAACCTTATTTTTCCCGTTAACGATTTGTTGTACCATTTTTCTCTGACGCCGACGTCGTCAGGGTCGATCGCGAACGACCATTCACCCGAAAGATCAATCGACTGTGCCGACGAATGAAATACGGAGGCCTGTATTGCCAGGATAATGAGTAATGCAATTTTTTTCATGATGTTATGTGTAAATCCGGCGACAAAGGTAGAGGTATTATCATCAATAAAAATGCACATTTATTTTGAAAACATGTAAGATATAGCTATTTTTCCGCATTTAAGCCAAAATCACGGATATTGAATATATATTTATTTAAGTTTCCCACCCTTTAGTCCCCAGTAAATCAGGGGAAAAAAACAGAAAAAAGTAGTGATAATTCAATATAATTTGCTAACTTTGTGATAATTATAGACACAATTACAAATTTAAAAATTATCACCGCTTATGAGTGCAAAACTCCGCAATTTAGAGGAATAATCAAGCATTTTGACGAAAAAAGAAAAGAGAGCCGGGGGGGGGCTCCATTTTTCAAAACAGTTTAAAATCGGGCATCTGTTGAAGCCGTTTTGCAGTGTAAAGCAACAGGGACTTACGTTGATGTCGATACT
>JAISRX010000149.1 GCA_031273395.1 Bacteroidales bacterium | reverse complement strand
CACGACGGCAAAAGCTGCCAAAGAAGCCAATCTGCGGATTGATATTCATGCCCCAAGCGTTCAATTTCCGTCCATGACAATGGCTATAGATTACCATATCAGGGAATTGTTGAAAAACGGAAAACCCGGCAAGCCGGCAGACGAAGAGGCATGAGCATGTTCCATTCCCCCCGTTTACAAAATGTCCGCTACAAAAGCTAATACACTGTGCAAAAAGGAACGTTTGTGCGGCAAACGAATGATTGCGGAATTGTTTGTTTCCGGGAAAAGTTTTTTTCATCCACCTTTCAGGGTGATCTGGATGAAAACAACCGGCGGCGACGCACCCGTGAGATTTGCCGTTTCCGTGCCGAAACGCAGGTTCAAGCGCGCCGTGCACCGCAACCTGATCAAACGCCGGACGCGGGAAGCTTTCCGGCTGAACAAACAGCTGCTGCACAACTTCGTGGAAGAAGGACAACAAATACTCCTGATGCTGGTTTACACCTCCGACGAAATATCGCTTTTCAACGAATTGAACGGCTCCATGAAAAAAATCCTGCAACATATCGCCTCGAAACATGCTGCATCCGGTTAGACATATATTGATTGCACTGGTAAAATTTTACCGCTACGGCATATCGCCGCTGACGTCCGCCTCTTGCCGCTACACTCCGACCTGTTCGCAATACGCTATAGAAGCCCTGCAAAAATATGGAACGCTTAAAGGCGGGTGGCTGGCGCTGAAGCGCATACTGCGCTGTCATCCGTGGGGCGGCAGCGGATACGATCCCGTACCGTAAGCCGGAATAGCCGGATGAGATGGAACACAGGGAATCGCGACAAATGCAGACAAAAAGATACGCGCGATGGTAAAGACGCGGCATGCCACGTCTCTGCGGCGAAGGCGTTTATGTAATTGCCCTGTGTCCCCTGCAACCTTATTCCCTGTTCGGAAAAATAAGGTGGAAAGCAGGGGAAACCACCGGCAGCTACTACAGTTCGATATGGGAGAGGGGTAATCTTTCGCCGATTTACGCAAGTTTCGTTTTATCGCCCTGTTTCATTAATCCACTTTTGTATATGATAAAATAAACTCCAAATCATCAAATTCATAATATACATCAGGTAAGGCGCCCATGGACAGTTCAAACATATCGCGGGTAATTGTCAAATCAAGGTTTTTCCCTGCCAGCCGGTATTGCATAATCATAGGCGCTCCTCCGCTTTGCAGGGTAATTTTATCGCCCGAAGCGGTATAAGCGCCCCACGGCGACACGTCGTTGCCCATCCCTGCCGACAGCGTATTGTCGGTAAATATAAAATAGAACCCTCTGAATGCCTCGTTTAAAGCATCAAGTCCGGGCAGTTCTTCTTCTTTTGCATCGTAAGCATTTCCATTAATATAGAATATCATATTCGCTTCTTTGAACAGCCAATGACCGATTAACGGATTTTCTTCTTCCCGTTCCTTGCTGCATCCGAAAAAAATGCACAGTAACGTAAAAATGGCAAATGCACTTTTCAAAATTGTTACAAAACTTTTCATGATGGCAGATTTAAAAGTTTAACGTTAAACCTACGCCGCCCGAACGGGTCACGCCGAAATTCAGAGAAAGTTCCGACGAAACTCCGCCGGATCGCGCTGTTTTATTATACAACTTCACGGCAGATTCTATCTTGGAGTTGCCCACTACGCTTAAAATCGCGCTGCCTATGAGCGTGGCGCCTCCCAATACAAGCAAGGTGACACTCGTGGGATTGGTGGAATTAACCCATTTCCCCTGCTCGTCATCATAGTGTGAGTCGGAAGCAAGAGTAGACACCCCGAAAATCGCCTCGAAAAGACCTAGCCCATAGCCTATATTGCCCGCCACAAGCATATCCTTTCCGGTTTTATAGGATTTCAATGCGTCCGGGGTTTTCGCAAAACGCGCCTGTATCTCGTTCTTCGTCAATTTTTTCCCATTACCGTCCAGCACACCATGCCCGAAGAAATAACTCTCAAAAATCAATGTATCCGCCTGCACCGTTTGTGCTGCCTGTACCGATTGAGGCGTCGTTACCGGGATGGTCGCCTCTTTGAAGATGTCTTTATCGCCATTTTCATACTTGATCATGAAAATCTCGGATTTCATCAAAAGTGTAGGTAGGACCATTCAAGTTTTCGTACTTTTTGTACTTAACATTGTATATGCCTTATTTCCTGCACTTTAGCTTTGATTTCATCGCCGGATTTCAACGTAATCACATCCTGGGCAAACAGCGCCGTTGCATTGAAGCAGTACAGCGCCAATAAAATTCTAATTGCCTGTCTCATATAATTTTAATTATTATTTATTTGTTATTCTAAATTCATTTTTTAAACGCGAATTTTTAAAAAACCTTCTAATTTTTTCTAATCTACGCATGATGGAAAATCCTGTTCATCCCGTGAAAATCAGCGTCAGCCGACTTTCACTGTTCACTGCCTCTCTTGTATGCTCCTATATGCTATCCTATATCTATCCTATATCTATCCTATAAGCATCCTATAAGCTCGCTATAAGCTTATTTTCTATAAGCTCATTTCTTCGGTGGTGACATTTCCGGGCAAATCGGAAGCGGAAACTACGATTTTAGCGCTGCCCAAACCGGTATTCTTTTGCGTTGCGGCATAAATCCATAAATTGCCTGCGCCGTGTTTCGCTTCGCCGTCTTCCACCGGCAATCCGTCGGCGCTGTTGATTTGGACATGCACCGATTTCACCGCAAAATCGTCCGAAGCAATGAGAGGTCGGTGATTTGAAAATTATCATCCTTATTTTCCAATAATTCCGTAAGCGTTAACCGAAAAATATTGCCTTTGTATAACAGGCAGTAAAACAACATATTGCCAAATGTTTCGTCCTCGTTCCCGTGCGGTATAAATTTTATTTGACCACAAATAAATAATAATGATGTAACTTTACAAACGGTCTTACGTATTATTTTATAAATAAACGGCATGTGTAGGAAGCGAATTTGGTAAAAATTAACTTTTTTACACTAATTTTGCCGGATTAAATTATTTGATATAATAAAAATGGAATAATAAATTTTAAATGTCATGACACACAAGTTTACATATAGCATCATGCTATCGTTTTTCGCAGCAACAGCGTTATTTGCGCAGGCTCCGCCCGTGACAGTAACCATAGACACCAGGGTTCATTACCAGCATGGGAACAATAAAGATTTTACGACCGGAACTCCCGATCTTCCCCGTGAAGCGCGGGACTCCGTGATGATGGGCGCTACCATGCACTATTTTGTGATGCCCGATACGGCATTCAACCGCGCCTATGCAAACGCAGGCAAAGCCGACGCCGACAACTGGATCGGCGGGACGGCAAGTACAAAATCTTCCTTTGCATGGTCCATCACGCCGGCTACTCCAATAGGAACCGTAACGCCCGTTCTCCCGAATAGCGGCACCTCCACCTCTCCCCATGTCACCATTCTGTGGACGGGAGTAAGCGCCGCTACCCCCGTTGATACCATCGTGTTTGTGGAAACGCCTAAGGAATACAAAGGCGTAGCCTTGCCGGCGGGAAGTGTCTGCGACGGCAATCCGGTTAAAATTCCCATAACGTCCATTCACCAGCCGAATGTAATGTTCGGGGTGAATGAGAACAGTACCCGCGACACGGTGGTGTGTGCGGAAAGTAACGTCGGTATTAAACTCAACCTGCCGCTGGCGGGTTTGGGCGCGGGCGGCAACTATGGCAGCGTCATCAGCGAGGCTTCGGGAGTAACCATTGATTATACCATCGCGAAGGACGGCGGCACGCCTGTCGCCGAAACAGCCAAGTTTCCCAGCCTCAAGACAGCCGCTTACAGATGGAAGTTGCCGGTAAGCGATTACGGCGTTTATGAAATTGTCATTACAAAGATTACCGACCGTATAGCCACAAAGTGTAACATTACCGACAATAATGTTTCGTTAACCACAGCCGACAATACATACACTTATGTAGTAATGCCGAAGCCGGCTTCCGGTCCTACTTATCACATACCGAATAATTTTTGATAACAGACAGTAACCGGTCATAAATGAATCACCAATGAAAAATTTTATTCGATACAGTCTTGTTTTCGGGTTGCTGTGGGTAACAGCCGTAGCGTACGGAAAGAAAAACCCCCCCGCGAGCGTCACCATTGATGCAAGCGAGCATTACCGGCACGGGTATAACCAGAGTCACACCACTTCGCCGGAGTCTCCGCGAGAAGACCGCGACTCCGTGACCGTCACCTCCACCATGAAGTACTTTGTGCTGCCCGACAGCGCCGTCAGCCCGGCGTGGTACAACAGTTCCACCGGAGCTATTAACGACGTCACGAACATAAGCAATCTTAAGTCCAAGTTTAGCTGGTCGCTTTCGGTGGCGCCGCTGGGTGAATTGCAGGGTAGCTCCGGCATTACTTCCCAACCGGACAGAGTGTCGCCGATCCTGCCCGTTACGTGGACTACCATCGGCGTCGATACGCTGAAGATGAGGGAAGTTTCCAATGCCAATGTTGCGTGCGGGGGAACGGAAACAAAGGTACCCGTTGCCGTTATCCGCAAGCCTGCCATCACGTTTACCCAGGTGAACAACAGGTTCAGGGACAGTATATGTCTTCCGCCGGCTACGGTAGCTGCCGGCTACGACTATTCCTTCCCCATAAAAGCCTTCACGGGCGCAGGCAATTCGGTGAAGATCAGCTATACGATCACACCTGATCCGTCGACCGCAGCCAATGTACCCCCGAACGGAACGAATGTTTCCGTTCCGGCAGGCGCGTCGGGCGTATCCGGCGTCATCACGTTGCAGTTTAAGGACTACGGCGAATATACGGTCACCATCACTGCCGTGAGCGACCGCATATCCGTTAAATCGGCTGTACCGGGCGACCTCGGCACGGGAACAGGCGAAACAAACCAGTCGGAAACCTTTGTATTTACCATCATCAGACCGGTACAGACAGGTCCTATTTACCGCATACCCAATAATTATTGAAAATAAAAAAACAAATATAAAAATTGATAAAAATGAAAGCGTTGAGTAATTTAAAAACAGGAATTTTTGCAGCAGTGTTTACACTGACGGCAACAGGAGTATGGGCGCAGATGCCCTCAAAATCGACATGGACAGGTCCAACCCTTCCGGGGGATTATGTAACTTTCCAGACGGCAGGGCAGGAAACAGATACCGTCACCGTGGGCAGCCGTGTTGCCTACCGCAAGAATACGCCCGCCGCAGGGGTATTGACCTATCAGTACAAATGGTTGTTCACCAACTCGTCGGATGCGACTCAGTCATGGCCGATCTATGACCGCACCAATATAGGGAGCGCACTGACGCCGGAAACCGGAACGACCGAGTATTATGTCAAAAATGACGTCGCCGTGGATATTCCTGCCGCATTGGGCGCGTACAAACTGAAGACAGCCATCCGCGCCGTGTATAACGGAACCGCCCTTTGTACGCCGACCGATTCCATATCCAACATTCTCGTGGTGAAAAAGCCCAAATTGACGTGGGGACGTGCGGATACCGCAATATGCTATTCGACTTCCCTGCAGGATATCAACATCCACAAGGTGGCTTTGGAAGGTCACGGGAAATGGGAGGTGGAATATGGAATTATGGCAACCGAACTGGACGGCACAAGCGGTACCGTCTACAGTACGTTGAAAACGAAAAGTATAGGCACTCCCGGCAGCACGGACGGAAACTATCTGTTGCCTGTAGCCGCAAGCGACCTGACCGCACTCCGGAGCGCCGCTACCCTGCAAACGGAAGGAGGAGTTTTTAAGATACAAATACTGAAGCTGACCGACCGGTTTTCGCGCAAATCACTGACGGAAGTGGAAGGAACCCTTCCCACGGGCGTCGGTGAACTGTTTACCATAGTGATCGTTCCCGAACTGAAAACCAAGCTGGAACACATCAAAAATCTGTGATAACAGTTGGCATTAGTCGGTTTTTCGTTTTTGCAAATTAAACCCGAACCCTGTGCGAAGATCACTTCGCACGGAGGTAAGGGATGGTTATAACCTTATTTGGAATATCGTGTCCGGACGCACCTGCATATTATTTTGCCTGACCGCGCTTCTTTCCGCTGCGCATCCCGTGTTTGCACAGGATGTGAAGGTATGTGTGGGGCGTCAGTCGCTGTTTCGGGCAATCGGCGAAACAGGCTCGCGATTCGAATACGAAGTTCCTCCCGAAGCCGGTCAGCAACGGCAGCAACATGGCAACGACACGTTGCTGGTACAGTGGGGATTTAATCGAGGCGTCTTCAAGCTGGAAGTTCATGAAATAACGTTAGCGGGTTGTTTCGGTCGGGGGACCCTGGATGTGCAGGTAATAGGCGCAGAGATCAAACTTGAGCGGGAGAAGTTCGTCCTGTGCAGTGACAGCGTAGAGGTGTCCTTTAACAAAGCGGATTTTCAGGCATGGAATTTAGTGAACAAGTCCGACCCGCCGCGCAAACCGGCAGGACTTTTCATTTCCCGCCCCGGCGCCTATGAACTGCAAGCCCATGACCGGGACGGTTGCCTGATCAGCAAACAATTGTCGGTAATAGCCCCGCCCAAAGTGAATCTGGGTAAAGACACCATGATCTGTACGCCGGGCTTTACGCTTTATGCCCTGCAACACAACACCAATCCGGAAGGCACCGTATATACATGGTCAACGGGAGAAAGCGGCGCATCGTCCCGCCTCGACGTATCGGATCGTCCGCCTGAGGAGCGCGTACTCTACTGGGTGCGCGCCGAATTTGACGGATGTGCGGTTTCCGACACGGTGGTGGTGCTTGCCTGCAACAGCGAGGATGCCGAAGACCTGCCGCTGGGCATACCCAATACCTTCACTCCCAACGGCGACGGCGACAACGACGTATGGCAAATCCGTTCGCTGGCGAATTACCCGAACGCCGTTGTAGAAATCTTCGACCGTTGGGGACGCAGGGTGATGACCTCACCGTCGGGCTATCCCGAACCTTGGGACGGGCGTGACACCGAAGGGCGCGTGCTTCCGCTGGAGACCTATTATTATATCATCCATCTGAACGATGGCGTGCATATCAAGCCGATGCTCGGCACCATCACTATTATCCGGTAATATGATGACGCCCATGAAACAGATATTTCGACGCGCAGCCGGCATAACGGTCATCACGGTTTGTGCCTGTGGCGGGTTGAAGGGGCAGCAAACGCAGCCCTATACACAATACCTGTTCAACCGTTACCTGTTAAATCCGGCAGCATGCGGAAGCGATGGTTTTTCGTCTATCGGACTGGTGATCAAAGACCAGTGGACGGGCTTCTCCGCCGCTCCTTCCACCCAAACGTTCACCGCACAGGCGCGGGTGCCGCGCGAAGGACTGTTCGGGACGCGGACACGCAGGTCAACTGGCTTCTTCTCACCCGAAAACGTGGGGGTAGGGATTTCACTGTTCAACGACATGCGCGGTCCCATACGTACCACCGGAGCGCAACTGACCTATGCCTATCATCTGGAAGACCGCACCGGACAACTCTCTTTCGGGCTAAGTGTCAACATGTTTCAACTGTTTCTCGATCGCGACAAAATGATCACCGAATTTGAAGATTTTTATCTGAACAATTCCGACCTGAACACTTTTGTTCCCGATGCGATTTTCGGGCTGCATTACACTACCCACACTTACTACGTCGGCATTTCGGCGGCAAATGTTTTTCAATCGTTCCTGATGTTGGGCGGACGCAACAGTTCATCTTACAGAATTGAGCGACAGTATAATCTGCTGGGCGGCTATATCTTCGATTTGAACCCGGAGTGGAGTCTTGTGCCTTCCCTGCAAGTCAAAACAACCGACCGGAGGGCGATGCAGCTGGACGTCAACCTCAACCTGTATTATTTCGACCAGTTCTGGGGCGGTTTGGCTTACCGGACGGGGGGAGGAGGAGTGCCCGGAGGCGTCAGCGCCATGTTCGGAGCGCGCTACAAACAGTATTATTTCGGATATGCCTTCGACTACAGCATGAGCAGTATCCGCAAATATTCATACGGATCGCATGAACTGATGGCAGTGATCACATTCAGACAAACCGAACGCTTCTTCCGCTACAACCGGAGATACGAATACCAGACAACACGAGGATCATCCGGAAGATAAAACTGTTCCGAACCGGCTACCGCGCCGCACAGGACGCGGTAGAAGCTCTTTCCGGAGCCGGCGTTACTTCATTTTTGCGTAAAAAATGTAATTATTGTCGGTTTCCTTCACCGAATTTTTCAGATCGGTGAGTTTTTTACGCAGGTCTGTCGTCAGTTTTTTGTTGGATAGCGCCTGTTCCAGATTTTCCAGCAAATGAGCCGGCTCAACGTTGCTGACGTAGTAGCCGTTAGAAAAGGCATAACTTGGCCATCCGATTTCCAAACCGCCCAGATAATCATTTTGCAACTTGAAGAAAGCGCCTTTCAGGGTAGATTTTTCCACAATGAAAAATATATTGCTCTGCGTTACGGTCAAATGAGCGGCGATTTGTTTGGGTATCGAAATATTTCCTTGCCTGCCGGTCACCGAATGTGTCGATACCGTATGCAAGGATTTCCGTCAGATGCCTTTCGTAGCAGGGAGAAGCAATTACATTTCTTGATTGTCCAACCATTGCGATATTCGTTGATGCAGTTCGGAAACGGGTGTAAACGTTCCTTCCTCAATCCGGTGAAAGTGATCCCACC
>JAISRX010000134.1 GCA_031273395.1 Bacteroidales bacterium | reverse complement strand
AATACCTTGTCCTGCAAGCCAAGCACGATGCGCGACACCGCCCGGGTGATTTTCCGCGTGACAAACGTTTCGCCCCTGAGCGGCGATTCGTGGTTGAACAGGATGCCGTTGCTGGCATGGAGTCCATACGCTTCCCTGTAATTGACCGTAATCCAGTAGGCGTACAGTTTGGCGACGGCATACGGGCTGCGGGGATAAAACGGCGTGGTTTCCTTTTGGGGTATTTCCTGCACTAATCCGTACAGTTCGGAGGTGGACGCCTGATACACGCGCGTCCTGTCTTTCAGGTTCAGCAGGCGAATGGCTTCCAGTATCCTCAGGGTGCCTATTCCGTCGGCGTTGGCGGTATATTCCGGCGTGTCGAAACTGACCTTTACGTGGCTCATGGCGGCGAGGTTGTATATCTCGTCCGGACGCACGTCGCCGATGATGCGCGTCAGGTTCATGCTGTCCGTCAAGTCGCCGTAGTGCAGTATCAAATTCCGCTTTTCCACATGCGGATCCTGATACAGGTGATCAATTCTCTCGGTATTGAACAGAGAGGATCTCCGCTTGATTCCGTGAACAATATATCCTTTCTTGATAAGGTATTCGGACAGGTAAGCGCCGTCCTGCCCCGTGATTCCGGTAATTAATGCTGTTTTTGACATTGATGTTTTTCCATTGGGATTATCTCATTCCATAGCTTCGCCTCGTCACTCCCATTTGTGATGGGGTAAAAATCATCTATAAGAAACACTGATTCAGGAAGATTGTTCACATGAGTGGACATTTCTTCGCCGGTTTAATTTGTGGCAAAATTATACAATCAAACGGACTTTGCAAAAAAATATTTAATGAATATATTTAAAGTATTTTTTTTACCAGTTCCATTCCTGTGGATATGGCTTGCCGGTTAAGCGGAATCAATTTGTGATGGCGTTCGGGAAGCGATTTCCTGAGACCTTCGATAACATTTTCCGGTTTCAAAAACGGACGGATGGACAGATAGCCGCCAAGCACCATCATGTTGAATATGCGCGGATCCGTTTTTGACGCCTCAACGGTGGCTTCCACACAATAGACGCCGATGTCCTTCCGTTCGGGATGCCGGATAATGCCGTTACTGTCGTAAAGCAATACGCCGCCGGATTTTATCATGGGTTCGAACTTGTCCATCGACTGTTGGTTAAGGATAATTGCCACATCGAATGCGCTCAATACCGGCGAACTGACCGGTTCTTCGCTCAGGATCACCGTCACGTTGGCAGTGCCTCCGCGCATTTCGGGTCCGTATGAAGGCATCCAGCTGACCTCCATCCCCTGCATGATACCCGAATAAGCCAGTATCTTGCCCATTGATAACACGCCTTGCCCTCCAAATCCGGCTATAATGATTTCTTCCGTCATGTTTTAATATATTGAAAGTGATAGATTATGCCTGTCATTTAAACTGCGCAAAGATAATCATTTTCCGGCAACAGGCAAGCATCAAAACGCCAAATAAGATGCGACCCGCTTGATATGCCTTCAAAAGTTACGGTAAAGACCGATGAAAAGCAATACCGAACAGGACATGCCGCAGAGCAACCGTTTGACATTGTGCGTGTTCATTGCACTATGCTTTACCTGCTAATTTCCTTATACCGGGGCACAAACATACCATATTTAAATATAAAAAAACACAAATCGCCTTAAACAGTGAGAAATGCCTGGCATTAAACCTGAAAAGTCCAAAGGACACGGGCGACAACGGGGAATAGAAAAACCGAAACCGTTCCGCAACAGTGCATCGTGCGTCTCTGTAGCGGTGGTATTGGCTGTCGCGTTCGCAAACCCCCGTGTAACACGGCGTCAGGTACAGGCAAAAACCTGCTTTGAGGGCGCGGTATCCGTAATCGTAATCCCCTAAGGCATGATGAAAAACAGGATCCAATAAACCTATTGTTTCGACAATTTGTTTGGGAACAAACACAAAATTACCATTCAACTGGCAAAATTTTTCCGGTTGTCCGTTTGGAGTCAACACCCGATCGTTGATCTTTCCGCCATAAGTGACCTGTCCCGTTGTTTCCGAAACAAAAGCGCCACTGATGACAGCCGGTTCACCCACCGCACGAATGGTTTCGTACATGATAACCAAAGCATCGGGATAGAGACAGGAATCGTTGTTCAGCCAGAAAAAACCGTCATAGTCGCCTGTTGCAACAGCATGTTCCCAAGCCTTGCGCATCCCCCGTCCCCAGTACAGATTTCCGTCGCCACTGATCAGGCATACATCCGGAAAAGCCGCCGCAACAGCCTCCCATGTTCCATCGGAAGAACCGTCGTCGGTTAAATAAATATCAAAAACGGTTGCTTCATGCAGGCGCTGCATGGCAACATGCAAATCAGCCAGGCATTTCAGCGTTTTTTGCTTTCTGTTGTGCACCGTCAGCAGCACAGCCGCTTTTTTTATGGTAGGGATCGTATTCAAAGCCGGTGCATTATGATGTGGTAACCAAGCCGGTTCGGGTGATCAGCGAACCTTCCTGATAGTTGTCATAGTCCGTGTTGACCGCCCATAAATCGTACTGTTCGCCGTGCAGTAAATTCCGTGCAAGCATCCAGCCCATCAGTATGGAATGATCCTGATTGTTGTACTTGAAAGCGCCGTAGCGTCCGATGAAATGACAGCGCCGGACGGTTTTCAGATATGCTTCAACCGGCGCCACGTCGTTCTTGTATCCACGATGATAAGTAGGATACGATTTGGGTATTTTATACACAAAGCCATCCTGTACACGGCTGCCGGCAGCCAATCCCGTTTGCCGGATTTCATCGGTAGCCAAACGAATAAGGGTTTCATCCGGCTGCCGCCACAACGGGTCTTCGTCATAGCACCAGTATTCCAGCGCCAGAATGGTATCATCGTGTTCGCCGTACAACTCCGGCGCCCAGTTCCTGAAATTGGTAATGCGCCCCATTTGCAGATCGGGCGAATGGACATACAGCCAATTGTCGGAAAATAAATCGGGCTTGTCTATTTTCAGATATACAATGATCGTGTTGCGGTATCTCAGTTTTTCTATTTTGGCTTTGATCGCCGGCGGCGCTTCCCTCAGGCTGTTTACCGCATCGGTAAGCGGCATGGTTGAAATTACTTCATCGTAAGGCTCCACCGTACCGTCGCTGAGCAGGACGCCTGTTGCCGCGCCGTTTTCTACCTCTATGCCGCGTATTTTGTGGTTGTAGCGGATGACGCCGCCAGCGCCGACAACGGCATCTGCCATACGCTGATAGACGCTGCCCGTGCCGCCTGTCGGATAGGCAAACTCGTCGACCAGTGTTTTGTGCTTGTTACGCCCACCACCTCTGAACGAATTGATAATGACGGAAGTCAACGAAAGTTTTTTGATGCGTTGCGATGCAAAATCATCGTCCAGGTCGCGGCAATCCATTCCCCACAGTTTTTCGCTGTAGGTTTTGAAAAACATTTTGTACAGTGTTTTCCCGAAACGGTGCGTTACCCACGTTTCAAAAGAACCGTCCTGCCGCGTGGGAAGTATCTTTTCCTTCATGTAGGCGCACACGCACCGGATAGCCGTCCACAAGCCTACTTTTTGCAAGGCGTCGAACGGGGTGATGGGGTACAGAAAGAATTTCTTCCGGTAGTAGATGCGCGTAAGGCGGTTCACCATTTTATAATCCCGCCCCACCACTTCCAGCCACAGCTGATTGACCCGTGCATCGTATGAGAAAAAACGGTGCGGACCTGCGTCCACCGTACAGTCCCACAGGCGCAAACTCTTGCACATGCCGCCGGGCGTATCGCTCGCTTCGTACACCGTTACCCTGACCGACGGGTCTTTCGATAATTCGTATGCGGCGGTCAATCCCGCCGCGCCTGCTCCGATGATGGCTATCTTTTTCATTCTCCGAAATCATAAAGATACACGCTTGTTGTTCCTTGCGTTTTAAATTCATCCAGGCGCTTATATCCAAGCGAATCAAGTTTGTCGATAATACAGGCGGCATTCACGGTTTTATCAAGCAACAACCAATTTTTCCCGCGCAATGTTTTCATATCATTCAACATCAGTTGAGCACGGAGATCAATATCTTTCATCATCCAAAATTCAATATCTTCATTACTCAGCCAACGGTTCGATATATTCATGTCGGGAGGTATCAAGCCTATATCGGCATAATATTTAACCGATGTTGCATAATAAAATGAGACATAAAAACTTTCCGTATCTTTTATATTTTTCCGTACATAGTTTATAGCCTCCCGCTCTTCAAAACGAGTAAACGGAAATCCACTCATCACGAAGCAACAGCAAGACAACAGGATACAGGCAATGGCGGCAAGCCGCCCGAATTGTTCCGACTTTAACACGGAAGCAACAAAACGGACAATGCCGTTAAAACCGTATGAAAAAATAATGATAGCGCCGGGCAAAGCGTACAGAACAAACCGCTTTTGGAAAGGATAAAGTTGAAGGGCGGTCAACAGCAAGTGTAACAATACGGGAGTGAGGGCAAGGATCATTATTTTAATGTGCCTGTCCCTGATCAAAAAAACAATCCCCGACAGGAAAAACGCTCCGAAAAAGAGTCTCCAGACTGTCCGCACGGCATGTATTTTAAAATCATACAATGCCACAAAGAATCTTGCCGTCTCATTGGCAAGAAACACATAAAAATCTTTTTCCAACGGATTGGGCGGAAGAAAAGCATGTCTATCAGACCAGAAACGTACCATAACGTCCCGTGTGGGATTTCCATGTATAAATAAACAGTAATATACTGCAAAAACGCCAAGCCAAGCGCTGAAAACCGCCAAAAACGGCAATACGTTTTTCTTCCGGTTTACCAAAAAATGCACATACATGAGATACAGACCGCATGTAAACAGTATCACCGGCGCAACATTGGACAGGAAAATGAACACTGCGCCCATTATTCCCGACATCCAATAACGTGTACGCTCTTTCCTGTAATCCTTTATCACAAGGTAAAACATGCACAGCGCCACAAATACATCCGTCATATACTGTTTCACTTCGCTTGAATAATATACAAACGCCTGACTGAAAACAAAAAGGGATAGTGCCACAACAATAACATGCGGCGCAGAGATAAAGTTTCTGTCCAACAGTTTCCTGATGACTTGATAAAAAAGCCAAATGGACGCCCAGAAACACAGCAGCGGGAAAAGCCGCAACCCGTATTCCGAATTGGGCAGTATCAGGGAAAACAATTTCTCTATCTGCAGGAACAGAACGGGCGCCACTTGTATATAATCAAGCGGGTTCAGCAACTCCCCAGCATCCCTGTGAATGATGTTCAATGCAAGGGCAGCCTCATCCCAGTAAAAACTGCGGTTGAACAAAAACTGCGCCAGTGACAGCGCTACGCCTGCCGCCATAAGCAAAGCAACCGGAACAGGTATATTCTTTATATATTTCATGATGTATATTAATGGATTTTTCAAACGGCAAAATTAATACATTTTCGTTATATACCGTTATTGCTCTCCGAAATCATAAAGGTACACGGAAGCTCCTGATGTTTCAAATGCGTCCAGTTTCTGAAATCCGAGAGAATCAAATTGATGAAACAAAGTTACTTTTTTCCTTTCACTTTCCTTTCCCGTGGTAAACACTATCCAAAACTTCCCGTGCAAGTCGATATAATTTTCCCATTTGTAGGGGTTTTCTATCTCAATATTGGGCAACGGTTTATTAAAACGGGCAAATCCAATATCCCGATAATATTGAAACCCTCTGACAGGACCTCCACTGGTAAGATAAATCTGTTCATTTTCCTTTATATGTTCCCGTATATAGCTGATGCTTTCTCTGATTTCCGACTTCTTTACCGGAAACCTCGACAGAGTAGGCGTCAAAAATGCGACAGGAAAGATCATCGTCAACCATGTTCCGTATTGTTTTAATTTCAATTTGGAGAACGCTGTTTTTGCGATGCCATCGAACCCGACGGCACAAAGCAGCACCACTCCGGGCAAAAGATACAGGATCAGCCGACCTTCAAAGGGATAAAGACGAAAGTACGACAGACACAAATGTACCAGTATGGGGGTACAGCCCAAAATGACCGGAGCCGGCTTCCCGCAACGGATCGAGCGGACGATTCCCAACATGAACAATACCGCCAAGCCGAAAACAAGAATAGAAATACCTGCCGCATACATCGGGCTTATATCAACGAAGCTGTATGCATATAAACCGGCAAACATCAGCATGAAACGCTCAAGCAGACAGGCATAAAAATCCATCCCGAACGGATTCTTCGGAAGGAATGCATCCTTCCAGTATTGTGTCATAAATTCTCTCAAAGGATGTCCGGCAATAAAGAAAACATAATACAGCAGAAAAATGCCCAGCCACGCTGCAAAAACAGCTACCAAAGGGAGGATGTTCTTCCGGCGGAGAACAAAAAAACGCTCATACAGCAAATAAACGCCACAGGTAAACAAAATGACCGGCGCCACATTGGACAGGAAAACAGCTATCGCCCCTGCAACTGCCAATATGCCGTATTTATTCCGCTCCTTTTTATCATCTTTCAATACAAGATAGAACATGCACAGCGCCATAAAGACATCCGGCATATACTGTTTCACCTCGCTTGAATAATATAAAAACTTATAGCTGAACATCAGCAGCGACAATCCTGTGATCATTACATAAAGACTGTTGAACTGTTTTCTGACGAGCTGATAGAACAGCCAAACGGACGCCCAGAAACACAGCAGCGGGAAAAGCCGCAACCCGTATTCCGAATTGGGTAGTATCAGGGAAAACAATTTCTCTATCTGCAGGAACAGAATGGGCGCCACCTGCAGATAATCAAGCGGTTTCAGCAATTCCAAACCATCGCGGTGAATGATGTTCAATGCAAGGGAAGCCTCATCCAGCCACAAACTGCGGTTGAACAAAAACTGCGCCAGCGACAGCGCTACGCCTGCCGCTATAAGCAGGGCAACCGGCACAGGTACATTCTTTATATATTGTTTCATGTATCTCAACGGATTTTAAGGCGGCAAATGTAATACATTAAATGAATAAACACAAAAAAACCGCACATATCAATTTATGATGTGCAGAAAGTTAAACGCCTGCAGGTTATGCTAATACGCAAACAGCGGATAATCTTTCATCAGGCGGTTGACCTTTTCTTTTACCCGTTGGATGGTTGGTTCGTGGTCGACATGGGAAAGAACGGTATCAATCAGTTCCACGATTTCCGTCATCAAGCCTTCCTTAGCGCCGCGGGTGGTGATGGCGGGCGTTCCCAAGCGAATACCGGACGTTTGAAAGGGCGACCGCGAATCGAACGGCACCATGTTTTTGTTGGTGGTGACGTCGGCTTTTACCAGCGCGTTTTCCGCCATTTTGCCCGTCAGTTCGGGAAAACGCGAACGAAGGTCTATCAACATGCTGTGGTTGTCCGTTCCGCCGGAGATGACTTTGTACCCCTTGTCGATCAGCGCCTGTGCCATCACGGATGCGTTTTTCATCACCTGCACGGCATAATCGCGGTAACTGTCGGTAAGGGCTTCGCCGAAAGCCACTGCTTTGGCGGCAATCACATGTTCGAGCGGTCCGCCCTGAATGCCCGGAAAGACAGCCGAATCAAGCAATTGCGACATGGTTTTGATCTCTCCTTTAGGAGTAGCGAGTCCCCACGGATTCTCAAAATCCTTCCCGATCAGGATCATCCCTCCGCGCGGTCCGCGCAGGGTCTTGTGCGTGGTGGTGGTGACAATATGACAATGGGCAAACGGACTGTTCAACAAACCTTTGGCGATCAATCCTGCCGGGTGGGCGATGTCTGCCATCAGCAATGCGCCGGCTTCATCGGCTATGGCTCGCATGAGGGCATAATCCCAGTCGCGGGAGTACGCCGACGCGCCGGCAATGATCAGTTTCGGCTTTTCTTTCACGGCGGTGGCTTCCATTTGCCGGTAATCTATTCTTCCGGTGTCTTCGTTCACCTTGTAGGAGACCGGCCGGTACAGCAAACCCGATGAATTGACCGGCGAACCGTGCGAAAGATGCCCGCCGTGCGAAAGATCAAACCCCATGAAGGTATCCCCCGGTTTGAGACATGTCAGCATCACTGCCGCGTTTGCCTGCGCTCCGGAATGTGGCTGCACGTTTGCCCATTCCACTCCGAAAAGTTCTTTTGCCCGGTCGATAGCGGTCTGTTCCACCAGGTCGATGATTTGACAGCCTCCATAGTAGCGCCGTCCGGGATAACCTTCGGCATATTTGTTGGTCAGACAGGTTCCCATGGCTTGCATCACCTGTTCGCTGACAAAATTTTCGGAAGCAATCAACTCGATTCCCGATAACTGACGCTCACGCTCCCTGTCTATCAAGCTAAAAATGTGTGTATCTCTATTCATTGTACCATTTATTATGAGCGGCAAAGATACCTAATTTTCATAAAATATATTTTTTGTTTTCCGTTTTTTTAACATCGCATGGAGCAACCGTTAATTGTTATGGCTTTTTTTTGCAAGCGAGAAGGTAAAAGTTGATCCCTTTTTCAATTCGGATTGCACCGTGATACTTTGTCTGTGGGCTTCCACAATGTGCTTTACGATAGCCAGACCAAGCCCTGTTCCGCCCTGTTCGCGCGAACGGCTCTTATCGCAGCGGTAAAATCGCTCGAAAATACGGGTACGGTCCTTGTCGTCTATCCCGATTCCGTTGTCGGCAACGGATATCCACCACAGATTGTCTTTTTCGAGAAAGGAAACGCGCGTGGTTCCGTTTTTCCGTCCGTATTTGATCGTGTTGGCAATCAAATTGTTCATCACTTCCATTATCCGTTTGCGGTCTGCATATACCCAGGCATGTTTTTCTTCCACCTGAAGTTCTATTTTTGCCGCTTTCGCCGTCATTTCTTCCAGTTCGAATACTTCTTCCACCAGTCGCAGCATGTCGAACGGTTCGTATTCCAGTTGCAGTTCGCCCGATTCCAAACGGGAAATCGACTCAAGGTCTTCCACGATCTGAATCATCCGGTTGATACTTTTTTCACTGCGTTCCAGATACAGGCGGTTAACGGTTTTGTCGTCCATACCGCCGTCCAGCAGGGTGAGAATATATCCCTGTATGTTGAATATGGGCGTTTTCAGTTCGTGAGAAACGTTGCCCAGATATTCCTTGCGGTATTTCTCCATTTGCTTCAAATGGTCTATTTCCATCGCCTTGCTCCTGCTCCACTCTGCCATTTTGTTCCGTATGTCTGACAAGGTGTCCTGTTCTCCCGACAAAACGGATAATTCCTTTCCGGTAAATTTTCCGCCTTCTATCAGGCGAAACAATATGGTAAACTGCCTGAGAAGAAAACGTTTCAGGATCAATGCGACCGCTACCACCATCGCTGTCGCATACAAAAGAAACAGCGGTATTTTCACCCACAAGCCATACCTTTCGGAATGTACGGGCAAATACCATAATATTACGGCAAGCAAGGCTCCGGTGAAAACAATGCTCAGGGCAACACGGATAATATCACTGTATTTCATTACGACCGTCGTTTTATGTCCATTGATTGCAATATTTGCGTCACGTACTTGCCGATAATGTCAAATTCAAGATTTACCGTGCTTCCCGGCTGTATCCGGTGAAAATTGGTCTGCTCGTAGGTATAGGGAATGACGGCTACCTGAAACGAGTCATGCCGCGAGTTGATGACCGTGAGGCTCACCCCGTTGACACAGACAGATCCTTTTTCAACGGTCAGGTTTCCTTTCGACGGATCGTAGCGGAAGGTAAAGTACCGGCTTCCGTCTGCCGGCTCCACAGAGGTACATATAGCCGTCTGATCCACATGACCCTGTACTATATGTCCGTCCAAACGTCCGTTGAGCAACATGCTGCGTTCGAGGTTCACTCTGTCGCCCGGCAGAAGCAATCCGAGATTGGACTTGAGCAGGGTTTCCTTAATGGCGGTGACCGTGTAGGCAGCCCCGGCAAGTTTTACTACCGTCAGGCATACCCCGTTGTGCGCGATACTCTGATCGATCTTCAGTTCGCCGGCAAACGAACATTCCACGGTAATATGCAAATTTTCCCGATCTTTTTCAATGCCGACCACTGTGCCGGCTTCTTCAACAATTCCCGAAAACATAATGCAAAATTTTCATTTTAAGATAAACGGCAAAGATAATCATTTTTATTAAAAAATGTTAAGCTCATCCCGAATGTAAAAAAACGGCAATATTTTTGTTACTATGACATTTATCAAAATAAATTGTTATATACATAATATAATTTAAAGAAGGTATGAAACTCAAAAATATATTGGTCTCGTTATTTATTGCATTATCCGGCGGATTGATCGCAGTATTTATCTATGCGCGTGTTGCGGATTTGCCCCGGGATTATTTTTCCGGACAGGCAGCCACGCCGAAGGAAATATATTATGCGGCTTTGAACCCGCAGGAGGCGCAGGATGTTTCCTATCCCGATTTCACTTATGCTGCCGACCGGGCAGTACACTGCGTGGTACATGTAAAGGTGAAAACGATGCAAAACGTGTATTCCGGATCGGGAAATCCGCTGTACGATTTTTTTTACGGCTACCGGGAATTTAAGCAGATTCCCCGCGAAGGATTCGGTTCGGGAGTGATCATCAGCGACGACGGCTACATCATTACCAACAACCACGTCATTGACACGTCCGATGAAATAGAAGTGACCCTGAATGACAAACGGGTGTTTACGGCAACGGTTGTCGGCGCCGACCCGACCACAGACGTGGCATTGCTTAAAATAGAGGAAACCGGCTTGCCCTTTCTCACCTATGGCGACTCGGAAACCCTGCGCGTGGGCGAGTGGGTACTGGCGGTGGGCAATCCGCTGAACCTCACCTCCACCGTCACCGCCGGCATTGTAAGTGCAAAGGCGCGCCAGCTGGGTATGTCATCCGGACGGATGGAGATAGAATCGTTTATCCAGACCGATGCAGCCGTCAATCCGGGCAACAGCGGCGGCGCTTTGGTCAACACCAGAGGCGAACTTGTGGGCATCAATACCGCCATTATTTCACAGTCTGGTATGTATTCGGGCAATTCCTTCGCCGTTCCCGTATCCATCGCCAAAAAAGTGGTAGCCGACCTGAAAGAGTACGGATCGGTACAACGCGCCATGCTGGGCATCCATTATGAAGCCGTTACGGCGGAAAATGCAAAAAAATACGGAATAGACAAAATCGAAGGCATATATGTCGTCGAGGTGTTGGAAAACGGAGCGGCAGCGGAGGCAGGAATTAAGGAAGGCGACATCATCAAGGCGATCAACGGCGTGGCGGTAAACACCAGTTCGGAAGTTCAGGAACAGATGAGCAAGTACCGTCCCAACGACAGGATAGAGGTTTCCGTTGCAAGGGATAAAAAGTTGCAACAAATCAAAGTAACTCTGCGAAACATAGATGGAAATACGCAAATTATAAAAAATAATGACGCATTGGACATTCTTGGCGCGAAATTTGAGGAGGTAACAGACAGGGATAAACGGAACCTGAGAATCAAATCCGGAGTGAAGGTAAAAGAAGTCGGCAACGGAAAGTTAAAAAATGCGGGTGTTCGTAACGGATTTATTATTACCGGAATAAACGACCGTCCGGTAAATTCGGTCGGTGACATCCGGGAAATTCTCGGCGGCATCAAAAACGAAGGAAGAGTGATGATAGACGGTATTTATCCCAATGGAAGAGTGGCGTATTATGGTTTTGCCAAATGACGTTCCTTGATGACAGCCATGCTATTGGTATAATTTTTTTGTAAATATTTAATATCGAATGAGACAGTTAAAGATCACAAAATCAATAACTAACAGAGAAAGCGCTTCTTTGGACAAATACCTGCAGGAAATCGGTAAGGAGGAATTGATTACCGTAGAAGAAGAGGTGGAATTAGCTCAAAGGATCAGAAAAGGAGATCGGTCTGCGTTGGAAAAACTGACGCGCGCCAATCTCCGTTTTGTGGTGTCTGTTGCAAAACAATATCAAAACCAGGGATTAAGTTTGCCTGATTTGATCAACGAAGGTAATTTGGGCTTGATAAAAGCCGCCGAAAAATTCGACGAAACGCGCGGGTTCAAATTTATTTCGTATGCCGTATGGTGGATCAGGCAATCCATATTGCAGGCGCTGGCGGAACAGTCGCGCATTGTACGTCTGCCGCTGAATCAGGTAGGCTCGCTGAACAAGATCAACAAGGCTTTTTCCAAATTTGAACAGGAAAACGAAAGAATCCCTTCTGCCGAAGAACTGGCTGACGTGCTGGAAATCACCAAGGAAAAAATCGCCGACACCATGCGCGTTTCCGGGCGTCATGTTTCGGTGGACGCTCCCTTTATCGAAGGAGAAGACAACAGTTTGCTGGACGTGCTGGTGAATACCGACTCGCCGGTTGCCGACCGCGCACTGATCACCGAATCGCTCGTGCGCGAAATAGAACGGGCGCTGGCTACCCTCACCGAGCGCGAACGCGACATCATCAAACTGTTTTTCGGCATCGGCGTGCAGGAGATGACCCTTGAAGAAATCGGCGAAAAGTTCGGACTCACGCGCGAACGTGTCCGCCAGATCAAAGAAAAAGCCATCCGCCGGTTGCGCCACACTTCACGGAGCAAACTCCTGAAAAGCTATTTGGGCTAAGCCTGCAAAAGCATGGAAAGCATCCGGTTGGAACCGTCGTTCAACCGGATATTTTATGTCCTCATGCGAATATATAGCATCATATTTACATTTTTATTACCTTTGCAGGCTTAAATTTTAAATCATTTTTAATACATGAAAATTGCATATATATTTCCCGGACAAGGCGCCCAGT
>JAISRX010000110.1 GCA_031273395.1 Bacteroidales bacterium | reverse complement strand
CGGCTTCCGCTGGGTACCGGCGTAGCAGATGAGCTACAGGTGGACGTCACCCTCTACCCGAACCCCTTTGCCGGCTCGCTGCACCTCACGGGCGCCGAAGGCTGCACGCTCAGGGTGGTAAGCGTCTCCGGCGCCACAGTGCATACCCAAAAAATCACCTCACCGGATGAAACCGTTCATCTGGAAGGCTTGCCGGCAGGGATGTATTTCTTCCGGTTAGAGAAAGACGGGAAAACGAAGACGGTGAAGGGAGTGAAAAATTGAAAATGGAGAATGAAAAATGTCCCCTGACGGGTAGCGGCGGGTTATCCGTCGGGGGATAAGATGACCTTATCCTTAACCTGACGGCGATGTTCCGGGCAGATTCTGTTCCGAATTTTGGTGCGGTTGCCCTGAAGCATTTTTTTATTATCGGGATAAATAATTATTTTTGCACCATGAATGAGCAATTATATTCGTCCGGATTACTTGAAAATGCGGTGAATGAATTTTCAAAGCTGCCGGGCATCGGCAAAAAAACAGCTCTTCGTTTGGCGTTGCATCTTCTGAAACAGGAAGTCGCTGCGGTCAGGCAGTTTGGCGAAGCTGTTATTCAATTGCGCAATGAGGCGATGTATTGCAAGCAGTGCATGAACCTTTCGGACAGCGAGATATGCGAGATATGTTCCAACCCGCGACGCGATCATTCCATGATATGCGTGGTAGAATCCATTCGCGATGTGATGTCTGTGGAAAACACCATGCAGTACCACGGGGTATATCATGTACTGGGCGGGATGATTTCGCCGATGGACGGGGTAGGTCCGTCCGACCTGACCATAGAGGAACTGGAAAACAGAGTCAGGGCGGGCAATATATCGGAAATTATTCTGGCGCTCAGCGCTACGATGGAAGGCGATACCACCAATTTTTACATCTACCGGAAACTGAAAGACCTTCCGGTAAAAATCTCCACGCTGGCGCGGGGCGTTTCCATCGGCGACGAGTTGGAATATGCCGATCAGGTCACACTGGGACGTTCTATCGTGAACCGGCAACCATTTGAAAATATTTTTAACAGAAACGGATAATGCGCCTGTCGTATATCTCAAAAGAATAGGCATATAGATGTTGTTCATCCGCTTCGTGTCTTTCGGATGAGAGCAGTTGCCAGCCGTCCGGGTCAATTTCGGGAAAAAATACATCGGCTTCAAAGCGGTAGTGGATGCGTGTGATGTACAGTTTTTGGGCAAGCGGCATCATTTGCCGGTAAAGTTGCATGCCGCCCATAACAAAACATTCCTCGTTATCGCTGCACTGCGCCACGGCTGCCGCTACCGACGGAACCAGCACGCATCCCTGCGCTACGGAGGAAAGAGAGGCGCTGACAACAATGTTTTTCCGTCCGGGCAACGGTTTGACGGGCAGCGATTCGTAGGTGCGCCGTCCCATGACAACAGGATGACCGGAAGTAACCCGCTTGAAATGTTTCAGATCGTTGGGCAGACGGGCAAGCAGCCGGTTATTCAGACCGATGCCGTAATGCTCGTCAATGGCGGCAATAAGTGAAAACATCGGCTATCCTTTTTTGGCGACGGATTTGTAAAAATTGTGGTTTGACTTGGTCAGGCTCACCGCAAACAGCACTAAATTCTTCGTTTCGGTAAGAATATTGAGGTAAAGTACGCTGTTGCGCGTGGAAACCGCCTGTTTCTTGATGCGTTTCAACTGTTTCTTTTGCAGTTCGTCGATCATTTCCAGCACATCGTTCTTTTTCTTGCCGGCGTCATCCAAATCGTCGTACCGCCTGTTCTTCAGAATATGCAGCACGATATTGAAAAATATGGTCATTTCGTCGTTCAGTTCGGTTAATTCCCTGCCTTGAACGTCGATAAACGGCGAATGATTATTGTCGAGATACTCAAAAGCAGGCTTGTACATGAAATGGATGCTGTTGGCTATTTCGCGCGTGGAATCCACTACCTGCACATAAAACTGGCTCGACTCCACAGCATCGCCCTGCAATTTGGCAATCACCTTGTAGGTGTTGTGTTTTAAATCTTTACAGCGTCCGGTTAACGCTTTTACGTCGTCGTACATTCCCTTCAACGCTTTCCGTCTGTTATCGAGGAAATTGCTGATGGTGAGGAAATACAGTTTGGATGCATCAATAATTACCGATACGGTTTGTTCGTTGCAACTTTCGAATATCCGCGCCGGTGAAACGCTTTTGGTATTCAACAAAACGGTTTCCTTTTTTCTTTTTTCCTCCTTCGCCCGTTCCAGCTTTTCGGATACGAAGAGCGACCGGAACATGAACGCCAGCACTACCGCCACGCACACGGAAAAGGCTATCCATTTCGCCCAGATCAGGAAACAGGTTATCAGGCACGAAATCGTTATTGCCGACAGGGCGGTAATGAACCACCCGCCGATGACCGTAACAACGCCCGTAATGCGGTAAACAGCCGATTCCCTGTCCCATGCCCTGTCGGACAGCGAACTGCCCATTGCCACCATAAAGGTAACGTAGGTGGTGGAAAGAGGCAATTTCAGCGAAGTTGCCGATGCAATCAGGATGCTTGCCACTACTAAATTTACCGACGCTCTGATCTGATCAAAAGCCGTGTCGTCGTCGGTTTCTGATTTCAGGAAACGGTATTCTATCTTCTTTTTCCATTTTTCGGGCATGACGCGGTCAAAAAATGTCGAAATGTTCAACGCCCCGCGTACCAAAGCGCGCGCCAGCAGCGAGGAATCGAACTGCTCTTCTTCCGTGTTCCGGCTGCTCAGATTGATGGTCGTTCCCACCACCTTTTTTGCCCGCCGCGAAAAAGCCAGGGTAGCCGCCATGATCAGTCCGGCAATCAGCAGGAAGACGGTGGGCGTGCCTACAGGCTTGTTCAGCGAATCCATCACTAAACTGTTGTCCGCAATTCCTGCCGAAAAATATGTCTTAATTGCCTCAAGCCCTGCCAGCGGAACGCCGATGAAGTTCACCAGATCATTCCCCGCAAAAGCCATTGCCAGAGCAAAAGTGCCTGCCAGTATCACAATTTTCAGCACATTGATTTTGAAAAACCGGATCAGTAATTGCAGAACGATGGTCCACGCCGCAAAATTACCTGCCAACAGCTGAAAATTATGCGTTGATATCCATTCAAGGTATTCCGGTTTCATGAAGGAAGCTCCTTTGGCGCCTTTCATGATCATGAAATAGATAATGGAGGTGATGGCTATTCCGCCGAACAGCGATCCGAAATACCGGTAGGTTTTCCGGTAGTTGAAGGTAAAGATGATCCGCGTAATGTACTGCACCACAGCGCCCGTAATAAAGGCAACCACCACGGAAATCAATATTCCGCTGATGATGGCAAGCGCCTTGGCGGTGTTGATGTATTCGCCCAGAGCGGCAAAATTGTCTCCAGCCTGCGTCAATTTGTAGATCGCCATGGCAAGGGAGGCTCCCAGCAGTTCAAAAACGATGGAAACAGTGGTAGAGGTGGGCAAGCCCAAGCCGTTGAAAATATCCAGCAGCAGAATATCGGCAATCATCACTCCTATGAACATCCACATGATTTCGTTAAAATAAAACTTGTCCGGATTGAAGATACCGTTCCGGGCAATGTCCATCATGCCGCTTGAAAAGGTAGCGCCCAGAATGACGCCCAGACAGGCTACCAGCATGATCACGCGAAACGACGCCACTTTTGACCCGATAGCCGAATTAAGAAAATTGGAAGCGTCGTTGCTCACCCCGACCATCAGATCGAAGACGGCAAACAGCAGCAACGCTCCTACCAGAATAATGTAAGTTGGATCCATCTGTCATTAAAATATTGAATTGCAAAAATAATAGCTGCCGACGGATCGTATGTTAAGAAATTGTTAAGTTTTGGATTTTTTTTCTCCGGACGTATATTTTGCCGGATACTGGAATATGATGGCAATGACGGCGGCTATGCCGAGTAAAAACGGATAATACAGGAATGGTATCATGGCTGTCGGACTGACGCCCGATAATCCGGCAGCGATGAGCAGCTGCGCCCCGTAGGGGATGATCCCCTGCGCAAAACAGGAGAAAGTATCCAGCAGACTTGCCATCCGGCGACGGTCTATGCCTGCCCGTTCGCCGATGTGCCGGGCAATGGGTCCGGCAATGATCAGGGCTATGGTATTGTTTGCCGTACAGCAGTCGGTGACGGTCACCAGCAGGGCAACGCTTGCTTCGGCGCGCCGTTTCGACCGGACATTCCGCGAAAGTTTCCCTACCAGCCAGTCAATACCGCCGTTGAAACGGATCATTTCAAACATGCCGCCCGCCATCAGCGAAACAATGATCAGTTCTCCCATGCCGGAAACAATCCCGTTACCCATGGCGGCGCTCCATTCCCATACGGTAAATCCGGAGGTAAGCAGCCCGGTCGCTCCCGAAAGGCAAATTCCCGTCAGGAGTACCACGATTACGTTCACTCCTGCCGACGCCGTTACCAGAACGGCAAGATACGGGATGACCTTCAGCCAGTTAATGGCTGCTTCTTCTTCCGCAACAGGAGCGCCCGCTCCCTGAAAGATGTAGATGCCGAGTGTGACGAGCGCTGCGGGCAACACGATGCGTAAATTGACCTTGAACTTGTCGTGCATGCGGCAGTCCTGCGTGCGTGTGGCAACAATGGTGGTATCGGATATGAAGGACAGATTGTCGCCGAACATGGCGCCGCCCACCACCACGCCGATCATCACCGGAAGCGCGGAGCCGGTATGTTCCGATAATCCGACGGCAATGGGCGTCAGCGCGGCAATCGTACCGCACGAAGTGCCCATGGACATGGAGATGAAACAGGCGGCAACGAAAATGCTTGCCATGATCATGTTCTGCGGCAGGAGGTAAAGCGTCATCCTGACGGTAGCGTCAACGGCGCCCATCGCATTGGCGGCTCCGGCGAAAGCGCCGGCAAGCACAAAGATCACTACCATCAGCAGGATAGTTGGGTTTGCCGCACCGCTGCAAAATGTGTTGATGCGGTCGGACAACCGTCCCCGCGACGCGGCAACGGCTACTACCGATGTGACAAGGAAGGCGACGGATATGGGCATTTTGTCCGGCGTGCCGGTACAAACCCACGTAACGGCATACAGCAGGAAAAACGTGCACAGCGGCAACAGGGATTTGGGTGATAACGGCTTCATGGCGTGTTCCCGATTTATCCGGCGATCATGATCCCTGCGAAGGTAGCCGCAAGGCACAGTGCAATGCCGGCAAGAATGTAAACAAAACAGAAGCCGTAGTGTCCGTTTTGCAGCAAACGAACGTTTTCGTATGTAAATGCCGAAAAGGTGGTGTATCCTCCGCACAATCCGGTGGTGATCAACCATCTCATCTGCGGGGAGAACCAGTCGTGACGCTCCGCCAAACCGTAAGCAATACCTATCAGCAGACAGCCCGTCACATTCACTGCCAAAGTGCCGTATAACTCAGGCAACCGGGTGATGCGGCAGATAATCCTGTAAGTCATCAGGTAACGCATGATACTGCCCAGCGCGCCACCCAAACCGACCAGCAAAACGGTTGTTTTCATCTATGGAATATAAAATTAATAAACCTGTAACAGTGATACATTTATCAGACGCTTCATCCGGGTTTGTCACCTCCCCCGTCCGTATCCGTTGTGCGGCACCTCCCGTACCGCATTGTTTTATATTGATTGCTGCGTTCCGGTCACGGTCTGTTTCAAAACCGCAGACAGGACACGCAAACATCCTGTCTTTCAACTCAATATTTTCCTTTTTCCAACCGCGTCTACTGCAAGTTTTTGAAGAAGCAAAGTAACGATCTACCGTGCTAACGGATGGAAATTGCCCATCGCAAAACCGCCTTAATCCAGCATTTCTTCATGCTTGGCTTTTTTGCGGTCTTGTATCCCGTAAAAGATGACAGCGCCGAGACCAAACAGAACAAATATACTTAAAACAATGATTGTATTCATGCTAATCATTTTTATTTAAAATTATACCTGGTCCCAAAACGACGATGACCAACAAAGTTCCCAACACACAGGTTAACCATCCGGAAATATCTTTAAAAACCGTTGCCAGGACTATGGCGGTCGCAAGCTACTTTGATACGTCAACCAACCAGTTGGATATAATCTGCCGTCCTGTTTTCCTGTTGTTCATGCTCATGGTCTTGGAGAGGCAAAGATATGGTTTTTTAATCGAATCTGCAAAATTTATTTTCCCCGCACGTTATTATGTCCGTTGTTCGGTACTTCCGATACCGCTATTTGCAGGCTCCATGTATCAACCGTTATTATATGTTATTGTATTTGGAAATGTTGGAAGGATCAATTTCTTTCAATATCTTGACTACCCTGTTTTTTTCTTCCGACTGTGAATTGCTGAAAATTTCCACCCACTCGCTCGCTTTTGCGTCAAAAATGAGTTGCAGGAGTAGCATGTACGGGTCGGGTTTTCTCCGGTACACTTCCTGAAGCAGTTTCATATAATCCGCCATATCGCTGCGGACTTCATTGGGACGGGAACTCATCCTGTCCAAACCTTGCCGGTGATATTTGTAGAGAAATTCGCGAACATTACGGTAGCGGTCGTCCAGAAAATTCTGTGCTATCCAGTAGCGGTTCCTGTTGCCGCCGGAACCTTCGTAAGCCTGCCAGCCCTTTTCGCCCGATTTCTGGGCGTTGGTCACTACCGTTTCGGCTTTCCGGAAATAGGACGTTCCGCCGTTGAGCGAAAACGTGTCGTAGTCTATCCCCAGAATAATGTACACATAAAATGCAATGATGGAGGTAAGGTTGGAATGATAGGTAATGTCGCTGAATTCCAGAGGCGATCCTTCCACGTAATTAAATTTCAGGGTTTCGTCCTGAAAATTGAATACGGTGGTGCCGTACACCGAGTTATAAACCGGACGCCTCGACTGTACCTGAAGCGTTCCCGAAAATTCGTTGCCCACCATACTTTTGATGTTGAGCAGCATGTTACATTCAATGCGTTCTTCGGCGGAAAAGGAATTACCCGTCCATACGCGGGTATTGACAAACTCATAAAGAGCGGTTTGCAAGGCGTCCGTTACGCTTTTGTTGGAACCTTGTATTTGCGTGGTGACCAATTGTATGTTGCACCGCAATTCCTGTCCCTTTGCCGGCAAGAGAGCCATTGCAAGCAAACAGGCAAAAAATGTTTTCCGGATGTTATTTGTCTTTTTCATGGAAATAAGTTACTAACTTGTCAATAATATCTTTAGCCACATCCGTCTTGTTTTTCAGGTCGAAATGCTGTGTGTTGCCCTGTGCGTCATGAATGGTTATTTTGTTGGTATCGTATCCGAATCCGGCGCCGGGGTCGTTTAGCGAATTGACCACGATGAAATCCAGATGCTTGTCGTTCAGTTTTTTGACGGCGTTTTCGGTTTCGTTGTCTGTTTCGAGCGCAAAACCGGCTACCACCTGTCCTGCCCGTTTCATTTTTCCGAGAGCGGCGGCAATATCTTTTGTGGGAAGCAACGGGAGCATCATGTTTTGTTTGTCCTTTATCTTTCGGGACAGCGTGGTTGCGGGGGTAAAATCGGCTACGGCAGCCGCCATGACAGCCGCATCACATTCGGGGAACAGTTCGACGGAGGCGCGGTACATTTCTTCTGCCGTCCGTACATTGATCCGTTTCACGGACGGGTGTTGCGGCGTCAGTTCCACAGGTCCGCTCACCAGTAATACTTCGGCGCCCCGCCGCGCCAGTTCATCCGCCAGCGCATAGCCCATTTTGCCTGAAGAATAGTTGCTCACAAACCGCACGGGGTCAATCGGTTCATGGGTGGGACCGGCGGTCACCAGCGCCTTTTTTCCGCGACAGTCGTCCGGAATGAGACGTCCGGAAAGCCACCGTACAATCGTTTCCGGTTCTTCCATTCGTCCCTTGCCGTCCAGTCCGCTGGCAAGTTCGCCGCTCGACGGTTCTATCACATGAATGCCCTGCTCGCGTAACGTCTTCAGATTGCGCACGGTGGAGGGATGACGAAACATATCCACGTCCATCGCCGGAGCTACAAACACCGGACAACGGGCGGACAGGCAGGTGGCAAGCAGAAGATTGCCGGCTGTCCCGGCAGCCATTCCGGCGATGGTGTTCGCCGTTGCGGGCGCTATCAGCAGGGCATCCGCCCAAACACCCAGACTGACATGGCTGTTCCATGACCCGTTTTCCGGGTTGGAAAATTCAACCAGTACCGGATATTTCGACAGCGTTGCCATGCTCAGCGGCGTGATAAACTCCTTTGCCGCCGGGGTCATGATCACCCGTATTTCAGCCCCTTCCCTTACCAATAAACGAACAAGCATAGCTGCCTTGTATGCCGCTATGCTTCCTGTGACGCCCACTATAATATGTTTCCCCCTGAGTGTCATTTTTTGGTTTTTGCCGACTCAATCCCCGTTGCAGGGTTGCGGTAATAAATCTCATGATCAATATATTCCTGCAAGGCAAGCAAAGTGGGTTTGGGCAATTTCTCGTAAAAACGCGATATTTCAATTTGTTCGCGGTTTTCAAATACTTCTTCCAGATTGTCGGCAAAGTTGGAAAACTCTTCCAGCTTGTGATTGAGTTCCTGCTTGATTTCAACACTGATCTGGTTGGCGCGTTTGGAAACTATAACCACTGTTTCGTAAATATTGCCCGTGCTGTTGGGCATACCGCTTCCGTACAATTTGTCCACATCCCTTGTGATGGTGGTAACAGGCGCTTTGGTCTTCTTTAAATCCATTTTTTTGACTTTTATTTATTATATATATCGTGTGATTATCTTTATTCTTCATCCTGTAGATCCGTACCCCTGTTTTTCAGGTATAAATCCGCTTCTTCATACATCCGGCGCGCATCCCTGGCATATTTGCTCTCCGGAAACTCCCCCACAAACGAATAATATTCGTCCACCGTAGATTGATAGCGTTCCTTCTGTTTTGCCGTCACGCTGTTTTCCGCCAGCAGGTAACTCGATTTCAACAGGAGATACATCAGTTCTTCCCTGTATTTGGTGTCGGGATAATCCGACAGGCTGTTATTCAACGCAATGATGGAGGATTTGTACTGACTGAGGTTATAATACAACTTTGCCGTGAGGTAGGACTTGTCCACTAACTTATCCTGCATCTCTGCCAGATAAAGCAGGCTTTCTTCCTTGCGCTGTGAGTTCGGATGGTGTATCATGAACATCTGGAAGGCTTCGATGGCAGCCATGGTAACATCCTGATCCAGTTCCGGTCGCGGGCTTTGTTTGTAATAACAGTAGCCGGTGAGATATTCGGCTTCTTCGGCAAAGGGAGATTGGGGAGCATTCTTGAAATGGGTGCTGAAATAGACGGATGCGTTGAGATAGTCCCGTTGCTTGAAATAGCTCATTGCCTGATAATAGGCAACGGTATCACCCTTGTTGGTGCCTCTGTAAATATTGACAATATCGTCAAACAATTGACCGGCATGTACAAAATCGCCTTTATGATAATATTCAAAGGCTTTCTTATACTTCAACTCATAATTGGTGCTTTTGCGCAACCGTTCGTACCGGCTGCACGAAACACACACTGCGATCAGCATGAAAAAACAAAAAAACGACTTCTGCATTTTAAACTTGGAAAAAACGACGGTGCAAAGATATATCTTTTTTTGCATTTTTAGTGAGCGTTTCAAAATATTATTTTTTAAGCATTACTGACCGACTAAATTATTCCGACTAAAAAAGGCGACCATTGTCAGGTCGCCCGAAAGTTGTAATTTGTACTTGCAAAACAATCTTACAACGATGGGCAAAGATAATATACTGCATTCGGTTGAGTTTTGAGTTTTCGTACCCCGCACTGCGCTTCGCTTGTACGGGGTTATCAAAAGGCAACCCCTGTCGGGGTTGCGCACAGCCCTGCATAGAGGTAAAACGC
>JAISRX010000059.1 GCA_031273395.1 Bacteroidales bacterium | reverse complement strand
CTCAAAACTCAACCGAATGCAGTATATATGCCCGTTGAAGTCATCCGGCAGGTTACGGGGTGGCTTGTTCCGAATCGGGCGGAACGTACCGCCGGTACGGTAACATTGGTTTCGTACATGCGTTTGAACGCATCCAGCCAGTCATCTCCCTGTCGGTAATACATGTTCGGTTTTATAAATATCCCCGTATTTTGTAAGCCAGCATGCCTGCCCACTCATTGGAAAGCCTGTCCCAGTCCCAAAGTATTTCCGCTTTTGGCGTCAGCCAGTCTGTCGGGAGGCGTTTGTCGTAGCGGGTAATATGTTCCACGGGAAAAGCGTCGGCAACCAGTCCGACTTTGCGGGCGCACCCCATAGCGCGCGGGATGTGCAATGCCGAAGTAATCACCAGACAGCGCGCTCCGGGCTGTATTTGCCGTATCATTGCGTTGCTGTTGCTCATGTTTTCATAAGTGTTGCGCGAGGCGGCTTCCACCAGCAGGGCGCTATCGGGGACGCCCATCAACAGCAGGGTTTCCCTCACTGCCTCGGCTTCGGGTCTTATCCCTTTTCTTGCGCCGCCGGTGATCAGTATCTTTTTGATCTTTCCTTTCCGGTACAGGCAGATGGTTTGCCACACGCGGTCGCCCGTTTCGATCAGTTGCGTCCGCCCGTATTGCGGTAAATATTCGGAAAACCCGCCCAGCAGGATACCTATGTCATAAACGCCCTGCAAACTGTCTGCATGTACCGGCGCAGGTTCCCACCGGCAAAGGCACACATTCAGGCACCAGGGACTGGAAAAGACAAGCGCCGTAACAACGGTGGCTATCAACAGTATTTTTTTATAGCGCCGGTTTTTTACAAAAAGAGTCGCTAACAGTAAAATGATCAACCAGCTGAATGGTTTGGTCAATAGCCCTGCCGTTTTGGATAAGAAATAAAACATCCGGTTATGCAATAATAACTCCCCTTATAAGGATGACCGGACGGGGAGGCGCCCCGCCCGGCACATCTGCATCATCAGGATGGCGACGGGTCACTGTTTGTCGCTGATCCCAAATTCTTTCCACCGGACTTTCGGTATGTCCATTTTCACGATCTTTTTGGCATGGGCTGTCTGTTTGTTCAACTCCGCCATCACGCCGTCCAACTCGGCAGTAGCTGCCTTGAGGTCGGCTTTTAATTTTTCCTGAGTGTTGTTCAGGACAATGGCTTTGTCGAGCAAACCGGCATACTCGCCGGTGTTGACCCCCCGGCGACCGACCAGATCGCTGTTCGCCTGCAATGCAGACGACATCACCTGCGCTGCGGAAATTCGATCCGCATACGATTTCTGAGAAACTGATTTTGCCATAACATATATATTTATGGGTTTGAAAATAAGATTTCGGACGAATACTCTCCCGTTTGCATGGCTCGTCCGCATACCGTGCAAAGCGTTTATGAATACAGGACGGTTCCAAAAACTTTGCTGGAAGTCCCGGCAACTTTTCTGAGAACGCCAGCAACTTTGCTGGAAGTCCCGGCAACTTTTCTGAGAACGCCAGCAACTTTGCTGGAAGTCCCAGCAACTTTTCTGAGAACGCCAGCAACTTTTCTGGAAGTCCCGGCAACTTTTCTGAGAACGCCAGCAACTTTTCTGGAAGTCCCGGCAACTTTTCTGAGAACGCCAGCAACTTTTCTGGAAGTCCCGTCAACTTTTCTGAGAGTTCCGGCAACTTTGCTGAGAACGCCGTCAACTTTTCTGAAAGTCCCGGCAACTTTGCTGAGGTGGCAATCTTATCCACCGGTTTATCCGTTTTTTCCTTTATCACCTCTACGTCCCTCGCAAAGGCAGGATCACGCTCAACATCCATGTTCATCATCACATTTTCCATGTTTACCGACAAATTCCCCTATTCGCAGATGAATTTCAACTTCCGCCCCGGCAAATTTTACGGCTTTGCCACCGCCGGTCTCATTCGATACCGGCTTACCGCCTGTTATCCGTTCAATGCTTCCGCGCCGCTGACAATTTCTACCAGTTCGTTGGTGATGGAGGCTTGCCGCGCCTTGTTGTATTGCAGGGTCAAATCCTGTATCAACTGGCTTGCATTGTCCGTAGCCTGATGCATGGAGGTCATCCGTGCGCCGTGTTCGGAAGCCACCGAGTCGAGCAGCGCCTGATAAAGCGCTATCTTCAGGTTTTGCGGGATCAGTTCCCTGATGATGTATTCCTTGGTCGGCTCGTAGATATAATCGGTTGATCCGCGTTTTTTTCCGTCCGGCTCGGCGTCTTTTTCGGGCAGCAAAGGCAGGAAGGGCTGCGTGGTGATTTTCTGCACCGCCGCATTGACAAAGCGGTTATACACAAGGTCGATGCTGTCGTACCTGCCGGAGGTAAAGGCGTCCATGAGCGACTGGGCGATGGTTGCCGCGTTTTCATACGTCAGCTGGTCGAAGACGTCGTTGACATACTCGTCCACATGAAGATTCCGTTTGATCAGGTAATCGTACCCCTTTTTACCGATAGCGGCAAAGCGCACTTTTCCTTCCTGCAGGTCGCTGTATTTGCTTTCCGCCAGCCGCAGGGCTTCCTTGATGGCGTTGGAGTTGAACGCGCCGCACAATCCGCGGTTGGAAGTGATCACCACGATCAGCGCCTGCCGGAAATCGCGGTCGTCGGCATACACATTGTCGTCCGCGTTGCCGGCTGCCGACGCCACATTGAGCAGTATCTCCCGCATTTTCTGCGCGTATGGTCTGAAATTCGTCACGGCGTCCTGCGCTTTCTTCAATTTGGCGGCAGCTACCATTTTCATGGCGCTGGTGATTTGCCGCGTAGAAACAACCGATGCGATGCGAACCCGTATTTCCTTTAAATTTGCCATATTTTAACTACTGATTTTCAAATGATTTCTTCGCCAGACAAGGAACGTTATGGATCCAATCACAAAAAAGCAAAGGATGAAAGCCAGCCATACCACTTTGTTGACGGGTTCCATTTTTGTATCCACCAGCTTGAGGATTGCCGTAACAAGCAATACGACGCCGGCAAGTGCAATACAGATGATAGTTAATTGAGCCACTCCTAACATGATATTTAATTTAAAGTGTTTGCGAAAATAACCATTTAACTTTCTTCCGGTTTGTCAATGTATTTCAGTACGATGGTTCGTGCAGCCCTTTCCAGCGCTTTGCCCGTGTCGTCGTTAAATTCTCCGGCGGCAAGCTGCTGCATTGCAGCGCCGTATTCGGCGTCCAGCAGGCGGAGGTACTCCCCTTCAAAGGCTTTTACCCTGTCTATGGGGATGGCTTTCAGCAATCCTTTGGTTCCGCAGTAGATCACCGCAATCTGCTGTTCCACGCGCAGGGGCGAATGTAATCCCTGTTTGAGCAGTTCCACGTTTTTCCGTCCCTTGTCGATGATTGCCATGGTGGTGGCGTCGAGGTCGGAGCCGAACTTTGAGAAGGCTTCCAGTTCGCGGAACTGCGCCTGATCAAGTTTCAGGGTGCCGGCAATCTTTTTCATCGACTTGATTTGTGCGTTTCCTCCCACGCGCGATACCGATATGCCCACGTTGATGGCAGGGCGGATGCCGGCGTTGAAGAGGTTCGATTCAAGGAATATCTGCCCGTCGGTAATGGAGATGACGTTGGTGGGGATGTAAGCCGACACGTCGCCTGCCTGCGTTTCGATGACGGGCAGGGCGGTAAGCGAGCCGCCGCCTTTCACCATCGGCTTGAGCACTTCCGGAAGGTCGTTCATCTGCGCTGCGATGTCGTCGGAGCTGATGATTTTGGCAGCACGTTCCAGCAGGCGCGAATGGAGATAGAACACGTCGCCCGGATATGCTTCCCGTCCCGGCGGGCGACGCAGCAGCAGCGACACTTCGCGGTAAGCTACCGCCTGTTTCGACAGGTCGTCGAAGATCACCAGCGCGGCGCGTCCGGTATCGCGGAAATATTCGCCGATGGCGGCTCCGGCAAACGGCGCATAGTACTGCAAAGCGGCGGGCGTAGAAGCCGTTGCCGACACGATGACCGTGTAGGGCATCGCGCCGTGTTCTTCCAGCGTCTGGCAAAGGCTTGCCACCGTAGAGCCTTTTTGCCCTACCGCCACATAAATACAATATACCGGTTCGCCTTTTTCGTAAAATTCTTTCTGGTTCAGGATGGTGTCAATGGCTATGGCGGTTTTGCCGGTTTGCCGGTCGCCGATGATCAGTTCGCGCTGTCCCCGTCCCACCGGAATCATGGCGTCAATGGCTTTGATCCCCGTTTGCAGCGGTTCTCTCACCGGCTGCCGGTAGATGACGCCCGGCGCTTTGCGTTCCAGCGGCATGTCGTACAGTACGCCGTCAACAGCGCCTTTGCCGTCGAGCGGTTCGCCGATCGTGTTCACCACGCGCCCCAGCAAGCCTTCGCCTACCGGAATGGATGCAATGATGTTGAGACGTTTCACGCTGTGTCCTTCCTTTATTTCGCTCGAAGGTCCCAGCAACACTACGCCCACATTGTCTTCCTCAAGGTTCATCACGATGCCTTTCATGCCGCTCTGGAACTCAATCATTTCATTTGCCTGAACGTTCAGCAGTCCATGAATACGGGCAATACCGTCGCCTACCTGCAACACGGTGCCTACCTCTTCCAATTCAATATCGGTTTTAAAACCCTCAATCTGTTTTTTCAGTATTTCCGATACTTCCGCCGGATTTATATTCGTCATATTCTTAATTTTTTATAGGATATTTTCAATTTTTAATGTTTACATGATTTCCTCAAGTATTCGGATTTCTTCCGAAACCTCGCCTTCGCTTACTTTACCAGATCCTTTTTCATTCGTTTGAGACCGGAAGCCAGACTTGCGTCGTATTGCCGGTCGTCCACCCTCAGGATGAACCCGCCTATCAGGTCGGGATTTACTTCTTCCGTCATCCGGACGTCCGCATGATACAGTGCGTTCAGTTTGTTTTGCAGCGCATCTTTTGTGTGTTCGTCCAACTCTGTCGCCGACGTGAGGCGGACATGCTTGACGCCCCTGTGCGCCTCGTATAACTCAATGAACCGGCGGGCGACGCCGGGCAGCATGATTTCGCGCCTGTTCCTGATCAGGACATGCACAAAACCGAGCGTCATCGGGTGTACCTTTTTTTCCAGCAATTCGTTCATCACGCTGTGCTTTTGCACGGGCTGGATGACGGGGCTGTCCAGCAGCTGCCCGAACACGGGATTATCCTTGACGGTGGCGGCAAGCAGCGTCATGTCCGCTTCCAGCGCATCCAGACACTGATGTTCGATCCCCACCAGCATCAGGGCTTTGGCATAACGGGTCGATATAATACTGTTGTTCATGCTGTCGGGTTCATTCAGTTTGCGGTAAACTCGTCGGTCAATTGTTTCAGCAGGGCTTTTTGCTGCCCGTCGTTGCTCAGTTCGCGGCGGAGCAGTTTTTCGGCAATCCGCACGGAAAGGTCGGCGGACAGTGCGCGTATTTCTTTCACTGCGGCGTTTTTTTCCGCTTGAATGGCGGTTCTGGTCTCCTCCATGATGCGGCTCTGCTCTTTTTTCGCCGATTCGCGGGCTTCGGCTACAATCTTTTCCTTCATTTCCTGCGCTTCCTTGAAAATCTTTTCACGTTCGGCACGGGCTTCGTTCAGGATTTTTTCGTTGTCGGCGCGCATTTTGTGCATCTCTTCCCGCGCGCGGTCTGCCGATTTCAAGGCTTGCTCGATCGACTCCTCGCGGGCGTGCAGCATATTCAGTATCGGCTTCCATGCAAATTTTTTCAACAGAAAAAGGACGATCAGGAACGATACCAGCATCCAAAACAATAATCCAATATCAGGCTTAACTAAATCCATATTTTTGATTTTTAATTTTTATTTACAACGATTTGTATTCTATGACTGTCTCCTCCTCATCATCCACTGTCATCCGCACGGGATACCCGTCCGCGTCATACGTATATGTATAGGAATATTCGGAGGTAATGTTTCCTTTGGTATATGTTTCCTTGAGCAAATTATTCCGTAAATATTGCCGGAATACCCCTTCCTGATAAAACCACCATGCGGGAGTGGTGCAGGCGCTGAATATTCCCTTTTTGCCGTCGTATTCTCCAACGGACAGCGTACCGGACCCCGAACGTTCGACGGGATTTCCCCTTGCATCATACAGGTATGTACTCAAATCACTCTCGTAAGGTCCGTCAATGGACTCCGGATATCCCTGTGCATGTAAGGTGATTATATAGGTAACATCACGAATATCGCCTTTCTCGTTTTCCCTTCCCGTGCAAGTGACGACATTTCCAGATCTGGAATAATCCAGTCTTGTGGTTTGCTTGAGGTCGTTCCAGTAAGTGGTGGTATATGACAGTTCGTCATTGAGGTAAAACAGGGAAATGACAGATCCGTAATTCTCTTCTTCCGCGCAAACATATCGGGTAAGTCGCTTTTGATCGTCATACTCGAATGTGGAAACCTCCGGTTCGTCGTCGAAGATTTCGGTAATTTTTACCGGCAACTTGTCGGCGTTTCCGGCGTCCGGCGTATTTTCCTTTTTACACGCCATCAGGAAGATGAGCGGTAAGGCAAAAACTATATATTTCATTTGACTTTCATTATAAATAAGGATAAAAAAACCCGGAACTCCGACCAACCGTACGAACAGCGCCGGGTTTTTATCCATTCCGCTTTATGCGGTAACAGCAAGAAAACATACCACAATGGCAAACAGGGCAACCCCTTCTACAAGGGCTGCGGCAACAATCATGTTGGAACGAATGTCGCCCACCGATTCCGGCTGACGCGCAATGGCTTCCATTGCCGAACCGCCTATACGTCCGATACCGATACCGGTGCCTATCGCCGCTATACCTGCTCCGATAGCTGCTCCCAACTTAGCCAATGCTGTATTGGCTACTACTTGCAAAATAATTGATGAAATTAACATAATATAGATATTTGATTGTGAAATTTATTTTATTTTAATGATTGACTTGATGAAACAACTGTTTTAATGATGTACTTCCTCACATGCCGCGCCGAAATACAACGCCGACAGCAGGGTAAACACGTATGCCTGTATGAACGCCACCAGCAGTTCCAGTACGGACATGAAAACGGTGAACGCCACCGACAGGGCAGACACCCCGTACCCCATCGAAATACTTTTCCCGCCGAAAATGAAAATCAGGCTGAAGAATGCAAGGACGACAATGTGTCCTGCGGTGATGTTGGCAAACAACCGGATCATCAGCACGGCGGGCTTGATCAGCACTCCGATGAACTCAATGAAGGGCATCAGCGGAATGGGAATTTTCAACCACCACGGCACGCCGGGCGCATTGACGATGTGCGTCCAGTAATGACGGTTGGAACTGCCCAGCGTGATGATGAAGGTGAGCAGCGCCAGCACCATCGTGATGGCAATGTTGCCCGTGACGTTGGCGCCGAACGGGAAAAGCGGTATCAGCCCCATCAGGTTGTTGATGAGGATGAAAAAGAAAATTGTCAGCAGGAACGGCATGAAGCGGTTGTATTTGTGTCCTATGGCGGGACGCGCAATGTCGTCGCGCACAAAAAGGATGAGCGGTTCTATCAGGGATTGCAGTCCTTTGGGCGCTTCGCCGGGGTGTTGGCGGTAGCGCCGGGCTACGGTCAGGAAAACGGACAGTATGATGACGATGCTTAGCAGCAGGGCAAACACGTTTTTGGTGACGGACAAGTCCAGCGCCGGTCGCACAAAAGTACCGTCGGCAGCCTGCTCAACGATTTTTCCCTTGTCCGGTCCTTCTTCGGCTATCCGGAACCCGCGCCACGTTTCCCCGTGATGAAGCCTGCTCGACATAAACGCCCGAAAGCCGGACTGCCGGCTGTATAAAATCACCGGCAACGGAACGGACACATGACGCCCGTTGACGGTAAGAATGTGCCATTCGTAGGCGTCGCCGATATGTTCGAGGATGAATGTTCCGGGATTGAAACTTTCATGCTCCGTACTTTCTATTTCGTGATCCTGTGCCTGTACGCACCACCCGCCCGCAAGAAAGAAAAGCGCTAATCCGTATTTTATCCAATGTGCCATTATAACTTCAATAATGAAATAACTTCAAAAACGGTAAATATAACGTATGTTGCCAAAAAGAACACCACAAACAGCAGGGCATGCTCCCTGAAAAGCATCAGATAGGCGGCAATCCATGCCAGATACACGAATTGCCTGATAGCAATCTGTATCATGTAAATCCGGCTGAACGCTCCGGGATGCTTGCCCGATTTCACCAGCCAGTAATGAGAACCGCAGGTAACCGCCCATATCAATACAATGCTTGGTATGCGCCCGGGAAAATCAAAGGGTTCAAAGAACATGGGAAAAAGCCAGCACGAAGCGGCAACCACCAAGCCAAACAAACACGCTGACTTGATAAAAAATCGTTTTAACCCTGCTTCCATGATACTCATGTTTTACTGACTTTGATTGCTTTATTAGACAAATTTTACCGGCATCAAAAAAACAAAAAATAATTCATAAAAACAAAAAAAATTGATTAAATCGCAAATCCGAATACCAAATGTCGTTGATTTCTAATTCGTCAATTGACTGATGAAGTATTCAAACAGCCGAATATCTATCAGCAGGGGGAAGCAAAAACCGAAAACAGCGCCCAACAAATGGGCGTCGTGATTGATGTTTCCCGAATTTTTGCGTGCCGAATAATAGGAATAAATCAGGTAAAGCGGTCCGAAAAGATACGCCTTCACCGGGATGACCCCCATGAACAGCAGGGTACTGTGCGGTTCAAAAAAAATGTTGCAAAACAATACGGCAGAAACTGCTCCCGAAGCGCCCACCGAATTGTACGAAACATCCTCCTTATGCTTGCGGAGGGTGGTGAGCGAGGAGATCACCAGCGCCAGCAGATAAAACGCGACATACCAGAGCGCAGGCAGTTTTATCCTGCCGGCTTCCGCCACCCATGCAAAATGATGCTCTACATGTATTCCGAAAGAGAACAGCACCAGCATGTTGACGATCAGGTGCATCCAGTCGGCATGAAGCACGCCGTGCGTGACGAGGCGGTACCACTCTTTGCGGTGATACACCTGATAGGGATTGAACAGCAATTTGGCAAACAGTTCCCTGTGCGAAAATGCAGCAACGGACACTATCGAAGTAACGATTACAATGATAACAGTCATCAATACTTCGTTGTCAAACTATTTCAATGCCTTGCTCCTTCAACAACTCCGGCGCCATTTCCTTCAGTTTGAACTTTTGTATTTTGCCGCTTCCGGTCATCGGAAACGCCGGTACGAAAAAGATGTATTTCGGGATTTTGTGCCGCGCTATCTTGCCGCGACAAAAATCTTTGACAATTTCTTCGGTCAGCGTCGCTCCTTCGCGGGTGATGATGAAAGCGCCGACTTCCTCGCCGTATTTCGGCGAAGCTACAGCCACCACCTGCACATCCTTCACCCCTTCCAGATGATAGAGATATTCTTCTATTTCGCGCGGGTAAATGTTTTCCCCGCCGCGAATGATCATGTCCTTGATGCGTCCCGTGATGCGGTAATACCCTCTTTCGTCCCTGTCGCCAAGGTCGCCGCTGTGCAGAAAGCCGTTTTTGTCGATCACTTCGGCGGTTGCCTGAGGATTTTTGTAATAGCCTTTCATGTTGAGGTATCCGCGGCAGCACATTTCGCCCGTTTCGCCCGTCGCACATTCTTTGCCCGTTTCGGGGTGAAGCACTTTCACTTCCGTGAACGGATAGTCGCGCCCTACGGTAGTACACCGGTCTTCAAATGAGTCTTCCAGTACGGTATGCGTCATGCCGGGAGACGATTCGGTAAGCCCGTACACGCTGGTGATATGGGTAATGTGCATTTTTTCGGTTACCGCGCGCATGAGTTCGACAGGGCAGAGGGAGCCTGCCATGATGCCCGTGCGCAGGGAGGTCAGGTCGAAAAGGTCGAACATCGGGTGGTTCATCTCGGCGATGAACATCGTGGGGACGCCGTACAGCGCGGTGCAACGTTCCTTGTGGACGGAGGCAAGCACTACCAGCGGATCGAATTTTTCCACCATCACCTGCGTGCATCCGTGCGTCAGCACATTCATGGACGCCAGCACCACCCCAAAACAGTGGAACAGCGGCACGCAGCAGCACAATTTGTCCTCTGCGGTGAACCCCATGCCTTCGCCTGTGAAATAGCCGTTGTTGGCTATGTTGTGGTGGGTGAGCATCACTCCTTTCGGGAAGCCCGTTGTGCCGGAGGTGTACTGCATGTTCACCACGTCGTGACAATGCACTTTGCTTTTCACCTCCTGCAGGGCTTTGTCGTCAATGTTCTTTCCCAGCAGCAGCAGTTCGGCGGTATTGTACATGCCCCTGAATTTTTCCTGCCCGATGTACACCACGTTCTTCAGCATGGGAAAGCGGTCGTTTTTGGCGTAGCCGCGCTGTGTTTCGCGCAATTCCGGCATCATGGCATAGACCATGTCCACATAATTGCCGTCGAACACCCCTTCGGTGATGCACAGGGTATGAATATCCGAGTCCTGCATCAGGTATTCCAGCTCATTTTGCTTGTAACTGGTATTGACGGTCACCAGCACCGCGCCGATCTTTGCGCCGGCGTACAGAAAGGTCAGCCAGTCGGGAACGTTCGTCGCCCATATACCTACGTGCGTTCCGCGCGTTACGCCGATGGACATCAGTCCTTTTGCCATGTCGTCCACGCGGCGGTTAAATTCTGCCCACGTAAATCTCAAATCCCGGTCGGAATAGACCAGAAATTCCTTGTCGGGCGTATGTTCCGTCCAGTATTCCAGCCATTGACCGAGCGTTTTGTCCTGTAATTCCATATCCGGTGCGTTTTAGAAAGGGGTGTACACTATGCCGAGTATCTTCGCCGCATTGCAGCCTGCGGCATGTACGTTATGCGCGACAATGGAATCATAATAGATGCTGTCGCCTTCTTCGAGGGTATAGGTCTCCTTTCCGTAACTGACTTCCACCACGCCGTTCAGCACATAAACAAATTCCTCGCCTTCGTGGGAGGACAAACTGTGTTTTTCTCCTTCGGAAGCGGCAATGTCAATCAGGAACGGTTCCATGTGGCGTCCCGATTTGTCCTGCGACAGGGAAAAATACTCCATGTGCGCGCGCCCTGCGTTCGAGTCGCCGGTAAAACGGATGCTGTTTTTTTCGCTGCTTTCCCGTTTGCGGGTGACCACCGGTCCGAGTTCCGTCTGGTCGTCGAGAAACGTGCCTAACCGAACCCCCAATGCACGCGCTATCTTGATCAAAGGCGACAGTGAAGGAATATCCCTGTTGTTTTCAATCCGGATGATTTGTTCCCCATTCAGTCCCGAACGTTCCGCCACATCCTCAACGGACAGGTTTTTCGATTCCCTGATCGCTTTTACTTTTCCTCCGATAATCTTATTGTTTTCCATCAATATTTAAATTCTTTACTGTATTAATATGTATTAAAGTTTAAGGGCACAAACTTAATGAATTTTTTTTACATGACGATGGCAGCGGCATATCAGGCTAAATCTTTTTTGAGGCGCCTGCGGAAAAAGGAGCATTGCGGGGATCCCGTACCTGCATGCTGACTGTACATTGCTCCCGATTGACGGAACACCTCCTTATTTCCGAAAAAATCCAAAAACAGCGCACCGATACTGATATTGACAGTGTATCACGCCGCCCGAATTTACCGCACGGGCAATATCCGTTTCATCAGGTCGGAAAATATGGCAGCCATCCGCTGCTGTATGAACGAATCCTCCCCCCTGAGCGGATGCCAGCCGTATTTAACGCTGTCAACCGTTTGCGTATCGGTAGCATAGATCAGGCTGTACTGTTCTTTGGTCGCCGGATGCGGGTTGTTCTTTGAAAATCCGATATATTTGTCAAATTCAACCAGCGGCAAGCCCCATTTTCCGGCAAGCCGGCGGACGGACATGTTGTAGGTTACGCGGGCGTCGTGCCAGTCGGTACACAAAACAATCACCGCCGGTTTACCCGCTTTGCTTCCGTAATAACGCGAAGCCGGATTGTTTCGCAATTCGTAACATTCGCTCATGTAACGCTTGATCACATAATCGAAAGCCGCCGCATAACCGCTTCTGTCGAAAGGCGTTTTGTAGTCTTCATAATTTTCCGAGAGCTGCGCCTCGTCAAACACGTCCCTGTTGTGTACCTGCATGATCACCAGCGCATCCATGATTTCCAGTTCCTGCGCGGAATACAGCGTACCGTCGATCATCCGGTTGGCGGTGTTGGCAATCGCCTCTCCGCCTATGGCGCGGTTGATGGCACGGGCGTTTAATGCCGCACAGCCCATTTCAAACCATTTGTTTGCGGGAGAGGCAAAAGATGCGCCCGTCAGCAAAATGGTATATTTCGGCTGATCCGGTTGAGCAAACAGCGGACAAAACCGGACAATACACAAAAACAAAATTACATTTTTCATGGTAAGTCAAAATTACAGATTTATAGTAACGCTTTTTCCCGCAAAGGGCGATTGCGGCAACTCCACCGACACTTCGCTGACGTTTTCCGCTTCATTCCATACAGCGCTGCAATGAGCTGCTTGAGGATGGATCCTGCGGTTGATCGTGAAATGCAGTTTTCCCAGTTTGCGCGAAGGATCGGCAACGGATATGGTTTTAATGACGCCATTGTTGCTTCTGATCATGACGATGCCGTGACTGTCGGCGGTGATCCTGAGATCGCCGGCAACATCGATGACTCCGGTTTTATAAAACACTGCCTGAAGCATCTCCAGTTCACGGTGATACACCGCCTGCAAGTCAGCCGTGTTGGATACGATGTCGACTTTCGGCTGCGCAGATGCGGCAATTACCTGTTCCTTCCCGCACGACGGCATCACAATATACTGATAGGCGGCATTGCTCGCATTTGCCCCATGATCCGTCCACAGCTTGAAAACGTCCATATCGACGGTTTCGCGCGAAGAAGCCGTTTGCCGGTTGATCCCGTACCAGCTGCCGCTTTGCTGCCGGTTTGACAAAACAACCTGTACGGGTTTTGGAAAAATATATCCTGTTCCGCTGTGATATACCCATGCCGTGTTGTTCAGTTTGTGTTCGCCCTGAAGCATGGTTTGTTCCTTATCGTCGTATCCGGCGGACACATCGCCGGCAAGCAGGCACTGGTTGAGGGTGGTTACTGCCGGATAGCCGCCTGCGGAGGTAATGTCCGCGCCAAGACAAACATATTCGTCATCGAAAAAAAACCATGCCTTGCGGGCTTTTAGCGGATCGTGCGGGCTGATGAAATCAAAACCGACAGCGCCGTATTTCCCGTCGGTGACAGCGCCCGCAAAATCCATGACGCCCGGTTTTTGTATCTCGTTTTCGGAAGGAAGCGACGGCTTTTGCACCACCGTTGTTCCCGGTATTTTCTGCCAGTCGTACACCGGGGAAAGTGGAAAATATTCGTTTCCGCTCAGCGAAAGGTAATTGCTGCCGTCGCCCCTGTGGTGATTGGTCAGTCCTTCGCCGTTGTACGGTTCTTCCATGTTCCTGTTGCGGGAAGAAAACATGCGCACCGAAGTGAAATATTGCGGACGCTGATGAACATAATATTCCGATTCCCAAAAGAACGCGCCGTATGACAGGTTTGGTTTGCGCTCATTCCTGCGTATCCGGGCTATCCCGTCCAACTCTTCTTTGCGGTAGCCGGTAACGCGCATCAAGCGTTCGGGCGTTGCGGCGCCGGCAGCATGACCGTGCCGGTTGCGCGTAATGTCGCGGTTGGTGGCTCCCGGATCGGGATATTTGCCGAAAGCCATCATTTTACATATCCCGTCCAGATAATAATCAATCAACAGTTGCAGCGGCGCGTCCGAAAACCGGTAGCGCGTTTCGGCGACCATATCCGCCCATTCGGCAAATACATCGGCATATTGCAGCCCGTAGGAAAGCGTATTGTTGACGCGGTCGTCGCGGTGATGAAAACTGTAATCGTACTGCAAGCCCCTTTCATTGCCGGGGACAAAGCGTATTTCGCCTTCTATTACCTTCATCAGTGTTTCAAACAGCACGGCGTTGCGAAGGAAAAGCGCATTTTTTGCCTGAATGCCTGCAATTTTGATACGGTCGCCGCTTTGACGGGCGCCCCATGCGTTGATATGCGCCCGCGCGGTAATAGCCAGCGTTTTTTCTATTTGCGGCTTGGTCAGTTCGTTGTCCATCAGCAGCAGCACAGACGTCAAATCGTTGGGCGTACCTATTTCGTTGTGCCACCAGTTTTTGCTGATAAAATCGTTTTTCAGCCAGAAATCCAGCGCAAGGTGAATGGCATTTTTCAATTCCTTTTTCCCCTTGAAAGCAGAACCGTTCTTTCGATAGGCAAGGCTCATCCGGAGGAGGTGGTCCAAATGGCGGACATGCTGAAAGGCGGTGCGCGACACGTCCCCGTAATCTATTCCGCTCCACGACCCGTCTTCCCCGATTGTGGCAAGTAAAGTCCCGACATGGGCGTCGTGCACATCGTGCGTTAACAGCCCGGCAATAATTTTCTTTCTAAGGAGTTCCATATCCGGATCGGACGCAAAAACCCCCGGCACGAGCATAAGAAAATATGCGGCAAGCATCAATATTCGCTTCATCATCATTTTTTTTGTGTTATGATATATATATGGTCATTTTGCCCATTGTGCGAGTTCCGGCACTTTGGAGACGGTTTTCCGGACGCCCTGCGGAATGAGTTTGACCGACAGGGCGGCAACGCTGTTTGCAGGTACCGTCGCTTCAAACCCCACAAGAACGGTTCCCGGATTGGGCGCATCAAAATCATTGGCAGAAGTGGTAGTCCATGTTTTCATGGTGACTTTTGCCGGTTCCGCTACTTCGATTTTCAGCTTTTTACCGTTTTCGGTCAGTTCAATGGCGTTTTTCCCGGTAATTTTCGCTTCCGCTCCGGTAAGCATCGTCCAGCGTATGCGGGCTTCCCTGCCGGACGTTTTTATTTCATCCCGCACCACCACATACCGACGGTCAACGATCGCCACGCCCCGCACACAGGACGACAACAGCCCCTCAAACACTTCCGTCATGTCCGATACGGCGTTCATAAAGGCGGGCGAAGACGACCAGGATTGCAGATGTGCACGTCCCTTCACCTGATGCAACTGTCCGTTGACGGTCAGGGTATTGTGGGCAAAATTATTGTAGCGGAATACCTGCCAGCGCTGTGCGTTTTGCCGGCTGTTCCACAGATCGACCCCTTTGCTTTCAAGCGAGTGATAGTCCTGCATTCCGAAATCCATTGCCCATCGCACGCCGTTTGCGTCCATCACAAACGACCCCGCATCCATGTGTGCATGACTTACCGACGCCGATCCTCCCTTGAAGCCCACATAAACAGCATCGGGATCGGTCCACGACGTGCGCATCATCGCCACCGGCGTGGCGCCGCCTCCCGTCCAGAACAGTTCTTCGGGCGGCGTTATATCGCCCGTTTTCACACCGCTGCCCCATATCATGACGGTGGGCAACAGTCGGTTCCCGGTATGCTTCTTGTCCCCTTCCAAATATTTTTTTTCATTCCAAAGCAGCGACAGGTCGTTCAGTTTTGAGGCGAACCAAAACATAGCCGTATGCAAAACCGCGCCCTGCCCGGTATCCGAATAGCTGAAACTGAGGTTCAGCGGACCGGTCATGTTTTCCAGATACCGGGCGGTTTTGGTAAAGCCGGGCAACTGCGTCAGTCCGTAATCTGTCCCCAGGGCTTTCTCAACTGCGCTCAAAAACATGACATTAAACCCCGTGCCGTATTCCCAGTAACCGTATCCTTCCGGATAAGCGCCGTCGGGAGCATATTCGCCCATCGGAATACGTATGGTTTCTACCGCCCTGTCGATGATCATCCGCGACAGTTCCGGCATGTCTTCAAAAACAGCCAGCGCTCCGAAGGTCATGCCGGCATTGCACACCTGATTCCAGTTGTTGGCGCTTTTCAGCCACCCGTTGTTGCCCGCCCCCAGCGACGGGTCAATGCCTTTGCTCAGGATTGCCGCCCTTATCGTTTCGCGCGAGGAGGCGGGCAGGGAATGATACAGCCAGTCATATCCGATAGCCATCGCCACAGTCATTTCGGCAACATCCAGAAAATGTGAAGGATTCCAGTTCTCGAACGCCGCAACAGCCAGCATGTCCCTTTCCGCCTTTTTCAGATATTTCTCCTGCCCTTCGATCCTGCAGGCATACGACAGGTAAAAAATGCGGCGCATGACTTCGCGCGATACGGAAAGCAGCCTGCGACCCGTCTGTTTCCGTTCCGGTTCGGGAAGCAGCGTTATTTTATCACATTCGTCCATAATGGACTGATGTATTTTAGCCCAGACAGGATCGGAGGAAATGCCCGTTTTGATACGCTGTTCCTCTCCCTGCAACAGTAAAATACGCGGATGCGGCGGCAGATTTTTTATATCTTTCGTATATTTCAATTGCGCTTCCGCCACGACGGACAACAACAAAAACATTACCGACAGCCACACGCCGGAAACAGTTATATATTTCATGCCTTTATCATTAAAATACAATGCAAAGAAAGGAGAAAAATCAATACGTTGATACACCCTTTCAAAAAAAGATTTAGGAACGTGGAATAAATAAAGTGGTTCTACCGTTATTTGTGTGGAAGGAGGTCTAAGTCTCCGTGGAAAAACAGAATTGCGATGCTGAAATTGGCGGTGTTTCCGTATCCTCTTCCGACTGTTTTCAATTCACGTATGGCGCCGTTTAAAC
>JAISRX010000295.1 GCA_031273395.1 Bacteroidales bacterium | reverse complement strand
CATGCTCCGGAGTGACGGGGTTAGCCTGTCGTGCCTCGCCCCGCATTTCATACGGGGTTATCAACGGGTAACGCCTGCGGCGTTTTACGTCCATGCAGGGCTGTGCACAACCCCGACAGGGGTTGCCTTTTGATAACCCCGTACAAGCGAAGCGCAGTGCGGGGTACGAAAACTCACCCCCCAAGTCCCGCACGGGACGGCACTTTATTAACCGCAGATTCCGCTTCGCTTCATCTGTGGAAACGAAATATCCACACTCTTCCAAGTCCCGCTCGGGACGACACTTTATTAACCGTATGCTTCAGCTTACGGACAGGCGGCATCCATACGCTCCCAAGTCCCGCAGGGACGGCACTTTATTAACCGAAGGCATCAGCCTACGGATAGCGTACCCGCCACCTCTCCCAAGTCCCGCACGGGACGACACTTTATTAACCGTAAGCTTCAGCTTACGGACAGGACGGCATATATACGCTCCCAAGTCCCGCACGGGACGACACATTATTAACCGAATGCTTCAGCTTACGGACAGGACGGCATCCATACGCTACCAATTCCCGCACGGGACGGCACTTTATTAACCGCAGATGAAGCGAAGCGAAATCTGCCCTGCACCCGTTTTAAAAGATTTTTTTTGTTTGAACCACTAAAAACATTACTTTTGCAGTTTATTTTTTCTTAAAAACATGAATAAGTCGTCGGATATTCCGGTTTCTTCAACGCGGTTGGCAATGAATGTTGGGGCGGTAACAGCCGCTTTGATGCTGCTGGTTTCTTTTGTACCGGTGCTGAATCAGTTCGGGTTGATCGGCATCTTTGTCTTTGCCTGCGGCATTTGCTACGGAATAAGAATGTTTCGCAAAATGTCCGGCGTCGGTTCCTACGGAAAACTGCTGGCAACAGGCATACGCACCGCGTTTTATGCGTCGCTGATCCTTGCCTTTGTGATGTATGTCACGGTGAAGGCGATCAACCCCGGTATAGTGGACGAATACCTGAAGATTTGCGAACAGGTATTGCAGCCGTCCATGCCGCCTGAAATGCTGTCCAACTACATGGAACAATGCAGAAAGACCTTTTCACCCGTTTTTCTTGCCTTCGGCACGCTCATGCTCTATACCCTGACAGGCACGGTAGCAGCCGCCATTTGTGCCGTCTGGTTAAGAAAATCATCTTTCCTGTCCAACCATACGCCTGAATAATCATCATGGAAATCTCAATTATCATTCCGTTGTTTGATGAAGCCGAATCCCTTCCCGAACTTGTTGCGTGGATTGAACGTATCATGCGGGAACATGCCTACACCTATGAAGTGATTTTGGTGGACGACGGCAGCAGGGATCACTCGTGGAAAGTGATAGAAGAACTGGCGCAACGTTATTTGCCTGTCCATGCGATCCGCTTCCGGCGCAATTATGGAAAATCGGCGGCTTTGTTCTGCGGGTTCAAAAAAGCGGCGGGAGAGGTGGTCATTACCCTGGACGCCGACATGCAGGACAGCCCGGACGAAATACCGGAATTGTACCGGATGATCAAGGAAGAGAATTACGATCTGGTTTCGGGATGGAAGAAAAAACGCTACGACAGCAGGTTAACCAAAAATATTCCTTCAAAAATCTATAATGCCACCACGCGCATGATGACGGGCATCCGCCTGCATGACATGAACTGCGGATTAAAAGCGTACCGCAACGATGTGGTCAAAAGCATCGAAGTGTATGGAGAGATGCATCGTTACATTCCCGTACTGGCATACAAAGCGGGATTTTACCGTATCGGGGAGAAGACAGTGGAACACAGGGCAAGAAAATACGGCGTCAGCAAATTCGGCTGGACACGTTTTATCAATGGGTTCCTCGATTTGCTGAGCATCCTGTTTGTTTCACGCTTCGGGAAAAAACCCATGCACCTGTTCGGATCGCTGGGAACGCTGATGTTCATCATCGGATTTCTTGCGGCAGCAGGATTGGGAATACAAAAACTGTATTTCATCCGTCAGGGAATTAAAATGAGCCTGGTCACCAGCAGCCCGTACTTTTACCTGTCGCTTGCGGCAATGATATTGGGAACGCAACTGTTTCTGGCAGGATTTTTGGGAGAAATGATTTCGCGTAATTCCACCGAACGGAATATTTATCAGATCAAAGAGGAAATTTGATATTGCATGGCAGCACAAAGAATTTATATTGTTTTCCTGACCATTTCACTGGTTTGTCCCTTCATCGACATGCAGGCGCAGGATGACGCTTCCATCAAGGCGGCAAAAGCAACCGCCGCCGGTGCGGGACTGAAACAGTACGCAAAATTTTCGTCCGACGAGAAACACCCGTGGGTGCACGGTGGTGATGTTTCGCTGTCGTTTACTTCCACTTCCCTGACCAACTGGTCGGGAGGCGGTGAAGACCAGATAGGCATAGCCCCCTCCGCCAACCTGTATGCCAACTACAAAAAAGGCAAGCGGACATTCGAAAATTACGGAATATTTTCCTATAGCCTGCTAAAGAACGGCGACCGGAAAGCGGTGAAAAACAACGATAACCTCAGCCTCATATCAAAAATAGGGCACCAGTTGTCGCCCAAGTGGTACTACACGGCGTCCCTGCTGGCGCGCACACAGTTTTCACCCGGCTATAAATATACCGGCACGGACACCATCAGGATCAGTGACTTTCTGGCGCCGATTTCACTGTTTCTTTCCATCGGGATGGATTATCGCCCCAATAACACCATTTCTACCGTATTTTCGCCCGTCATGGGAAAGGCGACCTTTGCACGGTCGGACGACCAGCAGGTATTGTCCAATGCGGGACTGATGAAAAAGGAACAGGATGAAAACGGTGCGGACATAATGGTTCCCCACAAATCGCGTTATGAATTTGGCGGCGGAATAGTGGTGAATGTGAAGGGAAATGCACTGAAAAATAAAATCTCCTACAATTCCCAGCTGGAACTGTTTTCCAACTATGTCCAACAGCCCGAAAACATTGACGTCACATTTTGGGCTACCATGAAATTTCTTATTTACAAGAACATATCCGCCGATCTCCGGTTCGACCTGATATATGACGACGACAAAAAAACAACCGACGATGACGGTACGGCGAGAGGAGCAAAGCTTCAACTGAAAAATTATTTCGGCGCAAGTTTGTTTTATCAATTCTAAGGTATATTTTTGAAAGGATTATATATATATTAAATAAATTTAACAATTAAATCAAAAAAAAATGGAAATCAAAGGAAAACTGGTAAGAAAATTACCGCTTCAAACCGGACAGGGGAGAAACGGGGAGTGGAAACGGCAAGACATTATTCTTGAACTCGAAGGGTCTTTTCCACGCAAGGTATGCATTTCCGTCTGGAACGATAAAGCCAATGTGGCTGCCCTGTCGGAAGGCGACGTGTTGACTGCCTCTGTGGACATTGAAAGTCGTGAATTTAACGATAAGTGGTACACCAGTGTCACGGCGTGGAAAATAGATGTTGCAGGTGAAAACCAGCCGTTGCCGGATACGACTGCGTCATCCTCACCGGCGGCGCCGACGGAAACCTATCAGCCGGACGCATCAGCGGAAAATCAGCCGGACGACCTGCCGTTTTAACCGGGACGCCGGTAAGGGTCATTTTACCGAAGAGTGTGAGACGGGGTAAAATTCTTCTGCCGCCTTGTTTTTGCTCGTGCTTCGGCAGTGATTGTTTTGCGTTTCTTCGCGAACCGTCCGCATCTGTGATATGGTGACGGCAAGCAACCAACGCAACGGTTTTCTGTTGGCGAAGTACATCCGGCGGTGTGTCTTCCGGATGGACAACGCAGGGTTATTCTCATCCTTTTTGTGACCGTCCCTGTCGCCGTAACGTCCGTTTGCCGGCAGCGGATTCCGTTTCGCGGGCAAGCCTTCCCTGCCGGTGCGTTCTTTCCCGACAGGATGGGCAATCAAAGGTTTAACCTTAAATCCGCAAGCCAATTATTTTGAGAATAGAGAAATATTTTGAGACAGGTTTTGGACTCAAATTTTGCGAAAGGCAGACTTGATTTTCGATTTTTGGAAGAAAATTAGCTGTTGGTTGGGGGTAAAACAGTTGAATATTCGGCTAAAAAAGCTGGTTTTTCAGAGCAGGACACAGTATTCCCTGTCATATCTGTTTATTTAGCTTATTTTTAGAATTTTAGCGAAACTGTAGCCGGTCGTATGCCGGTTGCGACCTCTTTTTCGGTTTTTTGGTGATTGGTCGTTAAGATGCAGCGATATTTGAATTTTCCACCTTCAAAGAGGTCAAGTTGCCGGTCACCGGATTTTTCACGGGCGATCACAAGGCGATAATTTTTTTCCGCAAAAAATTGTGTGAACGGAATTGAAGCCACCTGATATTCTTTGAATATTTATTTTAAGCGTCTGCCATTCAGTAATTTGCTGTATCTGTTCCGTCAAAATCCGACTTCTGCCGGCACGAATATAAAAATGCTGACTGTTTTGGGCAACCGTTTCAATGATCTCTTTGGAACAGTGCAATATCCTCCGCACAATCGCCTCCACAAAAGAAGATATTAAACCACGCGCGAAAAATATCGCTGTACTGATACCGCATCTCGAAACTCTATTACCAAATTCACTGTCAATGAGTTTTCCAAGTCCGCTACGGGTAAATTCATTGTCAATAAAAGAAATTCCTGCAAAAGGAGTGATCCTGTTTGAATTTTTTTGTACCTTTACCATTTGAAAAATCAATTTTTGCTTTGGTTGTGTTGTAGCGCCAAAATCAGTGAAAATTTTTCAAACGGCAAAGCGTTGCAAATATTTATTTGATACCGCTTTGCTTATTTTTTAGGAAAATTATTTGCGGATTTAAGGAGGTATGAGCAAATTTTACAAAAAAAAAATTCTAAAAGTTGGTTATATAAAAAAAAACCGTACCTTTGCGCACCAATTTTTAAAGTAAAAAGTAATAGTATTCCGATTAAAAGGTTAATTATAAAAGCCTGAAAGAATAAATGTTATGAGTAAAAGGAAAAAGATAACAGCCGATAAGCGGAAGGAGGCAAACAAAACAAAAAGTTTTGCCATCCTCAGGAATTGCCCCACGTCGCCGCGCAAAATGCGTTATGTGGTGGATATGATACGGGGCGAGGAAGTGAACAGGGCTTTGGACATTTTGAAGTTCAGTACTAAAGATGCTGCCGTCAGGGTAGAGAAGTTGCTCAAATCGGCTATTGCCAACTGGCAAAAGAAAAATGAAGGCGACCGTCTGGAGGACAACATACTGGTGGTGTCGGAAGTGAAGGTGGACAGCGGGCGCGTGATGAAACGCCTCCGTACCGCTCCTCAAGGAAGAGGCTACAGAATGTTGAAACGCTCGAACCATGTAACCATCGTGGTGGACAAACAAGTAAGCGCTGAAGAACAAACCGAAAATGAAACTCAAATTAAATAAGTAACCGTAAATGGGACAGAAAACAAATCCGATTTCAAATCGTCTTGGAATTATCAAAGGGTGGGACTCTAATTGGTACGGCGGTAAAAACTTCTCCGAAAAAATCGTGGAAGACAACAAAATTCGTAAGTACCTGAATGCACGTCTGGCAAAGGCAAGCATTTCAAAAATCATTATCGAAAGAACTCTGAAACTGATTACAGTTACCGTGCATACTGCCCGTCCCGGCATCATCATCGGCAAAGGCGGACAGGAAGTGGACAAACTGAAAGAAGAATTAAGAAAAATAACTCAAAAAGATATCCAAATCAACATATTTGAGATCAAGCGTCCCGAATTGGACGCTACCATCGTGGCAAACAACATTGCCCGTCAGGTGGAAGGCAAGATTTCATACCGCCGCGCCATGAAAATGTCCATCGTATCGACCATCCGCATGGGCGCCGAAGGGATCAAGATCATTGCTTCCGGTCGTTTGGTAGGCGCCGAAATGGCGCGCACCGAAATGCTGAAAGAGGGACGCATCCCCCTGCACACGTTCCGTGCCGATATTGATTTCGCCCTCGCCGAAGCATTGACCAAAGTGGGACTGATCGGCATCAAGGTGTGGATTTGCAACGGCGAAGTTTACGGTAAACGCGACCTGTCGCCCAATGTAGGCAATTATGCCGCCTCGCAGCAGGGAAACCAAAGTCGTCCTCCGCGCGGGGAATACCGCGACAGAAACGACAGAGGCGAACGCGGCGACCGTGATCGTGACCGCAAACGAGGCGACCGAAATGACCGCAAAGATCGCGGACGCCGTCGCTAAACAGATAATTAAAAAGGATAGAAACATTAAAAAATTAAAAAATGTTACAGCCTAAAAAAACCAAATTCAGAAGGCAGCAAAAGGGCCGCATGAAAGGCAACGCCCAGCGGGGACATGAATTGTCGTTCGGTTCGTTCGGCATCAAAACCCTCGAAAATGCATGGATTACCGGACGGCAAATTGAAGCCGCCCGTCAGGCAATTACACGTCACATGAAACGTGAAGGGCAGTTGTGGATACGTATTTTCCCCGACAAGCCCATCACCAAGAAACCCGCCGAAGTGCGCATGGGTAAGGGTAAAGGCGCGCCGGAAGGATTTGTCGCCCCCATCACGCCGGGTCGCATCATGTTTGAAATAGAAGGCGTTTCCTATGAAACCGCTAAGGAAGCATTGCGTTTGGGCGCACAGAAATTGCCCGTTCAAACCAAGCTGGTAGTACGCCGCGATTACGTTTTTGAATAAAATTTACGTCCATGAAAATGTCAGAAATAAAAGAATTATCAACCGCCGAGTTGAAAGAGCGCATCGAAACGGAAAAGAACGCGCTTGTACGAATGAAATTGAACCATGCCGTTTCTCCATTGGACAATCCAATGAAGTTGAAATTTGCGCGCAAGGATATTGCTCGTTTGTTAACCGAGTTGAGAACAAGAGAATTAGCCGAACAAAAGTAATCAGAGGTCAATGGAAAAAAGAAACCTAAGAAAAGAACGTATCGGAGTGGTGGTGAGCAACAAGATGAACAAAACCATCGTGATTGCCGTAAAAACCAAAGTAAAACACGCGATATACGGAAAATTTGTGAATAAAACCTCCAAGTTTTACGCTCACGATGAGGAAAACACCTGCGGAATAGGCGATACCGTCCGCATTATGGAAACCCGTCCGCTGAGCAAGAGTAAAAACTGGAGACTGGTCGAAATCATAGAAAGAGCGAAATAACCATGATACAGCAGGAAAGTAGATTAAGCGTAGCCGACAACAGCGGCGCAAAAGAAGTGTTGTGTATCCGTGTGCTGGGCGGCACGGGTCGCCGGTATGCCAGCGTGGGCGATACCGTGGTGGTAGCCGTGAAAGACGCATTACCCGCAGGGGACGTCAAAAAAGGCTCCGTGAGCAAAGCCGTGGTAGTGCGCACAAAGAAAGAGATACGCCGCGCCGACGGTTCGTACATCCGCTTTGACGACAATGCGGTGGTGCTGCTCAACAATGCCGGCGAAATAAGAGGAACACGTATTTTCGGTCCCGTTGCACGCGAATTGCGCGACGGCTTCATGAAAATCGTTTCGTTAGCGCCCGAAGTGTTATAAATGAATAAAAAACGAATTGGAAATGAGTCAGAAATTGCATATTAAGAAAGGCGACACGGTGATTGTGAACGCCGGCGACGACAAAGGCACGCAGGGTCGCGTGCTGGAAATCATCCACGACAAAAAGAACCGCCGCGTGCGCGCTATTGTGGAGGGGGTGAACATGGTGACCAAGCATACCAAACCCAGCGCCAAGAATACCAACGGCGGGTTCGTCGAAAAGGAAGCGCCCGTTCACATCTCAAACCTGAACCTGCTTGATCCGAAGGAAAAGAAAGCCACCCGCGTGGGACGGCGGCAGGAAAACGGTAAATGGGTTCGTTATGCTAAAAAATCAGGGGAGGTAATCAAATGAAAAAGTACATTCCTGCTTATAAAACAAAATATCAGAAGGAAGTAGTTCCCGCTCTGATGAAAGAATTTGGCTACACCAGCATCATGCAGGCGCCAAAAATCGAAAAAATAGTGATTAATCAGGGCGTAGGCCGTCATTCGGTGGCTGACAAAAAAATCATTGAGACGTCCATCGCCGAAATATCCTCCATTGCCGGACAAAAAGCGGTATCCACCGTGTCGCGCAAGGATATTTCGAACTTCAAACTCCGCAAGGGAGTGCCTGTGGGCGTGTGCGTCACCCTGCGCAGCGACAGGATGTACGAATTTCTCGAAAGACTGATTTCGGTGTCCCTCCCGCGCATCCGCGACTTCAAGGGCATCTCCGGAAAACTGGACGGACGGGGAAATTACAGCATGGGCATCTCCGAGCAAATCATCTTTCCGGAGATAGATATCGACAAGATCACCAAAATGCTCGGTCTGGAGATTACCTTTGTAACTACCGCCAAAACCGACGAAGAGGGTTTTGCCCTGTTGCGTGAATATGGATTACCTTTTAAAAATGTAAAAAAGAATTGATATGGCTAAAGAGTCGATGAAAGCACGCGAAGTGAAACGCGCAAAAATGATAGCCAAGTATGCCGAAAAACGGGCGAAGTTGAAAGCGGAAGGCGATTTCCAGAAATTGGCGACCCTGCCGCGCAATTCAAGCCCGGTGCGGATACACAACCGTTGCCTGCTGACCGGTCGCCCGAAAGGATACATGCGGCAATTCGGCGTAAGCCGTATCGTCTTCCGCGAAATGGCGTCCAAAGGGCTGATACCCGGCGTGAAGAAAGCAAGCTGGTAAAAGCCGGCAACCGCCGAATTTTCCCCGTACTGCTTTACGGCAATCGGACGGAGCGGTTCATGCCTGTCGCCGATTGCAGGAGGATATTTTTCTTTTTGCCCTGTCGTTGCGGTGTTGCCAATGACGGGCAAAATTGTTTTATCCCTTTGGGATGACGCTGTTTCCGCCCTTTCCCCGTGTTTTTGCCTGAAATATAAGAACTGCCGGTGACGTTAACCGCTCTCCGCACGGTGACGGACTGTCCGTAAACCGTCGCTGCCATGCGGTGATGAAAATCTGTCCTGCAGGGGCAATACGCCTGCAAGCGATACGGCGACAGGTGATTAATTTTTCATCCCTCAAGGCTCCGCGACGTTTTATGCAGCTGCAACACCGGAGTTGAGCATGGGGGATGAAGAACGGAAAACAGCAAAACGGGAATGGAAAAGTTTAAATCAAAAACAGACAATGAAAGACAGAGAACCGGAAATGGAAAATGGAAACCGGAAGATGGAAACAGGGGAACCGAAAACGAAAACCGGAAACCGGATGATGCGCCTTCACCGCAATAAAATGCGCTGCTGCATCATGCTTTTTGCGCTGGGATGCTGCGCGAACGGGGCGGGCAGTCAGCCCGGCGACGGCGACAGGCGCGTGCCGCTTGCCGATCCCTTCATCATGCTGCATGACGGCACGTACTATGCCTACGGAACGGGAGCGAGGGACGGTATTGCGGTGTATGTTTCGGATGACCTGTACGCATGGTCGCGCGCCGAACAGCTGGCGTTGAGCAAGTCCGACACCTGGGGTGAAAGAGGCTTCTGGGCGCCGGAGGTCTATTGCGTGAACGGAAAATTCTACATGTACTATACGGCAAACGAACATATATGCGTTGCGACGGGCGACCATCCTTTGGGACCGTTCCGGCAGGACGTACAGCGTCCGATGCTGGGCGATGAGAAATGTATCGACAACACCCTTTTTATTGACGATGACGGAAAACCGTATCTCTTCTTCGACAGGTTCAACGACGGACTGAACATCTGGGTTGCCGAGCTGGAGGAAAACCTCACGGAAATAAAGCCGGAAACCATGCACGGCTGTATTCGCGTGTCGCAGGAGTGGGAGAGGGCATGGCCCAGGGTAAATGAAGGCTGCTTCGTTTTCAGGCGAAACGGCGTTTACTGCATGACCTATTCGGCAAACAATTACCAAAGTCCCTTCTACGGCATAGGAGTGGCAACGGCTTCGGAGATAAACGGAACATGGACAAAATATGAAAAAAATCCGGTGTACCAAAAACCCGGCGCGCTTGTCGGCGTTGGACACAGCGCCATGTTTACCGACAGGGACGGACAGTTGCGCATCGTTTTTCACGCCCACAACAGCACGGAGAAAATTCATCCCCGACACATGTATATCTCTACCGTCCGCTTTGAGCGGGAAGACGGAAAGGAAATAATGCGGATTGACCCGGAGTACATCACGCCCGTGAGAAAAGAATAAAATTGGCATATAACTGAAAGAAGAAGAAAATATCTCAAAAGAGATATTTTTTTAACGCAAAGTTCGCGAAGGATTTTCGCAAAGTTCGCAAAAATAATAGCATCGGCGATATAAGTTTTGCGAACTTTGCGCATTCTTTGTGTGCTTTGCGGTTAAACGGATTTTTAAGACAGTCTCTTCTATTTTATAATACGGAAAAGGTTGAATATAAACAATACCTGATGACATGCAACCATCAGGAGATCATCAACAATAAAATACTGCCATATAAAAATATTAAATATTTTTAATATTGATCATCTAAAGATGAGATATATCATTCAATAATTTTTTAGAAAAAAATACATTATGTCTTTCTTCTAAAAAAACTTTTGAAATAAAAAATACATGATGTTTTTTTTTCAAAAAAACTTTAGAGAGAAAAAATACATGATGTTTTTTCTCAAAAAAACTTTAGAGAGAAAAAATACATGATGTTTTTTTTCCAAAAAAACTTTATAGAGAAAAAATACATGATGTTTTTTCTCAAAAAAAACTTTTGAGAGAAAAAATACATGATGTTTTTCCTTAAAAAAACTTTATAGAGAAAAAATACATGATGTTTTTTCTCAAAAAAAACTTTTGAGATAAAAAATACATGATGTTTTTTTTCCAAAAAAACTTTTGAGATAAAATATATATTATGTCTTTTTTATAAAAAAACTCCGGAGAGAAAATTTAGTATATCCCCTTTTTCTGTATAACGGTGAAGCAGATGATAAGCAATTTCCCTTTTCAGGGAAACAAAAAAAATACCTTTCCTTTTCCTGTGCGGTTGCAGCGCCAAAGGATTTTGGGCTTGCAGTTACCCTTTATTGATGAGACTTGCCAGATAACCGGCTCCGAAACCGTTGTCGATATTTACTACGGATATTCCGGCGGCGCAGGAGTTCAGCATGGTGAGCAGTGCGGAAAGTCCGTTGAAATTTGCGCCATATCCCACACTGGTAGGGACGGCAATCACCGGTTTGTCCACCAGCCCGCCGATAACGCCCGGAAGAGCGCCCTCCATTCCCGCTACGGCGATAATGACACGCCCGCCGCGTATCGCGTCCATCCGGCTGTACAGGCGATGAATGCCGGCAACGCCCACATCGAAGATGCGTTCCACTTTGTTCCCGAAAAGTTCTGCCGTGACCGCCGCTTCCTCCGCCACAGGTATGTCGGCTGTGCCGGCGGTTACAACGGCGATATACGACGGCGTCGCAGGAATATTGTTCCGGCGGATCACGATGGCGCGCGCTTCCGAATGGTATTCGGTTTCGGGATAAAGACTCTTTATCCGCAGGAACAGTTCTTCCGACGCCCGCGTTGCCAGTATGTTGCTGTTGCGGCTGTACATCATGCGGATGATCTGCTCGGACTGCTCGACGGTTTTGCCGGAGCAAAAAATCACTTCGGGATAACCGGTGCGCAATTGCCGGTGGTTGTCTATCTTGGCGAACCCCATTTCGGTGAACGGGAGGTCTTTCAATTCTTCGAGCGCCGCATCAACGCCCTGTTTGCCTTGTTGCACCGCTTCGAGGATACTGCGAATATATTCGGGCGTCATGTTATTTTCCTGTGATGATGATCATTGCTGCAACAGTTGTTCCGCGTGGTTCTTCGTGTCCACCTTTTCGATGATCCTTTCGATCGTCCCGCCGGCGTCGATGACAAAGGTGGTGCGGAAGATACCCGTATAAGTGCGCCCGTACATTTTTTTCTCGCCCCAGACGCCATAGCTCGAAGCGATGGCATGGTCGGTATCGGCAACGAGCGGAAACGGCAAACCGTGTTTGTTTATAAAACCCGCATGCGATTTTTCGCTGTCGGGGCTGACGCCCACAACGGCATACCCCCGCTCGAGAAAATCGTCGTATGCATTGCGCAAACTGCATGCTTCCGCCGTGCAGCCGCTTGTATTGTCCTTCGGGTAGAAATACAGCACGAGCTTCTTCCCCCGGTAAGCGGACAGGGAAATCTCTTCTCCGTTCCGGTTCTTCCCCTTAAAATCGGGAGCCTGGTCTCCAACTTTTAATTTGATCATGTTATTTCCGATTAAAATTTTTTCTTTACAAAAAAATATACCCTTCCCGTGCAATACAAAATTTGCATTGCCGGAAGCCATACGGCGGAGGAAAGTTCCGAAACCTCCTCTACTGCCGCCCTGCTACTGCTTTCTCAGCTTTTCCTTGTGTTTGGTCACCTGCCGGTTGAGGGAATCAACTCCTTTGTTGACTGCTTCTTCAAATGTTTTGGACTGTTTTTTCACGAAAAGATCGTATCCCGGAACCAGCAATCGTATTTCCACTACCTTGTTTTCGTCGTCCTGCACGTTTTCCAGACGCAGGAAGACCTCCGCTCCGATGATTCCGTCGAAGAACTGTCCTATTTTTCCGAGCTTTTTGTGAATGCGCTCTATTAATTTCTGATCGGCGTCAAAATGTACCGAATTAATTTTTATATCCATAGACGTTGCATTTTATGCCCGCGGATGGGCTTGTTTATATATCTTTTTAATTCGTTTCAAACTGTTGTGCGTATATACCTGCGTTGCGGCAAGATTGGCATGTCCTAAAATTTCTTTTATCGCGTTCAGATCGGCGCCGTTGTCCAGCATGCCGGTGGCGAAGCTGTGCCGCAACACGTGCGGACTGCGCTTTTTCTGGGTGGTTACCGCTCCCAGCGTCTTGTCGGTCAGCCGCTGCACCCACCGTGCATACAACGGTTGACCGCTGTTCAGTACAAACAGCATCCCGCTGTCGGGAAACCTGCTGCGCTTCAACGACAGATACTCGCCCAGCGACCGGCAAAACTCCGGTAGCAGCGGAATGATGCGTTCCTTGTTCCGCTTGCCCAGCACCTTTACGGTCATTCCGCCAAGGTCAAGGTCACTCTCCCCGAGACGGATCAGTTCCGACAAACGTACCCCCGTCGTGTAGAAGAACTCTATGATCATCCTGTCGCGCATGGAGGCAAAAACGTCATCTTCGGGATTTGTGTCCGGTATCTCGTCCATTTTTCCGGCTGTAATGAAGGCGGGCAAATTTTTTTCCGTCTTTAGCGAGCCGATTTTGTCCGCCGGATTGGTTTCCATCACGCCTTCCTTCACCAGATAGCCGAAAAAAGAACGTAATGTGACGATTTTCCGGTTGACCGTGCGGGGTGAATTGTTTTCCGACGCCAGGGCAACCACCCATCGGCGTATCCACCTGAACCCGACCTCCTGCAACGGACAGCCGTTTTCCTGCAAAAATTTGTCGAACTGCAACAGATCCCTGCGATATGCAGCTATTGTATGTGGCGAATACCGTTTTTCGTATTCCAGATAACTTATATACAAGCCGGTATGTTCCATATCCCATCAATAACGCATCTGTCAACGAAGAATAAGCGTTCGGAAGACTTATTCCTGCGATTGAAACATTTTTTGTACATAAATGGCATGACGAAACTCTTCTCTTCTTTTCACGGAAGGTTTTTCGAATGCCTGACGCGCACGTATTTCCTTAACCGTACCCGTTTTTTCAAACTTCCTTTTGAATTTTTTCAGCGCTCTTTCAATGTTCTCGCCTTCTTTGATAGGGACAATGATCATATATGACTTTTTGTTTTTTAATGATTTAAATTTTTATTATTGAGCCGCAAAGTTAAATATTTTCTTTTTGATATGCAATATTTTTTTTGCAGCGGTTCAACCGGTTAATTTTTTTTGGGTTGCCTGCGCCGGTAAAAGGCGATTTGCAGCCGGTTGAAAAAAAACCGGCGACGTCAAACACCCGCCAGCCCGAGGCAGCGCCATTATATAAAGTGCGATAAAACCTTACACATTGCCGGCAGTTGCAGCCCATGCCGAAACACTTTGCCGGCGCTCGGCATGCAGCAATCATTTGTCGATGGCAGGGCGGTTCGTTACATTTTGAGGTCATGCCTGAGCAGCCGGTAGTGCGCCATTTCCCGGTAGCGCGGTTCGTCGTTTGCGTGGTTGCACCACGGATAGATGCTGATCCCTCCGCGCGGCGTAAAAATACCCCAGACTTCTATGTACTTCGGTTGCATCAGCCGGACGAGATCTTTCATGATGATGTTCGTACAATCCTCATGAAATGCGCCGTGATTGCGGAAGCCGAACAGGTACAGCTTCAGACTTTTGCTTTCCACCATGCGTCGGTCCGGCAGGTAGTTGATGCGGATGGTGGCAAAATCCGGCTGTGCGGTCACCGGACAGAGGCTGGTAAATTCCGGGCAATTGAAACGCACCCAGTAGTCGTTTTCCGGATGCGGATTGTCAAACGCTTCCAGAACGGAAGGATTGTAGCCGGAGGCGCAGTCGGTTTTCTTTCCTAATGCTTTGAACGGCATGTTTCCTGTGTTTTTAATTTTCGCGCGGCGGTTTCAATACTCCAATAGACGGCAATAGCCAGCAGCGCCATGCCGACAGCCGGCAGCAACTGCCCGTCGAAACCTGTTTGCACGGCATAATCATGGGGCAGCAGTTTCTTTTCCACCAAATCCGGCATATTGTGGTCAAGACCGGATATGCTCCACGGATATGCCTGTCCGGTAGCGGCGTCCACCTGCACTTTCCAGGGCCATACCTTGTTGAGCGAACCGCACATGAAGCCCGCCAGCAGGGCAATGGTCAAATCGTGAAATCTTTTGAGCAGCCACGAAAGGAAATGCGAGAAGGAGAGCAGGCCGACCACCGCACCGCCGGCAAAAACAGCCATAACAGTTATTTTCATACCGGCAAGCGCTGCCAGAATGTACTCGTACTTGCCCAGCAGCAGCAGGATGAAACTGCCGGAAATGCCCGGCAGAATCATTGCGCAAATGGCAATAGCTCCACTGATGAAGATGAACCACAGGGCGTCCGGCGTCTGCATGGTGGAGAAAGAAGTAATCAGGCAGGCAGCAGCCGTTCCTGCGACAAAACCGGCAATCACCGGCAAAGTCGTCTTTTTTACGGTTTTCAGTACCGATACGGTAGAAATCAGAATCAGACCGAAAAAAAACGACCATATCAGGACGGGCTGATTTTCCAGCAGGTACAGCATGACTTTGGCAAGCGTGAAAATACTTGTGGCGACGCCCAGCAACAATGCCGTCAAGAAATTGCCGTTAACCGTTTCCCAGAACGACCGGACGCCTTCCGAAAAAATTTTCCCGAAATTGTAGGGCGTAAACGATCGCAACGACTGCAACAGGGTTTCGTAAACGCCTGTGATGAAAGCGATGGTTCCTCCGGACACGCCCGGCACAATATCGGCGGCGCCCATGCCCATGCCCTTTGCATACAGCAGCAGATAATATTTGATGTTTCTGTCTTTTTTTTCCATTATTGCTGTTTGAACGATTGCAATTCTTCGGGCAGAAATTCAAAAAAGGTATCGCTGCGAAGCCCTAAACGGAGTGTTTCGAGCGATACTACCTCGTTGGTAGCCACGTTGCCCAAATTGACGTTCGCACCGAATTTCTTGATGAACCACACTTGCTGATTTTTGTTGGGCGCTTCCCACAGGATATTGTCATTGCCCACTTCTTTTTCCAGCAGCCCTACCAGACGTTTATCAGCCGTCCCGTCGGCGTGATATATACCGATGGTGCCGCTTTCGCGCGCTTCGGCAATCACTTTCCATGAGCCTGCCTCCAATTCGCTTTTCATGCAATTGACCCACGTGTCCGGCTCAAGCGTTACCCCGCGTATTTTCGAACCGACTTCCGACAATACGGTCGTCTCTTGGGAGAGGATGCGGATATATTCCAGTTTTTCCTCATGGGGAATCGCCATTGATCCGTCCGACACTTCGACGGTATCCACCCCATATTTCCCGACAAAACGGCGGAACTCGTCGAAAAGTCCGCGGACAATAAAGGCTTCAAACATGGTGCCGCCAAAATAGGCGCGAACGCCTGCCTGCCGGTACAATTTGATTTTTTCGTCGATGTGCCCGGCAAAAATACCCGTCCCGAAAGCCAGTTTGATCAGGTCGGTATAGGCTCCTGCCGCATCAATGAAGTTTTCAGCCTCCCGGACACTCAACCCTTTGTCCATCATCATGGTTAATCCCGTCTTGCGGGGTTTGCCCGTGCGTTCGGGTAAAAACGGCAATTGAATGTTCATTTTTTCTTTAACTTACTGACAAAGGTTTTTTCATATTCGGCAAGATACATGCTCCGGTATTTGTTTTCGACAATGTAATGCAACAGGGGTTCAATCTGTTGAGGCGTTCTGTATCCCGGAACGGTACTGATGATCTCCAAATCTTCCGTTAAATAGGCAATTGCCGGATAGCCGATATTCTTTCCGTTGAACAGGGCTATGGCGAACTGGTGTGTCTGCTTCCGCCCGTTGCTTGCTTGCCCGCCCTTAAAAACTTCTCCGGCAAAATGAATGTCGGCTGTCGATTCCGCATCAAATTTCACCGGGTAATAATGTGTATTAATGTATTGGGCAATTTCAGCATAGCTGAACGTTTCCGCATCCATCTTTTTACACCATCCGCACCAATCGGTATAGATGTCTATCAGGATTTTTTTCGGCGCTGTTTTATTGAGCCTGACCGCTTCTTCGATACTGTACCATTTGATTTTTGTATCTGTTTGTGCCGCCGCTCCCGCAAGGAGAAACAATGATATAAACATGGAAAATACTGTTTTCATAACGAATATATTAATGATTTACAAACTTTTTTTAAAAAAACTGCAATACAAATCCCCCTCCGGTAAAAACCGATGATAATATTGTATTGTATTCCACACGTACTTGAAAAAATGCTCTGACAAAGTTACTGTTCCAATTCCGGTTAACATCAAAAAGACGCACGTTCATACCGGCAACCGGATTAAAGAAAAAACCATTTTTAGCGCCTGTCGCATATCCCGGACAAGCGCCTATAAACGGATCAAAATTACTCCTGTTCAGATAGTTGAATGTGAATATCAGATGAAACTGATACAAATATTTGCTGTTGCTCCCGACTTCCTGCTTCCCGTTCATCCGGTAGCCGCCAAAACCGATGCCGTAGGTGTACGGAAGTATCCGGTCGCTCTGGGAATAATTCCGGTTTCTGCTGCCTTGCAACTTTCTGTTGTCCGTCGCATGTACCCTGAATCCGTATATGCCGTTTTCCACAGTGGAAGGATTAAAGTCGAAAGCAACACCAACTTTGGGCATACCGTAAGGAGCGCCTGAAATGTTTGATGATGCCGCCCAGAAAACAAAAACAAATAATATGCCTGTATTTTTTATACTCCACATTTTTTACTCGGTTTAAGTGCCTGCAAAAATATAACAAATAAATTAAAGATCATACAAAAATACTTCTTTTTTGCTGCTATCCTGCATTACTCTTTGCGATTCGGCAGGGAATCCGCGAATTACAAAAATCGCTGTTTACGGTGCATCCATCGGAAAAATACGACACAAACCGTTGCCGTACAGAAAGTTCCTATCCAGTAGCCGACGTTGGCGGATAAATGGAAACCTTCGGGCGCTACCATAATATAGGTGGAAATCACCATCGTCATGAACAATGCAGGAATGAGGGTGATCCAGTAAAATTTGTTTTCCCTGACAAGGTAAACCGTAATTGTCCAGAGCGTAGCGGTTGCCAGCGTCTGGTTCGACCATGCAAAATAACGCCAGATGACGTCAAAGTTGATTTGCAGGATCACCAGAGCAAGCACAAACAGAGGTATTGAGATGAAAATGCGGTGACTGATCTCCCGCTGGCTGTAGCGAATAAAATCGGACACGATCAGCCGTGCCGAACGGAATGCGGTATCACCGGATGTTACGGGCGCCACAATCACCCCGATGATTGCCAGCAAACCGCCGATTTTACCCAGCCACGAATGGGCAATTTCATTGACTGCGCCGGCTGCATTGTTGTCGTATCCGCTCAAAGCGCTTTGCAATTCTCCCACTCCGCCAAAGAAACTCATTGCTGCCGCAGCCCATATCAGCGCCACAATACCTTCCGCTGTCATGGCGCCGTAGAACACGCGCCGTCCGTATCGTTCGTTTTTCAAACACCGCGCCATCAGCGGCGACTGCGTGGCATGAAATCCCGAAATAGCGCCGCAGGCAATGGAGATGAACAGCATGGGAAACAAAGGATAGGTAACAGGATCGGAATGCATGTTGCGCAAATTCTGAAAGGTGATCTCCGGCACGGGCGCTCCCGTCCATATCAAGCTGCCGCCGATGCCACCCGCCATGAACAGCATGGCAAATCCGAAAACGGGATAAATCTTGCCGATGATCTTGTCAATCGGCAAAAGGGTGGCTACAATATAATATATGAAAACAATGATGCACCACACGGTAAAGCCGATATGATTTGCGGTCATGCCGGCAAGCAGTTTGGCAGGTCCCGCCACAAAAACCGCTCCCACCAGCACCATGAGCAAAACCGTAAATATGCGCATGAATTGCTTGAACCCCGTTCCCATGTACTTGCCCACGATTTCGGGGAGGCTCATGCCGTTGTTTCTCACGGACAACATTCCCGAACAATAATCGTGTACGGCGCCGCCGAAGATAGTACCCAACACAATCCACAGGAAAGCGGCAGGTCCGTATATGGCTCCCATGACGGCGCCGAAAATGGGACCCAAACCCGCAATATTCAAAAATTGTATCAGAAAGATACGCCACCAGCCCATCGGGACATAATCTATTCCGTCGGTGTGGGTATAGGCAGGGGTTTGCCTGTCCCGTTCCACGCCGAAAATCCGTTCAACCAACCGTCCGTAAATGAAATACCCTCCAATGAGTACCAATATGGAAACAAAAAAAGTAATCATGGTTCTTGCTGTCTAAAAAGTGCAAATACATAAAGTTTGAATTTTATTTTGATGATGACATTGCACCGAAAATCATCAATAAAATACTTATTAACAGTGTATTAATGATGAGAAACACATCCGTCAAAAGAAATTCGCGATACAAAAATACAATTTTTTTTAATCTAAAAGTTTGATCATCCGGTTCTAATTGTTTTTCTTTGCATTTTTTTCAGAACTTAGTAACGCTTGATGGAACCAAATTTAGTTATCGTCGAATCGCCGGCAAAAGCCAAAACCATAGAAAAATTTCTGGGTAAGGATTTTCTTGTAAAATCAAGTTTCGGACATATCCGGGACTTGGAAAAAAAGAACCTGGGTATTGACATTAAGCATGATTACCAGCCGCAGTATGTTATTGCGGAAGATAAGGCAGCCATTGTGTCCGAGTTGAAAAAATTGGCAAAGCAAGCCGAAGTGATCTGGCTCGCTTCCGATGAAGATCGTGAAGGAGAAGCTATTGCATGGCATTTGGCAGAGGTGCTTCAGTTGAAGAAGACGCAAACCAAACGCATCGTTTTCAACGAAATCACCAAGGACGCCATTCTCAGAGCCGTACAGCATCCTCGTGAAATTGACAAAAATCTGGTAGATGCACAGCAGGCGCGTCGCGTGTTGGACCGTCTGGTTGGTTTTGAACTTTCGCCGGTGCTGTGGAGAAAGGTACGTCCCTCGTTGTCGGCAGGTCGTGTGCAGTCGGTGGCTGTCCGTTTGCTGGTGGAGCGCGAACGCGAGATTCGCGACTTCCTGACAAAATCATCTTACAAAGTGACGGGGAAATTTCCGGCGACAGGAACCGACAGGAAAGCCATGCTTCATGCCGAACTGAACACCCGGTTCGACACGGCTCAGGAAACGCTGGATTTTCTGGAACGCTGCAAACCGGCAAGCTACCGGATAGCCGACGTCACCACCAAACCCGGAAAGAAATCGCCCGCGCCTCCTTTTACTACCTCCACCCTGCAACAGGAAGCCAGCCGGAAACTTGGTTTTTCGGTAGCGCAAACCATGTCGATAGCGCAAAAATTATACGAAGCCGGAAAAATTACCTACATGCGTACCGACTCCGTCAATCTTTCCGATTTTGCCATTGAGACGGCGCACAGGGTAATTACGGCGCAGTTCGGAGAAAAGTACGCCTACTCCCGCCAGTACAAAACCAAAAGCAAAGGAGCGCAGGAAGCCCACGAAGCCATACGTCCCACCTATCTGGACAAAGCGGAAACGGCAGGAACGGCGCCCGAAAGACGTTTGTACGACCTGATCTGGAAACGCACGGTTGCCTCCCAGATGAGCGATGCACAACTGGAAAAAACGACCGTCACCATTGATATTTCCACAACACCCGAAAAATTTGTGGCAACAGGCGAAGTAATCAAATTCGACGGCTTTCTGAAACTCTACATCGAATCGGTGGACGACGAACACGAAGAAGAAAACAGCAGTTTGCTGCCGCCCATCCATCAGGGAGAAAACCTTGAAATGGATCAGATTGTCGCCATGCAACGCTTCACGCACCATCCGCCGCGATACACCGAAGCAAGTCTGGTGAAAAAACTTGAAGAATTGGGCATTGGTCGTCCTTCCACTTATGCTCCCACCATTTCAACGATCCAGCATCGCGGATATGTATCAAAAGAAGACAAAGCGGGCGTCGAACGGGAGTTTGCCGTTTTTACGCTCGCTAAAAACCGGATAAAGGAAGAAATCCGTACCGAAACAACCGGAGTAGAAAAAGCAAAACTTTTTCCAACCGACATTGGAATGATTGTCAATGACTTCCTGATTGATCATTTCAACGATGTGATGGATTATAATTTTACCGCTTCCGTCGAAAAGGAATTTGACGAAATTGCGGAAGGCAAACTGAACTGGACAAAGATGATCGACAAATTCTATCATCCGTTCCATGAAAAAGTAGATACCACCGTAAAAACCTCCGAAAGGAGCATAGGCGAACGGCATCTGGGCATTGATCCCGATTCGGGAAAACCGGTGATAGCGAAGATAGGCAAGTTCGGACCGCTGATCCAGATCGGCGAGGTATCGGACGCCGATAAACCGCGTTTTGCCGGTTTGATGAAAAATCAGCGCATCGACACCATTACGCTGGAAGAAGCGCTCGAACTGTTCAAACTCCCGCGACAGGCAGGTCAATACGAAGGGAAAGCGATCATGGCGTCCATAGGACGTTTCGGTCCCTACCTGCTGCACAATACCAAGTTTTATTCGTTGCGTCCGGCAACGGACAATCCGCACACGATCACACAAGAGCGGGCAATAGAAGTCATCGAAGCAAAACGCGAAGCCGACCGCAACAAACTCATCAAGGCATTTGCCGAAGATGCGGATTTGCAGGTGCTCAACGGGCGTTGGGGAGCATACATTGCCTACAAAAAGGACAATTACAAAATCCCCCCGAAACAGGACGCCGCCGCGCTTACCTACGAAGACTGCATGAAAATCATTTCCGGCAACGCCGGCAAACCCAAAAAGCCATCGCGGAAAAGAGCGAAACAATGAACCTGAAGGATTATCTGATACCGGTCAGTGATGATTTTATCCCCTCTACGGGCAAGGGTAATTTCGGACACCATATAATAATGTATCGCGGCGAACCGGGATGTATCATTCCGGCGTCGGTAAAAGCGGCTATTCTGGGCGTGCCGGAAGACCGCTTCTCCAATGGCGGGGGCGAGATAAAACTGCCGGAACAGGCGCGCAGGCAATTGTACGCCTTGTCGGCAGGATCGGCAGGCGATATTATGGATCTGGGAAATCTGCGAACAGGAAAAACTCTGGCAGACACCTATTTCGGGCTGCAACATGTGTTGAACGAACTCAGCGAACAGCAAGTGGTCACCCTGATCATCGGCGGGACGACAGACGTGTTCTACGGCAGCTACCTTGCCTTTGCGGATGAAAAACTTACCTTCACCACCATCGCCCCGTATCTCAGGTTCCCCGACGGCGAGGAACAGCATCCCTTGAATACCGTTATATACAACAATTTACCGGTTCATTTCTGCAATGTCGGATACCAGTCCTACTATGTAACCCATAAGGATCTGGATTTTTTGAAAACGAAATTTGCCGAGACTTACCGTGTGGGAGAGGTCAAATCGAACATCAGCGACAGCGAACCGGTGATACGGGACACCGATTTATTGGCATTGAGCATCAATGCGGTCAAGTATTCGGATGCGCCGGCGGCCTCCGTTCCGTCGCCCAATGGCTTCACCGGAGAAGACGTGTGTCAGTTGGCATTTTATGCCGGCTTGGGCTATCGCTGCAAGTCCATGGGCATATTCGACGTGCTTCCGCAAAACGATTTCCAAAACATCACCGCCAAATTAGTCGCGCAAATAGCATGGTACTTTATTGAAGGCGTCAAACGGCGTAATCGGGAAAGCCCGAAAACCGCCATCCAAAATTTTAAAAAATACCTGATTTATTATGATCAACTGCATCACAATCTGTGTTTTTATAAAAATATCAAGACAGAGCGCTGGTGGATGGAAGTACCCTCGCTGAAGGGCGAACAGTACAGTGAAATGATTTCCTGCACGCCGGACGATTATACCAAAGCCACCGAACAGGAAATTCCGGACAGATGGTGGAAGATGTATCAAAAAATTAATTAATCGAAAAAAATATTGCCGTCATAAAAAAAATATATATAAAATTATTATGTTGATAATGAATAAGATAATATTTTTTAATAAAAAAATACGGAAATTTTTCGTGAAAAATGTAACCTTTTTTTTGAAATCAGGTATAAGATAATTGTTAAAGCGCATGAAAAATAGCATTGTTTATTTTTGGTCGTGAACAATATTTTTTGTTACTTTACGTTTTTTTTGTAATGTCAATATTCTAAAATAAAGAATTACGATATAAATGAAACGATCGCTGTTTGTTCTTTTGTGCGCTGCAATGTTCTTTGACAATATTGTTGCCCAGCAGGATCCGCAATATAGCCAGTATATGTTTAATCAGTTGGCGATAAATCCGGGTTATGCGGGCAGTCGCGATGCCATCTGCGCCACGGCTTTGCACCGGCAGCAGTGGGTTGGAATAAAGGGCGCACCCGTTACATCCGTTTTTTCCGCTCACATGCCGTTCAGGCTGTTTGGAGGCGATCACGGAGCAGGGTTGAACATCACGAGCGATGAACTTGGGTTTAATCAGGATTTGAGCATCGGGTTGAATTACGCCTACCGGATTGACGTCGGTCCCGGAAAATTAGGGATCGGCTTGAGCGGTATCTTTTTGAACAAAGCGTTATCAGCCACGTGGTACATACCTCCTACCGGCAGCGGTTATGCGCCGCCTGTCGATGACGAGGCCATACCCGAAGAAAATGCGAGCGAGATGGGGTTTGATATGGGATTCGGTCTGTTTTACCGTAGCGACCGCGCTTATTTAGCTCTGTCGACAACGCATCTTCTCCAGCCGGAAATGAATCACACCACGCTGAAACGGCATTATTACGCCAATGCGGGATGTGTGATTCCGTTAAAAAATCCGGTGTGGGAATTAGATCCCTCGTTGATGGCTTATTCGGATGGGACGGCATCGCAAGTAACAGTAAACGTGAACATCATGTATAACAAAAAGATGTGGGGCGGACTGGGATATCGTTTGAATGACGCTATTGTCGGAATGATCGGCATAGACATATTCGACGGATTAAGAGTAGGATACTCCTACGATTACTCCTACACGGACGTCAGACGTTATTCGGGAGGCTCGCATGAAATAGTAATAAATTATTGTTTTAATTTAATTAAAGAAAAAATCATAAAAAAATATAAAAGTGTCAGATTTTTATAATAATTTTGCAGGCTTAATATCATGAACATATGAAGAGATTGATAATAACAGTAGGTATTTATGCCGCAACTGTCTTGTTTTTACACAGTTGCGGGAGTAGTAGTAATGGTGAACTAGTAGGAGTACAGGGACGAGGAAAGTACTTTGAAGCAGAACCTTATGGAATGGTTTTTGTCCAGGCAGGGCATTTCACCATCGGTCCGAGCGATGAAGACATTGCGTGGTCGCAAAACAGTTTGTCCAAAACTGTAACCGTTGATGCATTTTACATGGATGAAACGGAGATCACCAATAATGAATATCGCCAGTTTGTACAGTGGGTGAAAGATTCCATCATGAGGCGCATGCTGGCGAAAGAAGGCGTGGAAGGGTTCCTGCTGGAAGGTGAAGATTTCGAGTCGCTGGATGATGACAAACGTCCGTTGAACTGGAAAACCAAGATCAACCCCAAGGATGAAACCCAAAAAGAAACGCTGGAACAGTTTTATTTCCCCGAACAGGAACGTTTCTTCGGTCGCAAGGAAGTAGATACCCGTAAGTTGATCTACGATTATTACTGGGTGGATATGAAACAGGCGTCGCATCCCCGTAACCGCTACGATTACGAAAAGCAGCAGTACAGCGGTTTCGCCTACAATGCACTGGGAGAGCGGATCGAAGTAAAGGACAGATCAGCCTTTGTATTGCATGATCATGTGCCGGTATATCCGGATACCCTTTGCTGGGTGAGCGATTTTTCCTATTCGTACAACGAACCGTTTGTCTCCATGTATTTTTGGCACCTTGCCTATGATAACTATCCTGTGGTAGGAGTTAACTGGAAACAGGCAACCGCTTTTTGTATCTGGCGTACGGAATTGCTGAACTCCACTCTGGCAAAAAACAGAGATCCGCTGGTACACAATTACCGGTTGCCTACCGAATACGAGTGGGAGTATGCAGCCCGCGGCGGATTGGACAATGCCAAATATCCGTGGGGCGGTCCCTATACGCGCAACAGCCAGGGATGTTTTCTGGCAAACTTTAAGCCGTTGCGCGGCAATTACGCCGATGACGGAGCCTCGCGCACCGCACGGGTAGGCACCTACCAACCCAATGAATGGGGATTGTACGACATGGCGGGCAATGTAGCCGAATGGACCAGCAGCGCGTACGACGAATCGGCTTACCGTTTCACGCATGATTTTAATCCGGACTATAAATACAATGCACGTAAAGACGAACCTGTAGTGATGAAGCGAAAAGTAGTACGCGGAGGTTCGTGGAAAGATATTGAATACTATTTGCGGGTAAGCACGCGCACTTACGAATATCAGGATACCGCCTCATCGTATATCGGATTCAGGTGTGTACGCGACTATTTAGGTAGTTCCGTTCAATAATTAAATAAGAAATAATTAAATAAACATAAATAAAAACAACATTTTAAAATTAAATTGATATGGGTCTTGCAGAAATAACACAAAGTTCCGGATGGAAAAAGTTTATGGCCAAGTTATATGGCATAGGTGCATCTGTGGTTATTATAGGTGCGTTGTTCAAAATTCAACACTGGCCGGGGGCAGGTATGATGCTCACTGTGGGTTTGAGTACGGAAGCGCTGATCTTCTTCTTCTCTGCCTTTGAGCCGGTACACGAAGAACTGGACTGGACGCTGGTGTATCCGGAATTGGCAGGTATGACCGATCCCGACGAATTGGATTCGATCAAAGGTATCTCAAGAAATACCGGCGCTATCGAACGGTTTGATGATCTGATCGGCGGTTTGGGAGGAATTGATCCTACCCTGATCAAAAGTCTGGGGTCGTCTTTCGACAAGTTAAACAATACGGTCAACACCATTTCAGATGTGTCGCAGGCAACCGTGGCAACCGAAAAGTATGTGAGGAACATCAATGCCGCCGCCGATTCGGCAGGCACTGTTACCGCTGCTTTCCAGCAAACAGCCGCAGGGATGCAACAAGCCGCACATTCGCTCGGCAGTTCGTCGGAAGCCATACTTTCACTTGGCGAAAACAGCAAAAACTATGTAGCCCAATTGGATGGAATGAGCAAGAATCTGTCGGCGCTCAATGCCGTATATGAATTGCAGTTGCGTGATACGAACGAGCACATGCAAAAGTCGAAAACGGTGTACAGCAGTGTGGATCAGATGCTGACCAACATGAGAAATTCGGTAGAAGAAACCACTCGCTACCGTGAAGAAATGGCAGCCTTGAACAAAAATCTGGCTTCGCTCAATACCGTCTACGGCAACATGTTGTCGGCTATGGGAGTACGAGTATAAAATAATTAAAACATAACCACCTAACATTGTAATAATATGGGTCATGGTAAAGAAACTCCGAGGCAAAAGATGATCGGTATGATGTATTTGGTGCTAACCTCCATGTTGGCGCTGAATGTATCGAAAGACATACTGGATGCTTTTGTCCTCGTAGATGAAGGTCTGTTCAAGACCACTACGAACTTTGGCGTTAAGAATGAAGGCACCTATGCCGAGTTTGAAAAGCAAATGGCGAACAGTGCGGAAAAGGTAGCGCCCTGGCAGGAAAAAGCGCTCGCCGTCCGGTCAATGTCCGATCAGTTGGTAGAAGACATGCAGCAGTTGAAAATTGAGATTGTTCAGTTGTGTGATGGAGAAGACGCCGAATCGCTGGAAGCGGTCACAAGGAAAATATGGGACAAAAGCGCCGGTAAACACAAGGAAGTTCCCAGCTTTGATATTGTTGACTCAAAGATCTCGGCAAAAGACAACACGGATAAACCCGCTCAGGTGATGATTCTGGAAAAAAAGGGCGAAGACCTGAAATCCAAAATCATAGCTTTCAGGGAATATGTTTCATCGCTGGTTGCCGATAAAAATCCGGAAGTCAAAGAATCAATTCTCAAATCGCTGGATACCTCCAATGCGCCGGCAACCGAGCATGAAGAAGAACGCCCGTGGGAAGTGAACTATTTTGAACACGTTCCCATGATTGCAGTAGTCACCATGCTCACAAAATTGCAAAGCGACGTGCGCAATGTGGAAGCCGAAATAACGCAACATCTGTTGAGCGCTATTGACGCCGGCGCTATCAAGGTAAATAAAGTGGAAGCGCTTGTTCTTGCCCAGTCCAATTACATATTGCAGGGAGGAACATACGAAGCGCGCGTGATACTGGCAGCGTATGACAGTTTGCAGACGCCTGATATTTTCATAGGAAATGTGGTGACCAAGAAATTACCGGACGGCACCGTTGATTATGAAATAGCGGGAACGCCGCAAACCATCAGCTATGATGCGTCGGGAAAAGCGGTTTTCCGCGCTTCGGCAAATTCGGTGGGAAATTTTAAATGGGGCGGTATCCTGCGGATGCTCAATCCGGACGGTACGTTTATCAAACGTCCCTTCTCGGCGGAATATCAGGTGGGCAAAGCGGATGCAGTCATCTCCGCTACCAAAATGAACGTATTTTATATTGGCGTGGACAATCCGGTCAGCATCTCGGTATCGGGCGTTCCGGCTGAGAGGATCACCGCAAGCATGACAAACGGTTCACTGGTAAGATCGGGATCCGCCTGGGTGGCAAGACCGGCAAAATCAGGTGTTGCTACGGTGAGCGTAACAGCCAATATCGACGGACAAAACAAACTGATGGGTAAACAGGATTATCGCGTAAAAACTGTCCCCAATCCTGTCGGCAAGGTAGCCGGAAAAAGCGGCGGGAAAATTGATAAAGCCACCTTAGCCGCACAGATGGCAGTGGTTGCAGAAATGGAAAATTTTGACTTCGATTTGAAGTTTCGTGTCACCGAATTTACAGTATCGGCAGTGGTAAAAGGATTTACTCAAAGCAAAGCTTCCAAATCCTCTTCCATTACAGCAGATCAGAAAGCGTTAATAAACGGCTTGACAAAAAATTCCAAAGTTTATTTTGAAGATATAAAAGTAGTTGGTCCTGACGGAAGCGTCAGAGAATTACCGATTATAGGTTTTACCATCAATTAATAAAGTGTATGAAGCGTATAAAAAGTATAATTTTAGGGGCAGGCATACTGATGACGTCCGATGTTCTTTGGGCGCAGGCAGTTGCCGGTGATACTTCAAATACATTACTTGACTATAAAAAGGAAGTATATGTGAAGGAAAATATTCCCAACAAAAAGCCCATTCCTTACTCATACGTCAGGGAGGCGGATGTATTGTTCGACAAAACGGTGTGGCGCATGGTGGATCTTCGGGAAAAACGGAATCTACAGTTGTATTATCCTACGGCAAACATCGGAAGTCGTATCAATCTGACCAGTTTATTGTTGAAAGGAGTGGATAGCGGCGAACTTACCGCCTACGACACGAGCGATCCCAACAATGAGTTTGTCCGTGCAATGACCAAAGAGGAAATTGATATGGCGTTCGGCTCCAAAAGTGATACCATCCTCGTAATAGATGAGAATGGCAACGAGGTTGCCCAAAAGCGCGTCGTCGGTCGTCAGGTAGATCAGGTGCAAAAGCTTCTGGTAAAGGAAAAAATCTATTTTGACAAAAAACATTCTACGCTGAACCGTGAAGTGATCGGAATCTGCCCTATTCGGGTGTTTACGAGGGATGACGACGGAAGCGGAGACGGCGGTGAGCCTCAAATGGTGAAAACCATGTGGATACTCATTGCCGAAGCACGCCCCATCATGGCGCGCCATCCCGTATTCAACAGATTCAACGATGCACAGAACCTGTCATTTGACGACTTCTTCATGCAGCATCGTTACGACGGATACATTTATCAAATATCCAACGTGTATAACAACCGTTCAATTGCCGAATATGCATCGGGAATAGACGCTTTGTATGAAGCGCAACGGATTGAAAGCGAAATCTTCGATTGGGAACAGGATCTGTGGGAATATTAACACACAGTCGTTTCATTTATTGAAATGTTAAAAAAGTGCGGCACAACCGCACTTTTTTTTGCTTTACCGATCTTTTGGGCTTACCAGTAAAACCCTGTGTTTAGGCATAAATATTAGCGAGCCTAAAGAGGGAAAAAATGTTAATTTTGCCTCCTTACCCTGCGGGAGTTGGGAGAGTGAGAAGATTTCGTTTTCCGCAGATGAAGCGAAGCGGAATCTACGGTTAATAAAGTATCGTCCCGCGGGGAATTTTGCACATCCTCCATACACGCGACAATTTGAACGGCGAAGCCCTCGCCGAAGGCAAATGTCCCTCTTTCCTGCTCTCCGTTTTCCCGTCACTGTTTTCAAAAAAGATTCGCGATAATCCGAAAAAATATGGTGGAATACATTTTTTGAATTATATTTGCCTCAAAAATAACAGTCATGGCAAAAGCATTTCAGAAAATATACACGCAGGTAAGCAGGATCACCAAAGCCACCTGCACCTTGAAAGCCTCCGGAGTAGGCTACGACGAGTTGGCAACCGTAGATGGCGCGCTGGCGCAAGTGGTGAAGATCAACGGCGAGGAGGTTACCTTGCAGGTCTTCAAGGGTACGGAAGGTATCCGCACCAATGCCGAAATAGTGTTTTTGGGCAAGGCGCCTACCCTGAAGGTGGGCAAACAGCTGTCCGGACGTTTTTTCAATGCCTTCGGCGAACCGATTGACGGAGGCGCTCCCGTGGAAGGCGAAGAACGCGAAACGGGCGGTCCGTCGGTGAACCCGGTGCGGCGGAAACAGCCTTCGGAACTGATCTCCACAGGGATTGCCGGCATCGATCTGAACAATACGCTGGTCACCGGACAGAAAATACCGTTCTTTGCCGATCCCGATCAACCGTTCAATCAGGTAATGGCTACCGTAGCCCTGCGCGCCGAAACCGATAAAATCATACTCGGCGGTATGGGACTTGCCAACGACGACTATCTGTATTTTAAAAACGTGTTCGGCAACGCCGGTTCGCTCGACCGCATCATCAGTTTTGTGAACACCACCGAAGACCCGCCGGTGGAGCGTCTGCTGATCCCCGACATGGCGCTGACCGCCGCCGAATATTTTGCGGCGGATCATAACGAGAAAGTGCTGGTGCTGCTCACCGACATGAGTTCGTATGCCGACGCCCTGTCCATCGTATCGAACCGCATGGATCAAATACCCTCGAAGGACTCCATGCCCGGATCGCTGTACTCCGATCTTGCAAGGATTTACGAGAAAGCCGTTCAGTTTCCCACAGGCGGTTCCATCACCATCATCGCTGTGACCACCCTGTCGGGCGGCGACATCACCCATGCCGTGCCGGACAACACGGGATACATCACCGAAGGGCAACTTTTCCTGCGCCGCGACAGCGATGCAGGCAAGGTCATCATTGATCCCTTCCGCAGCCTCTCGCGGCTGAAACAGCTGGTGATCGGCGTCAAAACACGGGAGGATCACCCGCAGGTAATGAACGCCGCCGTGCGCCTCTACTCCGACGCCGCCAACGCCAAAACGAAACTCGAAAACGGCTTCGACCTCAGTCACTACGACGAGCGTACGCTGGCTTTCGCCAAGGATTATTCCACCCACCTGCTTGCCATCGACGTGAACATCAACACCACCGAAATGCTCGACGTGGCATGGTCGCTGTTTGCCAAACATTTCAAACCGGAAGAAGTGAACATCAGGCAGGAATTGACGGATAAATACTGGAACCGATGACCGGCGGCGGCGGTTATCGCGACAACGGCAGCGCAAATACGGATGACCTTCTCCCCAACGCCGCCTTGTCGCCTGTACCAAGCAATACGATCATTTCCGCACTGCATTTTCAACGAAGGAGCGCCAAGCATGAAAAATCACGCCTTCCGTAACCTGCGGTATTTTCGGATACATGCAACAAAACAGTTATTGTATGTGTTATTATTCAGATGACCATCATCAATAGGGAATGGAAAAATGGGTTCGGATTTTGCTTTTTTTCATCGCTGATCTCCATGCGGTATCCATGCTTCACGGGCAAAGCATCAAGGGGAGGATTACCGGGGAAAAAGGCGAAGCGGTTGTCAGCGCCACACTGTTTGTCAAGGAACTGAAACAGGGTACTGCCGCCGATGAAAACGGATATTATGAATTGGCGCTGCCCGCAGGAACCTACACTTGTATTTTCCGTTCCATCGGCTACGAAACGGTGACGCGCAGCATCGCCACAGGCAGCGGAACGACGGCATGCGACATAGTGATGAAAGAAAAGACCTATGAGATACGCGAGGTGGTCATATCCAACAAGGACGAAGACCCCGCCTGCAACATCATGCGGCGGGCGATTGCCATGGCGCCCTACTATCTGAACCACATCTCGAAATACAAGGCGGAACTGTATGTGAAAGGATCGGTGCATGCAGTCAAAATATCCCCGCTGGCGCGAAGCATGGCAAGAGAGGAACTGGAAGGTATTCGCGAAGGCAACACGTACATGGAAGAATCGGTGAGCGAAATGGAATTTACCGCGCCGAACAAATACAAACAGAAAGTACTTAAAAAGACGGGCAACATGCCCGACCGCAACAAAACCGACGGTGCGCTGCGAATGATCACCGTCAGCGTGTACGATCCGGAAAGCGTTCTGCCGTACATCTCTCCCCTGTCGCCGGGCGCTTTTGCACACTACCGTTTTGTGTACGAGGGGTTCATCGAAGAAGGAAACCGGATCATCAACAAAATACGGGTCATTCCGGCGCACAAAGCCAAACAGTTGCTGGCGGGATACATCTACATTGCCGATGATTTCTGGAACGTACATACCGTGGATTTGTCGGGCGAGTTTGTCATCGGCGGGATTTTTCGCATACAGGTCAATTTCGGAGAAGTGGGCGAGAACGTGTGGCTGCCCGTGGGACACCGTATTGATTTCAGCGGGTCGATACTGGGCAACAAGGGCGACTTTCGCTATGTTTCCTCCGTAAAATACGGCGATATTGCGGAAAATACGTCGCTCGCCAAGCCGAACGTCCTGCAGCTTGCCGAACGCCGGCGGAAACAGGCGCGGCAGCAAACAGCGCCCTCCGGACAGCCTTCAGCAAGTGCGGCAAAGAACAAAAACAGCCGGAAGATAGAAGAACTCCTGTCGGAAGAAACACTTTCCAATCGCGAAGCATACAAACTGTCCAGACTGATGCGGAAAGAAACCGAAGAGAAAAAAAACGGCAGGGAATCCCTGAACCTGACCGATACCTATTACGAAGATTACAAGGTGGAAACGGACAGTAACGCCCACCGGCGCGACACTGCCTATTGGGACAGGGTGCGTCCCGTTCCCCTGACGGTGGACGAGGTGAAAGGCTACCGGGAAGCCGAATTGTCCCTCGCATCGCGGGATACGCTTTCGCGACGTTCCGGGCGGGCAAACAAACCGCTTCGGCAGATCGCAGCCTTTGCAAAAGGCGGCACGCTCCCGCTGGGCAAAACGGGCGGCACGCTGGAATATCTCGGAACAAAACGGCTGAAACTCGGCTTCAATACGGTGGATGGATTTTTTATCGGGCAAAAGTTGGAATATTACAGGGATTTCACGCCCAACCGAAGGGAGAAACGCCTGACCGTCGCTCCGGAAGTCGTTTGGGCGATCAACCGAAAAACGCTTATGTGGAGCGTGGACGCCGGTTTGACCTATGCTCCCATGCAAAGGGGATACGCCGAACTGTCCTTCGGGAACAAGTCGTTTGATTTTGCGGGAACGCAGGGGATATATCCGCTGGAAAATACCTTTACGTCACTGGTTTTTAGAAATAACCGCATGAAACTGTACGAAGAAAAATTCGTCAAAGCCGGCAACACGACGGATATTGTCAATGGCTTGCAATTACGCGCCGACTTGCATTATGCACGGCGGAAAGCGCTGGAAAACAGCAGCGACTTTTCCTTTTTTTACCGCAGCTCGCGCGATTATTCTCCGAATATTCCCGAACATGACGACTTTGCCGGTCATTTCACGGATCACACCCACGTCGCCTTTTCCGTTCACCTCAACTATACCCCGCGTTTTTACTACCGCATCGACAAAAGCAGGCGCAAGCGAATGGTCGGGTCGGATTTCCCCACGCTGCTTGCCGGATGGAAGAAAGGCGTAAAGGGAGCGCTGGGGAGCCACAGCGATTTCGACCTGCTCACGGCAGGCGTCACCCAGAGGGTGAAAACCGGCGTCATGCAGCAACTGCAATATACCGTCCACGGCGGAATGTTCGTCAACCGCAAAAAGATATTTTTCCCCGATTTCAAGCATTTCCGTACTTTGGAAATACTCACCGTCGATCCTTCCGACCTTCCCGGATTCAATCTGCCGGACTACTACCGCAACAGCGCTTCCGACCGCTATTTAGAAGTGCATGTAAAGTTCACCACGCCCTATCTGGCGCTGAAATATCTGCCGTTTTTCAACAATCGCCTGTGGAGTGAAGAACTGCAAATAGATTGTCTTCATACCCCGCAGTTGAAAAACTACGTCGAACTGGGCTACAGCATCGGATTGTTCCTGCGTGCCGGAATATATGTCGGATTTGAACGGCTCAAATACCGCAGCGTCGGCGTAAGAATATTCTTCCCGCTTTTCCGGTAAGGCATTGTCAATAAATAAAGGTTGCCATATTATACTGCATTCGGTTGAGTTTTGAGTTTTCGTACCCCGCACTGCGCTTCGCTTGTACGGGGTTATCAAAAGGCAACCCCTGTCGGGGTGTGCACAGCCCTGCATAGACGTAAAACGCCGCAGGCGTTACCCTTTGATAACCCCGTATGAAATGCGGGGTACGACAGGCTAAAAAACACAAGACTATAACAGAGTGCAGTATATTATCAGTGCTTCGGACTTGGCGTGATCACCGTCGGGAAGACGCGGTCGGCGTGTTCCGGCAAATCCGTGGCAGGACGCGACGGCGGATGGGCGGCGCAAACAGGAAATAACGCTCCATGATGACAGTTGGAATGATGATTTACGATGAATGGGGGTTATTCGCGATGTTCCGTATCCACGACAATGGTTACGGGACCGTCGTTGACGAGCGACACTTTCATATCCGCGCCGAAGATACCGGTGGCAACCGGCTTTCCGGAAAGTTGCTCCAGTTTGCGGACGAATGCGTCGTACAGCGGACGGCTGATTTCGGGCGGCGCGGCGCGTACAAACGACGGGCGGTTGCCTTTGCGGGCGTCGGCAAACAGGGTGAACTGACTCACCGCCATGATCTCTCCCCCCGTGTCCAGCAGCGACAGGTTCATTTTTCCTCCGGCGTCCGAAAAAATGCGCATCCGGACGATTTTGGCGCACAGCCGGTCAATGGTTTCCTGCGTGTCCGTGGCTTCAAAACCTGCCAGCACTACCAGTCCACGCCCGCTTTTTGAAAAGATCTTCCCCTCAATCATCATCGAAGCCTCCGATACCCGTTGAATGACTGCCCGCATGTTCCCGCTGCTATCGGTTGTTTTTCCGCCTTTCAAAAAAGGCTTGCGGATGCAGACATGCGGGACAGGCTTTCGGCGCGCCTTTGCCCTTATGGATATATCCGCAGTTGCGGCACTGCCACTCAGTTTCTTCCTCTGCTTCAAACACGGCGGATGTTTCGATACGGGCGATGAAATCCCGATAAGCCTGTTCGTGTCCCTTTTCGGCTGTCGCAATGTTTCTGTACATTGCCGCAATGGCAGGAAAGCCTTCCTGCTCGGCAACATCGGCAAAGGCGGGATATGCCTCCGCCCATTCTTCGTTTTCGCCGGCGGCTGCGGCATACAGATTTTCGAGGGTGGTGCGTATTTCGCCTGCCGGAAAACTCGCGGTGATTTCCACCATGCCCCCTTCCAGATATTTGAACATCCGCTTGGCATGTTCCTTTTCCTGATCGGCTGTTTCGGCAAAAACGGCTGAAATTTGTTCATACCCCTCCTTTTTTGCCTGACTTGCAAAATACGTATAGCGCATTCTTGCCTGCGATTCGCCGGCAAACGAGTGCAACAGATTTTTTTCCGTCAGGGTTCCCTTAATACTTTTAGACATAACCGGAATGATTTTAACGTTAATTCAAGTGCAAATGTACAAATAAAAATGAACCGGAGAACAGCAGGATCAATTTTTTTTTTGCGCGACGAAGGGATCGCATGTTTTCGGTTCATTCTTTTTTTGAGGCGCTATCCGTACCAAATGGTAATATGCCGGCAGAAAATACACCCGTCTCTGCGGAATTTTCTTAGGCGACCATAACGGTTCTTCTACCGGCATGCCGTGTCCGCCACGATGGTAGAGACGCGGCGCACCGCGTCTCTACAACGTTTCTACGATTCATCCTTTGATTCTTTCTTCCGTCTTCCCGCCCCTGCCGCCATGATGTTTCTGTAGCGTTCGAGGAGGGCGTTCAGCTCGCGGATAAACGGCTCGTAGAGCGTAATGCCGTTCACCGTTGCGAGGGCTTCGAGGCGGTCGATGATGTTTCGGAAAGCGGCGTCCGTATTCTTGCGGGCGGCTTTCATTCGGGTGGTCGGTCGCTGCGACGTTTCGCCGTAACGCGCCAGCATCAGCGTTTTGAAAGTTTGGTTTTCGGCGTCGAGCTGCACGAGCCAGTCAGTGAGGGCAAGACTGTCGACGAGCGCGGGATAGTCGCCGCTGCGGAGTTCGCGCAGGAGGTCGTCTATGGCGGCTGTCTCCTGATCGAGGGCTTTGGCGGCGATGTTGCCGTAGTTGTCCAGCACGATGTCTATCCTGTGTGCCGCTTCGCGTTTGGCAGGGTCGAAATGGTTGAGACCCGATTTCACGGCGTCGGCAAAGCCGCGAAAGAGCATGTCGCGCCGGTGGTCAGCCTCCTTAATCTCACCGGTGTAGCTGCTCTTTCGGAGGACGTTGAGCAGCGACAGTTCGGCGTTGAGGAGGGGTTTGTACTCGCCGTACAGCACGTCAATACCCAGCGTTGCAGGGTTGTAGCGCACCATCATCGCGTCGGCTGTTTCATGAAGCTCCACGTGGGCGTCGTTACGCAAATGTGTATAATTAATTCTGATAATGACTTTCATATCTTATTATTATTTGAGAGGTTAAAACTATTTACAGGGATGAATTGTAGAGACGTGGCGTGCCGTGTCTATACGGGTAGAGACACGGTATGCCGCGTCTCTACGGAGATAACAGCCAATTTTCCCGCCAGGCGGTGCGAAGGCTCGTTGTGAGTGGCGACTGTTGACGAAAGCGCCGTCGATGGCTCGGCGGTGGTAGCGACTGTTGGCGAAAGTGCTACCGAGGTCTCGGCAGGGGTAGCGACAGTTGGCGAAAGTGCCGTCGAGGTATCGGCGGGGATAGCGACAGTTGGCGAAAGTGCCGTCGAGGTCTCGGCGGGGGTAGCGACTGTTCGCGAAAGTGCCGCCGATGGCTCGCTGTGGGTAGCGAACTGTTCCGCCATCGCCGTCAGGCTGTCGTCGGCGCGGGACGGCAAAAAATCCGAGTCCTGCCAAAGACATGGCGCGGCTTGTGCAGGTGTGTCGAAAGAGGTATTCTGCCAAAAAAGGGATGTGCGGAAATCGCTATAACTCGATGTTATATATCGCTTTGCCCACCACACATAATCTGTCAAAATGACAGGCGATCCGGAGGTGCAATGCACGCCTCTACAGGCGGGGATGGCGGCGGACGCCAAAGTTTTCGTTTCTACTGTACTGCAATGCAACATCATCGAAAAAAAAAGGTTAACAGTGCAAAGATAAATATCTTTTTTGAACAGCAAAGAAAAATATTTTTTGTTCATTCTTTTGTGAGGCGGTGTTGGATTTATACTGCATTCGGTTGAGTTTTGAGTTTTCGTACCCCGCACTGCGCTTCGCTTGTACGGGGTTATCAAAAGGCAACCCCTGTCGGGGTTATGCACAGCCCTGCATGGACGTAAAACG
>JAISRX010000277.1 GCA_031273395.1 Bacteroidales bacterium | reverse complement strand
CGACAGGGGTTGCCTTTTGATAACCCCGTACCAGACATGCCGCAGGCATGGCGCAGTGCGGGGTGATGCGAATACCTCCGTCTCTCCGAAACCCCGTATGGGGTTTCCCTCTACCGATGTGCAGTTGCAGGGCAACTCCTGCGGAGTTTTTCGTTTGGCTTTCGTCTTCCGCACCCCGAACCCCGCACTCCGAACTCCGTACCCCGAACTCCGAACTCCGAACCCCGAACTCCGCACTCCGCACCCCGTACTCCGTACCCCGTACCCCGAACTCCGCACTCCGTACCCCGAACTCCGCACTGCGCACCCCGAACTCCGCACTGCGCACCCCGCACTGCGTACCCCGTATCCCGCACTGCGCACCCCGTACCCCGAACTCCGCACCCCGCACTGCGTACTCCGCACTGCGCACCCCGTACTCCGCACTCTGCACTGCGCACCCCGCACTCCGCACTGCGCACCCCGCACTGCGCACTCCGTACCTCGAACTCCGTACCCCGCACTGCGCACCCCGTACCTCGAACTCCGCACTCCGCACCTCGCACTGCGTACCCCGCACTGCGCCATGCCGCAGGCATGTCTGGTACGGGGTTATCAAGAGGCAACTCCTACGGAGTTTTTCGTTTGGCTTTCGTCTTCCGTACCCCGTACCCCGCACTCCGTACCCCGCACTGCGCCATGCGCCATGCCTGTGGCATGTCCAGTACGGGGTGATCAAGAGGGCAACCTCTCACGAGGTCTGACTTTGATAGCGTATCAACGAAAGAGTGAACCTTTTTTGTGCAAATGACGGATCACATGATAAATTACCGTATCTTTGCGCGTTTTTCAAAAATAAGTTCGATGCAAGTAAAATTTCCTGAATATAAAGGATTGGAATTGTCTCAAATCAATGCGGAGGTATTGGAAAAATGGACAAGGGAGCATACCTTTGAGCAAAGTCTCGCCGCGCGCGAGGGAAAACCGGGTTTTGTGTTCTATGAGGGACCTCCTTCGGCAAACGGGATGCCGGGTATTCACCACGTAATGGCGCGCACCATCAAAGATATTTTTTGCAGATACAAGACGCAAAAGGGATTTTTTGTCCGGCGCAAAGCCGGATGGGATACCCACGGGCTGCCGGTTGAACTGGGCGTGGAGAAGGAACTGGGCATTACCAAAAACGACATCGGTTCCGTTGTTTCGGTGGAGGAATACAACGCCGCCTGCCGTCGGGAGGTGCTGAAATATACCCGCGAATGGGAAGACCTCACGCGGAAAATGGGCTACTGGGTGGACATGAGCCACCCGTATGTCACCTGCGACAACCGTTACATCGAAACCCTCTGGTGGCTGCTGTCGCAACTGTACAAAAAGGGCTTGCTCTACAAGGGATACACCATTCAACCCTATTCTCCCGCGGCGGGAACGGGGCTTAGCACCCATGAACTGAACCAGCCCGGCTGCTACCGCGACGTAAAGGATACTACCTGCATTGCCCAGTTCAGGATACCCGATCCGCCGCCGTCCATGCCGCTGTTCGGCGACGCCTTCTTTCTGGCGTGGACTACCACTCCGTGGACACTGCCCTCGAATACCGCCCTTTGCGTGGGCGCGGAGATTGACTATGCGGTTGTCCGGTCGTTCAATCCCTACAGCGGAAGTCCCATGACGGCTATTGTGGCGAAGGATCTGGTGAACAGTATTTTCAATCCGAAAGCTGCCGGTCTGGATTTTGACGCATACCGTGCAGGCGACAAGCTGATCCCTTTCGAGGTGGTCGCTTGCCGGAAAGGCTCCGAACTGGCAGGCACGGAATACGAACAGCTGATCCCCTGGGTCGATCCGGGCGAAGGCGCTTTCCGCGTCATCACCGGCGATTTCGTCACTACCGGCGACGGAACCGGCATCGTGCACATAGCGCCCACTTTCGGCGCTGACGACGACCGCGCCGCCAAAGCGTCGGGCGTCCCGCCGCTCCTGCTGGTCGACAGGGACGGCAACCGGCAGCCGATGGTTGACCGCACGGGACGCTTCTTCCGCCTCGAAGACCTCGATCCCGCGTTTGTGGAAAGCCATATCCGCAGGGAACTGTACGGGGAATATGCGGGACGTTACGTTAAAAATGCCTACGACGACGCCCTGACCGGCGACGACGCCACGCTGGACGTCGATTTGTGCGTCATGCTCAAGCAGCAGGGCAAAGCGTTCAGGATAGAAAAGCACGTCCACTCGTACCCGCATTGCTGGCGGACGGACAAACCGGTGCTGTACTATCCGCTCGATTCGTGGTTTATTCGCACAACAGCCCGCCGCGACGAGATGATACGCCTGAACAACACCATTTGCTGGAAACCGGAATCGACCGGTTCGGGACGTTTCGGCAAGTGGCTGGAAAACCTGCAGGACTGGAATCTCTCCCGAAGCCGCTTCTGGGGAACGCCGCTTCCCGTGTGGCGCACCGAAGACGGAAGCGAGGAAAAATGTATCGGCTCAATGGCAGAACTGATGGCGGAAATACGGCGCTCCGTTGACGCCGGCGTCATGGAGCGAAACCCGTATGAAAACTTTGTCGTTGGGGATTATTCGGACGAAAATTACGGCAAGATAGACCTGCATCGCCCGTATGTGGACGATATTGTGCTGGTTTCGTCCGAAGGAGCGCCCATGAAACGCGAACCCGACCTGATTGACGTGTGGTTTGATTCGGGCGCCATGCCGTATGCGCAAATTCACTATCCCTTTGAAAACAGGGAGCAGCTGGAAAATCACGAGCTGTTTCCCGCCGATTTCATTGCGGAAGGCATCGACCAGACGCGCGGATGGTTTTTCACCCTGCACGCCGTTTCGACGATGATACGGGGCGAAGTGGCTTTCGCAACGGTGGTGTCCAACGGTCTGGTGCTCGACAGGGACGGCAACAAAATGTCCAAACGTCTGGGCAATACCGTTGACCCGTTTGCCGTTATGGAGCAATACGGTTCCGACCCCATGCGCTGGTACATGATTACCAACGCGCAACCGTGGGACAACCTGAAACTGAACGTATCGGGCATCGACGAGTCGGTGCGCAAGTTTTTCGGCACGCTGCACAATACCTACTCCTTTTTTGCGCTGTACGCCAACGTGGACGGCTTCCGCCACCGCGAAGCCACCATTCCGGTATCCCTGCGTCCGGAAATAGACCGCTGGATCATTTCGCTGCTCAACACGCTCATCCGGCAGGTGGACGAATGTTACGCCACTTACGAGCCTACACGCGCCGGACGCCTCATTCAGGACTTTGTCACCGAAAATCTCAGCAACTGGTACGTCCGTCTTAACCGCAAGCGTTACTGGGGCGGAACGATGGACGCCGACAAACTCGCCGCCTGTCAAACCCTGTATGCCTGCCTGGTGACGGTTGCCAAACTTGCCGCTCCCGTGGCGCCCTTCTACATGGACAGGCTCTATACCGATCTCAACGGCGTTACCGGACTGGAAAGCCACTCATCCGTGCATTTGTCCGACTTCCCGCAATACGACCCTTCGCTCATCGACAGCGAACTGGAAGCCCGCATGGACATTGCGCAGCAGGTTTCATCCATGGTGCTGGCTTTGCGCCGCAGGGTAAATATCCGCGTGCGCCAGCCGTTGCGGAAAATCATGATTCCCGTGCTTGACGCCGGATTGCAGGAACAGATCGAAGCGGTGCGCAAACTGGTGCTGAACGAAGTAAACGTCAAGGAAATTGACTACATCACCGACACAAGCGGTATTCTGGTGAAAAGGATAAAACCCAATTTCAAGACGCTGGGTCCCAAATACAGCAAGCTGATGAAAGGTATTTCGGCGCTCGTTGCCGGATTTTCACAGCAGGACATTGCCGGTTTTGAGCGCAGCGGCGTTTACCGCGCCGTTATCGACGGGCAGGAGGTGGAACTGCTGCCGGAGGACGTGGAAATCACTTCGGAGGACATTCCGGGATGGCTGGTCGCCGGCGAAGGAAAACTGACGGTGGCGCTGGACATCACCGTCACCGACGAACTGAAACTGGAGGGAATAGCCCGCGAGTTAATCAACAGGATACAAAATCTCCGCAAGGACAGCGGTTTTGAAGTGACGGACAAGATATGCATCGTGTTGCAGGAACATCCCGAAATACGGGAAGCAGTTACCGTACACCGGGACTACATCATGTCGCAGGTGCTGGGCGTGGAACTGGAACTTGCCGAAACGGTGGAAGGCGGCGTCGAAACGGACATGGACAACTACCGGTTAGGCATCAGGGTGACGATAGCGAACAGGAACTGATCCGGCGTCACCGGAAGGAACGATGCGCGATGGACTTCATCAAATGTGTTTCATCTCCCGTCAGGGGACGGCGTTGTGCAACACCGTGTGTGGAGCGAGCATCATCCGCGGACACGGATACCGCACCTTGTACTGTAAGTCCTGCAAAGGACGTATTCGTAATATCCTTTCTTTTATCCCAACACGGTGTGTTGGGCTGGGATATAAGAAGGCTTGCAGCCTTCCCCTGTCCCAACACGGTGTGTTGGGCTGGGATATAAGAAGGCTTGCAGCCTTCCCCTGTGCTGCCATCCCATTTGGGGCGGGGGTGTCCCTGTATGAAAGGCTGAAAGCCTTTCATATTCCAGCCCAACACACCGTGTTGGGATAATGAATGTGATGCCGGGTATGCGTCCTGAAAGGACTTCTACACATCCTCCATACATGCGACGGTTTGAACGGCAAAGCCCTCGCCGAAGGTAAACACCCCCCTTGGTTCCGGCTTGAGGTTCTTCCCGCAAAGCAGATGCGCGGGTTTGCCTTGCGCCGGATAATGGATTTCGTCATTGGTAAAGGAGTGAAGCAATTCGGCAAAACAATCTCCCCGGCGGCAATACGGGGGAACGGCAATTACCCGACTTGACAGGCGAGGGAGTGGAGAGGGTGAAATAACATTCTATTCCGGAAAAATAACAGGAATTTCAAAAACGTTTTGTAGTTTTGCGGGGTAAAATAATAATACGAGCATGTCCAAAACAAAACTTGATACGATAGAGGAAGCCATAGAAGACATCCGCAACGGAAAGGTCATTATTGTGGTAGATGATGAAGACCGTGAAAATGAAGGCGATTTTATTTGTGCGGCGGAAACCGTCACTCCCGACATCATTAATTTTATGATCAAACACGGACGCGGTATGCTTTGCGCCCCCCTGCCGGAAAAGCGTTGCGACGAACTGGAGTTGAACATGATGGTGGGCAACAACACGTCGCTTCACGAAACGCCGTTCACCGTTTCGGTCGATTTGATCGGACAGGGTTGTACTACGGGCATTTCCACCGCCGACAGAGCCAAAACCATCCGCGCGCTGGTTCATCCCGCTACCCGTCCGGAAAACCTTGCACGTCCCGGACACATCTCGCCGTTGAAAGCGCGCGAAAAAGGCGTTTTGCGGCGTCCGGGACATACCGAAGCCGTAGTGGACCTTACCCGGCTTGCCGGATTGCAACCCGGCGGTGCGCTGGTAGAAATACTGAACGAAGACGGTACGATGGCGCGCCTGCCGCAATTATTGGAAGTGGCAGACGCCTTCCGGATGAAAATCATCTCCATAGAAGACCTCATTAAATACCGGCTGCGGAAAGAATCGATCGTCAAAATGGGCGATCGCGTAAAACTGCCCACCAAATACGGAGATTTTGAAGTAGTGCCTTTCGTTCAACTTTCCAATGACCTGGAACATCTTGCCATCATTAAGGGATCGTGGCAAAAAGAAGAACCGGTGCTGGTGCGGGTACATTCTTCCTGCCTTACCGGCGACATACTCGGATCGTACCGTTGCGACTGCGGGGAACAGTTGCATCAGTCCCTGCGCATGATCGAAAACGAGGGAAAAGGCGTGGTGGTGTATCTTAATCAGGAAGGGCGGGGGATAGGACTGTTCAACAAGATGCACGCCTACAAGCTGCAGGAACAGGGACGCGATACGGTAGAAGCCAATATTGATCTCGGTTTTAAAGCCGACGAACGCGATTACGGCGTCGGAGCAAGCATTCTCCATGAGTTGGGATTGGGCGCCATACGGCTGATGTCCAACAATCCCGTGAAACGCATTGCCCTGGAAGGTTACGGCATCCGGATTGTGGAAAACGTGCCTGTTGAAGTAACGCCCAATCAATACAACCGGCATTATCTGCAAACCAAGCACGATAAAATGGGACATACGCTGGAGTTAATCATTAATCAGTAATCATTTATGCGCATCGTATTCATGGGAACGCCCGAATTTGCGGCAACTTCGCTGGAAGCGTTGCTGGAGGCAGGTATGGAAGTGGCGGCTGTTGTCACCGCGCCCGACAAACCGGTGGGGAGGGGGCTGCAAATCAGGGAAACAGCCGTAAAACAGTGTGCGCAAAAACATCATTTGCCTGTCCTGCAACCCGAAAAGTTGAAAGATGTGCTGTTTCTGGAACAGTTACAGAATTTTCACGCCGACCTGTTTGTGGTGGTGGCTTTCCGCATGTTGCCCGAAGCGGTATGGAGCATGCCTCCCCTGGGATGCATCAATTTGCACGCTTCTCTCCTGCCGCAGTATCGGGGAGCTGCACCCATCAACTGGGCAATCATGCACGGGGAAACGAAAACCGGAACAACTGTTTTCTTCATTGGAAAGGAAATAGATACGGGAAACATTCTGTCGTATCGCGAGGAGGAAATTTTGTCCGGCGACGATGCCGGAAGCCTGCATGACAGGTTAATGTACAGCGGCGCGAAGCATTTGACGGAAGCTGTACAGGCTATCGGCAGTGGCTACAGTCAATCAACGCCGCAGAAAATGCCGGAAAACGGGAGTACGTTGAAGCCGGCGCCCAAAATTTTTAAGGAAACCTGCCGGATTAACTGGCGTCTGGATGAAGTGCGGATACATAACCATGTGCGGGGACTTTCGCCATACCCGGCGGCATGGACAATCCTTGTCACTCCCGGCGGCGACAGGCTGATGCTGAAAATATTCGCGACGGAAACAGCAGGCAGCGCCGGTCATTTGCCCCCTGCCGGAACCATCGTGTCCGATGGCAGAACATATCTTCATGTAGCCGCCTCCGGAGGATGGATTGCGGTGAAAAATCTGCAACTCGAAGGAAAAAAACGGATGGATATTGGGGATTTCCTGAGAGGAATCCATGACGATATAAACCTGTTCCGTTTGCAGTGATAGCGATTTTGCCCTGTTGAAAATCGCGGTAAAAACCCGCTGCGGTTTTTTGAAAGAATCAACGTAACCGGTGGTTTCTTTCTTGAGGCGCTGACCGCGGGGACTTTGAGATATATGGTTTGTCCTGTCCACGGGTAATGCTTCGCTACACCGGCAGTGATGCATGACGCCGTCCCGACGGGATTTTTGCACATCCTGCATACTTGCGACATTTTGACACGTCAGTTCGGCGTAGCCGAAGCCCCCCTGCTGAGGAATGGATAGAGCTAAAAACAGTCAGGCATTGTCCGTAAATAATGTATCATTTATCTTTGACATAGACGTTTCCTCTATGATTGTAACCTCTCCCATCAGCGTTCATTGTGAGGTATTTCCTGTATGGCAGGTGCTCCCCCTCTCCATTTTGGAGAGGGACTGGGGGTGAGGAAAAATCCCCATCTCCCGTAACAAGGGGTTCAAACTCCTTGCTTGCTGCTCACCCAAAGACGAAATAAACAAATGATATATTTATTGATGAACAATTGCTTAATTATAATTTGAAGCGGAAAAAGCGTTCGGAAAACATTCCCGGACGCTTTTTTTGATGCTCAGGGACGCTGTGCGAAAAAAATGATTATCTTTGTGAAAAATTATTGAATGATGGCAAAATATTTTAATGTAGCAGGACCCTGCATCGAAACCGAACATTACATGATAGACGCTTCGTCGCGATTAATGGGAATAGATCATCTCATTGACCACAGACAGTATTTCGTCATCCACGCCGCGCGTCAAAGCGGGAAGACCACCTTCCTGCTCGACCTCGCCAACCGCCTCAACCGCGAAGGACAGTACCATGCGCTTTACTGCTCGCTGGAAGTCGCACAGGGCATCACCAACCCCGAAAAAGGCATTCCCGCCATTATAAGCAGGATAAAGTCGGCGATGAACGACGTAGCCCTGCCGTTTGCGAAAACATTTGCCGCAGACGCCGACTTCGGCGACTATGCCAATGTGCTGCGCAGCTCGCTGATCAGCTTTTGCAGGGTGTTGGACAAACCCTTGGTCATCCTCTTTGACGAGGCGGACTGCCTGAGCGCAAACACGCT
>JAISRX010000192.1 GCA_031273395.1 Bacteroidales bacterium | reverse complement strand
ATACAAACGAAAGCAGAAACATTTACCGTCGAGGGATATAACAGTTTATTCAGACATTTTTTGGCAAGAATGAGAAGAAAGTCAAAATGCTACTCAAAGAAGATGGAAATGTTGAATTTATCTTTTCTTTTACTAATACATTATCGAAACGGAAACTTATCTATGCTTTATTAGCAATGCCCCATATTTTATATATAAGCATAAATGTAAAATTAATTTACGGACATTTCATTACTATTCTTTTTTCACACTGCAAATATAAGGTGCGGGATTTTTCATCATGCTGTTGCCGTCTGTCCGCAAGTTGAAGCATGCGGTTAATAAAGTGTCGTCCGGCAGGGACTTGCAGTACAGGGTACGTAATCCGTGTACGCGGATTACGCTGCGTTCCGCTCGCGGTGTTGCGTGACGCCGTACCTAACGGGGCATGAAACGACATTTGATGAAGGCAACAACGCCTCAAAAAAAGAACCTTATTGAGAGAAAGGCAGAAATGTATCATAAAAAAGCTATCTTTGCGGGCAAAAATAACAAGTGGAATTTCAAGTAACGGATACGGACAGGCAGAGCGCGGCGCGGTGCGGGGTGTTGATTACCGGTCACGGCGCGGTGGAAACGCCTGTTTTTATGCCTGTGGGAACTCAGGGAACGGTCAAGAGTATCCATCAGCGTGATCTGGCGCATGATGCGCAGGCGCAAATCATCCTGGGAAACACCTATCATTTGTTTTTGCGCCCCGGAACGGAGGTGCTGCAAGCGGCAGGAGGACTTCACCGGTTCATCGGGTGGGAACGCCCCATGCTGACCGACAGCGGCGGCTTTCAGGTCTTTTCGCTCTCAGATATGCGCAAACTCAAGGAAGACGGCGCAGAGTTCCGTTCGCACATCGACGGGACAAAACATTTCTTCACCCCCGAACGGGTGGTGGACATACAACGCATTATCGGTGCGGACGTCATGATGGCTTTCGACGAATGTACGCCATACCCGTCCGATTTTCAATATGCAAAATCCTCCATGGAACGGACGTTGAGGTGGCTGCACCGTGGATTGAAGCATTTCAAAACTACCGAACCCGCGTATGATTACCGGCAGGCATTTTTCCCCATTGTGCAGGGAAGCGTATATCCCGAACTGCGCCGTATTTCAGCCGAACAAACGGCAGAGAGCGCCTGTGCGGGAAATGCCATCGGCGGACTGGCGGTGGGCGAGCCGGTCGAACAAATGTATGAGATGATCGGTCTGGTTAACGGCATCCTGCCCAAGGACAAACCGCGCTATCTGATGGGCGTGGGTACGCCGGTCAACATTCTGGAAGCCATCGCCCTGGGGGTGGATATGTTCGACTGCGTGATGCCCACCCGCAACGGGCGTAACGGTTCGATCTTCACCCGCAACGGACAGATCAACATCAAAAATGAAAAATGGAAAAAAGATTTTTCGCCCATCGAAGAAAATGGCGCATCTTTTGTAGATAAGATGTTTTCAAAAGCTTACCTCCGGCATCTGGTCATCTCGAAGGAAATACTGGGATCGCAGATTTCCAGCCTGCACAATGTTGCATTCTACCTGTGGCTGGTGCGCCGGGCAAGGGAAAAAATAAAAGAAGGTTCTTTTATTGCATGGAAAAAGGAAATGGTTGAAAATTTATCAAGAAAAATATGAAGTTAAGCAAATTAAAGCCGGGTATATTGGACAGATATGTCATCGGAAAGTTTCTGGGGACTTTCTTTTTTTCCATACTGCTGATCATTATCATTGTCATCATTTTCGACATATCCGAAAAGATAGATGATTTTCTGGAGAAAAAGGTCTTGTTGACCTCCATCATTTTTGACTACTATGTCAATTTTATCCCCTACTTTATTACCCTGTTCAGTTCGCTGTTCATCTTCATTGCGGTGATTTTCTTCACTTCCAAAATGGCTTACAACAGCGAAATCATCGCCATACTGAGCAGCGGGGTCAGTTTCCGGAGATTTCTTTACCCTTATTTTATCAGCGCGTGTATTCTGGCATTGTTCACGGTGTTTCTGAATGACGTGATCATGCCTTCCGCCAATAAAAAACGGCTGGAGTTTGAGGAACGTTATATCAGATCGCCGATGATGTACATGGGAAAGGATGTACACAAACAGGTGGAACCGGGCGTGTTTGTATATTTGCAGCAGGTCACCAGTTCCGATCAGGCTATTCGCTTTTCACTGGAACGGTATGAGGACGACCGTCTGGTTTCCAAGCTGGTTTCGGACAGAGCCGTATGGAACAGGGAAAAGGAAAAATGGACAATCCAGAAATATTACATCCGCGATATTGATTCGCTGGGCAACGAAACACTTTCCACCGGCGAAGATATGGACACCACCATCCACCTGCATCCCAGCGAATTTAAGCGGCGCGATAACTTTACGGAACAGATGAACATGTCCGAATTGCAGGATTTTATTGATGAACTCAGGGTACAGGGTTCCGATAACATCAATCAATACATCATCAAGTTGCATGAACGCATTGCTGCGCCTTTTTCCACATTCATCCTCTCGCTGATCGGCGTCAGTTTGTCCACCCGCAAAGTACGCGGAGGGATCGGTATTCATGTGGCCATCGGGATTGCCCTGTGCTTTCTCTACATACTGTTCATGCGGTTTTCCTCCGAGTTTGCCACGAAAGGCAACCTCAGTCCCATACTGGCTGCATGGATTCCCAATATCATTTTCGGTATCGTGGGCATATTTTTGTACCGGCTGGCGCCCAAATGACCGTTTATGCCGTGCGGGAACGCCTTGACAAAGCACCGTTCCGATCTGTCGAATGTCATTCCGTCATTAACCTCTGTTTTCGTACGCTTCGATTTCGTCTTTGATGCTCAACAGATAGTCAATATCGTCATATCCGTTAATCAGGCAGGTTTTTTTGTATCCGTTGATGTCAAAATGCTGCTTTTCGCCCGTAGCGAGCAGGGTTATTTCCTGTTTTTCGAGGTCAATACGTATCCGGGTATCGGGGCGCTGCTCGACAGCGGAGAATATCTTCGCCAGAAATTCCGGAGTGACCTGTACGGGCAACAGTCCGTTGTTCAGTGAATTGTTCTTGAAGATGTCCGCAAAAAAACTTGACACCACGGCGCGAAAACCGTAATCGAAAATAGCCCATGCCGCATGTTCGCGGCTGGATCCGCTGCCGAAGTTTTTTCCGCCTGCCAGTACTTTCCCCGAATAGACGGGATTGTTGAGTACAAACGACGGCACGGGACGATTGTCCTTGTCATAGCGCCAGTCGCGGAAGAGGTTACTGCCGAATCCGTCGCGCGTGGTTGCCTTCAGGAAACGGGCGGGAATGATCTGGTCGGTATCCACGTTCTCTACGGGCAGCGGAACTACCGTACTTTCCAGTGTAATGAATTTTTCAGCCATGTTTTGTATTTTAAAATCTGATTTTTTATAAGGATCGTTTACAAAGTTCGCGGGTCGGTTACTTTTCCGGTGATTGCCGCTGCCGCTGCTACCGGCGCACCGGCGAGCAAGGTACGCGAACCGGGTCCCTGACGTCCCTCAAAATTGCGGTTGGAAGTGGATACTGCATATTTGCCTGCCGGAATTTTGTCCTCGTTCATGGCAAGGCAGGCGGAACATCCGGGCCGGCGCAATTCAAATCCGGCAGCTTCGAGCGTTTTGTCCAGTCCTTCCGCGCATATTTGCTTTTCTACGCTGCCCGAACCGGGAACCAGCCATGCCGTTACGTCGGGATGTTTTTTCTTCCCCTTCACGAAAGCGGCGAACGTCCGGAAATCTTCAATGCGACCATTGGTGCAACTGCCCAGAAAAACATACTGCACGGGATGACCGATCAGCGATTGCCCCGCCTGAAAACCCATGTAGTGCAAGGCCTTGTCGAAAGTGATCCTGTCCGTTCCGGCAAGTCCGTCGCCTGTGGGAACGGTTCCGGTGATTTTCATGCCCATGCCGGGATTTGTACCGTAGGTGATCATCGGTTCAACGTCGGCGGCGTCAAACGTGCAGGTTTTGTCGAACAGGGCGCCTTCGTCGGTTTTCAGCGTTTTCCAGCGGGCGACGGCTTTGTCCCATTCGGCGCCTTTGGGAGCATATTCGCGTCCGTAAAAGTACTCGAACGTTTTTTCATCGGGGGCGATCAGTCCTCCGCGCGCGCCCATTTCGATGCTCATGTTGCAGACGGTCATTCGCCCCTCCATAGTCAGTTCGCGAACGGCAGAGCCGGCAAACTCAATGAAATAACCCGTCCCGCCGCCTGCCGTCAGTTTGTAAACGATATACAGCACAAGGTCTTTGGCGGTAACGCATTTGCCCAATCGACCGTTTATCTCAATCAGCATTTTTTGGGGTTTCGGTTGCATGATGCACTGCGAAGCCAGCGTCATTTCCACCTCGCTGGTGCCGATGCCAAAGGCGATGCTCCCGTATGCTCCGTGCGTGGAGGTATGGCTGTCGCCGCACACGATGGTCATCCCCGGAAGGGTGATGCCCAGTTCGGGACCTACCACATGCACCACGCCCTGTTTCGGATTGCCCAGTCCGAAATAGGTTACTCCGTGACCGGCAGCGTTGCGGGCAAGGGTTTCCACCTGTATGCGCGATTGTTCCTCAACGATGGGCAGGTGCCGGTTCAGGGTGGGAACATTGTGGTCGCACACGGCAAATGTCCGTTCCGGACGGGCAACCTTAATGCCCCGGCGGTCAAGCCCCGCAAATGCCTGCGGACTGGTGACCTCATGCACCAAATGACGGTCGATGTACAACACTTCCGGACCGCCCTCAATGCGTTTCACCACATGGCTGTCCCAAATCTTATCAAATACGGTTTTCTTCATTTTATATTTATTTACTTTTTTATAACATATATCTTAGTTTTTCTCAAAATTGGGAACCTGTTCCATAAAATATGGAATAAACGATGCAGGTTCCTCCAATTTACTTGTCACCGAATCAAGCACAACCACGGTTATCGGATATTTTTCAAGATTCTGCCGATACATTATATTTTTATCTATGGTCAGCAAAACATCAAACCTATTATCAACGCACAACATCATCAATTTTCCGTTTTTCACACCGCTCCATCCCATTTCATTCACCGTATATACATTAAAACCGGATAACTGATGCTTCAACCTCTTGGTAATACATTCATCAAGCAACACTTTCATGTAAAATGGACGTTGAAGTTTCAATCAGTTTTTTAGACAGTTCCAGTACCCGAATCACCTGCTCCTTTCTAACGCCGTCAAAATCCTGTAGAAAATCCGCTACGGTTTCGCCCGTTTCCAGATAATCAAAAAGATTTTTAACCGGGACGCGCGTTCCCCGGAAAACAGGCGTTCCTCCCAAAATATCAGGGTCAATATGAATTACTTTTTCCATATCATGATTTTTTTGAACAACATGTAATGATTGCCTCGGCTGCTCATTGTGTTTCCTGCGGCATTAAAATTCAACTTTCGGGGCTTTTTCCGCGCCTTCGCTTGCTTCAAAGTACGGTTTCCGTTCCAGAGAGGCAATGCCCGCAATGATGTTTTTCGGGAAACGGCGAATAGCCGCGTTGAAATTGCCCGCCGCATCGTTGTAGCGGCTTCGCTCCACCTGTATGCGGTTTTCGGTGCCTTCCAGCTGTGCCTGCAATTCCAAAAAATTCTGGTTGGCTTTCAGGTCGGGGTAGTTTTCCGTGACCATCAGCAAACGCCCCAGAGCCGAACTCAATTCCCCCTGCGCCGCCTGATACTCCTGCAACTTTTCGGGCGTGAGGGAAGAGGCGTCCACAGTCACCTGCGTTGCTCTGGCACGCGCTGCCACAACGCCTTCCAACGTTTCGCGCTCGTGGGCGGCATATCCTTTCACGGTAGCCACCAGATTGGGTATCAAATCGGCGCGCCGTTGATACTGGCTTTCCACGTTTGCCCACAGTTTGCCCACGTTTTCGTCGCCGGAAATCAAACTGTTGTACGCCGTTACGCCCCACAGGAGAATTAACGCCGCAACGACCAAAAAAATAACTGTTCCTCTTTTCATTTTATATTCAATTAATTATTATTCCGTTTTAATTTATGCCGTCCGTTGCTACCAGCGGCTGGTGGCTCCTCCACCACCCGACCTGCCGCCGCCGAAACTGCCTCCGCTGCTGCGGCTACCGCCGCCGGAAGAACTTCCCGAAGAGGAACGTTCCAGACGGGGGATGGAAACAACACGGTTTTCCGTGTGACGACAATACTTGCAGGCGTATTCCACCCGTTTCCGCCCTTCGGTTTGACAGGTGGCGCGGGTGATCACCGTCGATTTTCCCCGTTTCATTGCGCGGGTGTTGCATTTGGGGCAGCGTTCATACATGCGGCTCTTGCTGCCGCCGTATGCAAAAACGGCAGTCCTGCGGCAGGCGTCGCACAAAAAAACGTCGTAGTCCGCCGACCGGATTTTTTCTTCAAAATCCCGAGTCGGATTCAAATATTTATTATCGTCTTCTTCGGACAAAAGACGCATCGTGCCGCCGCAATCGCACGTGAAGGGCTGCTGCCTGAATTTCCGCACGTGCGCCTTTACGCATCGTCCGGCAGGAATGAGCGAGAGTAAAACGGGGATCAGGAAAAAGAAAAATCCCCAATTAAGGGAAATCAACAGTAAAATGAAACCTCCCACCAGTATCACCTGGAAAAGCGTCGTCATGTTTTTCTGATGCGCCTCCAGCGACCGGCAGCGCGCCTGATTGGTCTTCAAATCTTTGTTGCGCCCGATGCGAGCAGCGGCAATCGTCATCCACGCCCACGCCGCCGTCGCCATAAAAAGGAAAACCGCAGCCATGCGCAGCAGCCACGCCAGCATTTTGCTCCATGCACCGCCTGTTTCGCCGGGGAAAATGATTCCCCGTATGCCGCCCGTTTCGCCGGAAACAGCCTGTTCCCCGCCGGAGTTTTCTTCGCTGCGGATGACGGCAGCCACCCGTTCCACGCCCGCCAGTATCCCGGCTGCATAATCCCCGTCCTTAAAGAAGGGGATCATTTCCTGCATCTGTATCCGCTTGCAGATGGCGTCCGGCAGCACACCCTCCAGCCCGTAGCCCGTTTCAAAGGTAACGACGCGCTGATCCATGACGAAGAGGATCAGCAAACCGTTGTCCCTGTCCCTTTTCCCGACGCCCCATTCCGCAAACAGGCGCACCGCGAAATCCTTTATGTCGTGGTTGCCGATGGACTGCAGGAGCGCCACCGCCACTTCCGCCCCGTTATTCGCTTCAAGCGACTGCAAAACGGAATTGATTTGCGCCACAGCCCGTTCATCCAGTATGCGGTCGGGATTGCTGACAAAATCCGCCGCATCCGCCGTTTTCGGGTTGGGAACCGCTTCTACGTCGTATTCCTGTCCCGCAAGCGCTGCGGAAACGGATAGGAGAACGGCGAGAAGATATTTTTTCATGGGTCAAACGATTTTTGAGATGGCGTCGATAAAGGCTTCCGCCGAAGCGGTCACCACGTCGGTATTGGCGGAAAAGCCGTAATAGGTGTTGCCCTGATTTTCCACCTGCACGTGCACTTTCCCAATGTCGTCGCTGCCGCGGGTGACCACCTGCACGAGATATTCCTCAAGTGTCACCCTGCGATGCACCAATTGCCGGATGGCGCTGAACGCGGCATCCACCGGTCCGCTGCCCGAAGCGGTGGCGGTGCATATTTCGCCGTCGATGTTCAGTTGCACGGTTGCCATCGGGATGCTCGACTTCCCGCATACCACCTGAAGGTATTTCAGCTTTACGCGGCGGTGCTGTTCGCTTTGCCCCACGCCCACAATAACGCGGAGGTCTTCGTCGGAAACGTCCTTTTTGCGGTCGGCAAGTTTCAGGAATTTCTGATAGGCGTCCTCCAGTTCTTCGGCGGTCAGCCTGAAACCTATCCGTTCCAGATGATGACTCAGGGCGTGGCGTCCGCTGCGGGCGGTGAGCACAATGGACGATTCGCTGATGCCTACCTCCGCGGGATCAATGATTTCGTAACTTTCGCGGTTTTTCAGCACGCCGTCCTGATGGATGCCCGAAGAATGGGCAAAGGCGTTGCGTCCCACTATCGCCTTGTTGGGCTGCACGGGCATCCGCATCAGGGTGGATACCAGCCGCGACGTCCGGTATATTTTCGGGGTATTCACTTCGGTGTGTACCGGCATGTCCTTGCGGCATCCTATCGCCATGACCACTTCCTCGAGGGCGGTGTTTCCGGCGCGTTCGCCGATCCCGTTGACGGTCACTTCCACCTGACGCGCTCCGTTGAGGACGCCGGAAAGGGTGTTGGCGGTTGCCATGCCCAGGTCGTTGTGGCAGTGGGTGGCAATGATCACTTTATGGATGTTTTTCACGTTTTCCTTCAGGAAGCGAATTTTTGCCCCGTACTCCTCCGGCGTGCAGTATCCGGTGGTGTCGGGGATGTTGACCACCGTAGCCCCGACGGCAATCACCGCTTCAATCACTTTGGCGAGGTATTCGTTGTCGGTGCGCCCGGCGTCTTCGGCATAAAATTCAACGTCTTCCACGTATTTTTTGGCATATTGCACACATGCGGCAGCCCGTTGCAGGATGTCGTCGCGGTTGGAGTTAAACTTGTGGGTGATGTGGTGCCAGGAGGTGCCGATCCCCGTGTGGATGCGCTTGCGTTTGGCAAAATGGAGGGCGTCGGCGGCAACGTCAATATCCTTTTCTACCGCGCGCGTGAGGGCGCACAATACCGGACGGGTGATCACCTTGGTGATTTCCACAATGGAATTGAAATCGCCGGGACTGGAAACGGGAAAGCCCACCTCCATAATATCCACTCCCAGCTCGTCCAGCGCTTTGGCAACCTCTATCTTTTCCAGCGTGTTCAGCTGGCATCCCGGAACCTGCTCCCCGTCGCGGAGAGTGGTATCGAAAATATACAATTTTTCACTCATTACTTTTTTATTTGACCGACAAAAGTATCGTTTTTTATTGTTCCATCTCTCCGTTAAAAAGCCATTCCCGCTGTGGGAATGGCTTTCGTCTTTCCGAATTTCGATGCACTCGCCCTGTTCTTCCCTGCCGCCCAACTACAGGAGCAGAAGCGATCAACCAAAGAACCACGCGGCGAATCACCACCTTTTTTACTCATGAAACAATGTGACAAAGATACATGATTTTTCGGAAAAAAAACATCATCCCGACCTGTAAATGTTTTTTTGCGGATAAATTTTCGCCTTCGCCCTTCAAATTGCGCATGCATGGAGAAGGTGCAAAAATCCCGCGGGGACAGTACGTTGTAACATAATGCCGTCCTTGCAGGGCTTGGAGACGGGCAGGGCGTCCGTGTACACGGGTTGCGCTTCGCTGCACCCGCGGTGATGCACATCCCGTCCCGTGCGGGACGAAATAACCCCGACCACACAAAACGCTGTGTTACGCAGGACGTTGCCATGCGCTGTGTGCCGACAAGGCATTCCGTCAGGGATGCAAAGCCCGGTAAAAATAACAAATATTCGCCGTCATCCTACATTCCTGCGGAATGAGGGGTTAGTTGGGGGTTACTGTTTTCTATCGAACTGCCGTCCCAACAGGACATGAAACAACATTTGATGAGGTCAGAAAGAATTGACCAGGGCGTTTCATTGCTTCTTCATTCGGAAAAATTTCGTAAGTTTGTTGCTTTAATATTGCATAGAGTCAATGACAGCCATCCTTCTTATTCATTGTCCCGACCGGCAGGGCATCGTGGCGAAGGTCACGGAATTTATCCACGGCAACCGGGGCAACATTGTATCGCTGGAGCAGCATGTTGACCGGAACGCCGGTCGTTTTTTCATGCGCCTGAAATGGGACTTGGAGCGTTTCATGATTCCAAGGGAGAAAATCGGCGACTGTTTCCAAACGCTGATAGCCGCTCCCTGCGGCATGGAGTTCGACTTGCATTTTCCCGAACAAAGACTCCGCATGGCAGTGTTTGTATCCAAAATGTCGCATTGCCTGTATGATATTCTTTCGCGATGGGAATCAGGCGACTGGCAAGTGGATATTCCTCTGATCATCAGCAATCACGCCGACATGCAGCCCATTGCCGTGAGGTTTGGCATTCCCTTTCATCATCTGCCGGTGAGCAAAGAAAATAAACCGGCGCAGGAAGCGCGCCAGCTGGAACTGTTGCAGGCGGCAAAGGTGGATTTCATTGTGCTGGCGCGCTACATGCAGGTGCTCACTGCCGATTTCCTGAGTCGCTACCCCAACAGGGTGATCAACATACATCATTCGTTCCTGCCTGCCTTTGCTGGCGCCAAACCGTATCACGCCGCATACGAAAGGGGTGTGAAAATCATCGGGGCTACCTGCCATTACGTTACCGGAGAACTGGATGCCGGACCGATCATTGAACAGGATGTGATCCGCGTAAGCCACAAGGATTCGCCGGATACTTTCATCCGGAAAGGGAAAGACCTCGAAAAAATTGTCCTCTCGCGGGGCGTTTTCCTGCACATACAGCGCAAACTGCTGACGTACGGCAACAAAACGGTGGTTTTCGGATAGAGATGGCAAGTCATAAGTTGCAAGCGATGAATTATTCCGAAACCGTACATTACCTGTTTAGCTCCCTGCCCGTGTTCCAGCACAGCGGAGGGACGGCATACAAACCCGGTCTGCATACCATGCGCGAACTGGACGATTTCTACGGGCAGCCGCACCGCAAGTACGCCACCATCCACATAGCAGGCACCAACGGGAAAGGTTCCGTTGCTCACATGCTGGCAGCCATCCTGCAGGGCAGCGGTTATACCACGGGACTGTTCACTTCGCCTCACTTGACGGATTTCCGCGAGCGGATCAGGGTGAACGGCGAAATGATCACCGAACGGGAAACGGTTGATTTCGTGGAACGTAGCAGGGCAATGTGGGAGAAGGTGCAGCCGAGTTTTTTCGAGGCGACCGCTGCAATGGCGTTCGACCATTTCGCCCGGCGCGGGGCGGACGTTGCGGTGATTGAAACCGGCATGGGCGGACGACTGGACGCTACCAACATCATCACGCCCGCCTTGTCGGTGATTACCAACATCAGCATGGATCATACGCAATTTCTCGGCAACCATCCGATCGCCATAGCCACTGAAAAAGCCGGTATCATCAAACCCGGAGTACCGGTGGTGATAGGCGAAAGCCAACCCGGCGCGGAAACAGTGTTTGAAAACGCCGCCCGCAGCATGGACTGTCACATTGTTTTTGCCGACCGCCATGCGTCGGTGAGCAGAATCATTCCCTGCGGCAAGGGGCAAAAGTGCTACATCCGGCAAAACGGCAGGGAATTGCCCGTGCCGGTGACCATTGACATGGGAGGCGACTACCAGCGTCGAAACATCATCACTACACTGATTGCCGTGCAGGCAATGCGTTTCCATGCATCCATCCCTTTGAAAGGCGACCGGATACTTCCCTCTCTGGAACATGCAGCGCAAACCACCGGCTTGCGCGGACGCTGGCAGGTATTGTGCGACCGTCCGCTCACGGTTTGCGATGCCGCCCACAATAGCGCAGGGCTTGCGTGGGCGGTGGAACAGATCGGACGGTGCGCCCGACGCCGGGTACATATTGTCATCGGTTTTGTTCGCGACAAGGACATAGCCGGCATGTTGGCGCTGCTACCCGGCACGGCGTCCTATTACTTTACCCGCGCAGCCATACCGAGAGCAATGGACGAGCGCGAACTGCAACAGCGTGCGCAGGAGGCGGGACTTCGAGGAGAGTGTTATCCGCAGGTGGCGCAGGCAATGGAAGCCGCCCGCAGTAAAGCCGAAGACGAGGACATGATCTTCATCGGAGGCAGCATTTTTGTGATAGCGGAAGCGCTGAATAATGAGGCATGAGAAATCAGGAACGGGCAATTCGCAGCAGGGAGAAGCAATTACATTTCCTGATTGTCCAACTATTGCGATATTCGTTGATGCAGTTCGGAGACAGGAGTAAAATCTCCTCCCTCAATGCAAAACAAACGCTCTTGTCGCCATAGAGACGTGACGCGCCACGTCTTTACCATCGCACGTATCATCACTGCGGGCGCATCCAACCCTGCCGGGGTAAGCGTACAGTTTTGCAGGGTCGAAATGTGCATCGCCGGAGGTGGTGCGTAGCGCAACCTCCGGAAGAGGTATCTCTCCGATCCTGCAAGTCTCGTGCGGGACTTGCAGGACAGGATGCGGTATCCGTGTCCACGGGTTACGTTGTGCTCCGTCCGCGGTGATGCTTGACGCCGTCCCGTGCGGGACATGAAACAACATTTGATGAAGTCAATAGCCGCTCAAAAAAAGAATTAACCTTTTTTTAACGTGAATTAAAAAAAAAGTTTGTTATTTCATAAAATAACATCTACCTTTGCGAGCCGAAAAAATATATACATATCATCATGTACGCAATAGTAGAAATCGCAGGTCAGCAGTTTAAAGTAAGCAAAGACCGGAAAATATTTGTACACCGTCAGGAAGGAGAAGCAGGCGGTAAGTTATCATTCAATCAGGTTTATCTGATTGAGGATGACGGTAATATAAAGGTAGGAACACCGGTAGTAGAAGGAGCGTCGGTGAACGCTTCCATCATCTCTCATGTTCGTGGAGACAAGGTGTTGATTTTCAAAAAGAAAAGAAGAAAAGGGTATCAAAAATTGAATGGACACCGTCAGGATTTTACCCAAATACTGATTGAAGATATTACAGTGTAGTTCAAAGAATTAAAATAAAAAGTAATGGCACATAAAAAAGGCGTCGGCAGTTCGCGAAACGGACGCGAATCCGAAAGTAAACGTTTAGGAGTTAAATTATTCGGTGGACAGGTATGTAAAGCCGGAAATATTCTGGTGCGTCAGCGCGGCACAAGGCACTATCCGGGTACCAACGTGGGAATTGGTCGCGACCATACATTGTATGCGTTGACGGACGGGACTATCGAATTTCGTAAAAGACAGAACGACAGGTCATACGTGTCGGTACTTCCTTTCGAAGGATAACCGTGGATACCGTCGGATAAAAATTCTCCTAATAATTATTTGCAGGAGATTTTTATTTTGCCCTGAAATTAAATAAAAAAATCATCTCATCATGCTGACCATCAAGTTTATCGAAGAAAATAAAGAAGATGTTATCCGCTTATTGGCAGTGAAAGGATTCCATGCCGGAGAAATTATTGAAGAAGTTCTTGATACCGATGCACAGCGTAAAAAACTGCAAGCGCAGACAGACCGGTTGCAGGCGGAACTCAATATCCAGTCGAAAGCTATTGGGGCTTTGATGAAATCCGGGCAAAAAGAAGCTGCAGAAACAGCCAAATCCGCAATAACCACACTGAAAGAAGAAATCGGAAAACTTTCGCGCGAACAGGAAACAGCAGTACGACGCTTGAAAGACTTGGCGGTGTTGTTGCCCAATGTGCCGCACCATTCCGTGCCGGCAGGCAAAACTGCTGCCGACAACGTCGTGGTGCGCGAAGGCGGCGCAATGCCTGCACTGCCGCAAAATGCTTTGCCGCATTGGGAACTCGCAAAAAAATATGATCTGATTGATTTTGAATTGGGCGTAAAACTCACCGGTGCAGGTTTTCCGGTGTACAAAGGTGCAGGTGCACGCCTGCAACGCGCCCTGATCGCCTTTTTCCTCGACGAAGCAGTGGCGGCAGGTTACCAGGAAGTGATCCCGCCGCTGATGGTTAACGAAGAATCCGGCTTCGGCACAGGAAATCTTCCCGATAAGGAAGGGCAGATGTATTACGTTACGGCGGATGATTTTTATCTTATCCCAACGGCGGAAGTGCCGGTGACCAATATTTACCGCGACGTAATTCTCAATGCAGGCGATTTTCCGGTAAAGATGACCGCCTATACACCGTGCTTCCGTCGAGAAGCCGGTTCATACGGGAAGGACGTGCGCGGACTGAACCGCCTGCACCAGTTCGACAAGGTGGAAATTGTCCGGTTGGAACATCCGGAACATTCCTACGCGGCGCTCGAAGAAATGGTGCAACACGTTGAATCGCTGGTGCAAAAGTTGGAACTGCCTTACCGTATTGTGAAACTTTGCGGTGGAGACATGAGTTTTACTTCTGCCCTGACTTATGATTTCGAGGTATTCTCAGCCGCACAGAAAATATGGCTTGAGGTGAGTTCGGTATCCAATTTCGAGTCGTTTCAGGCAAACCGGTTGAAATTGCGTTACCGTGACGAAACCGCTCAAAAAACACAACTTGTCCATACCCTCAACGGAAGCGCTCTGGCTTTGCCTCGGATTGTCGCCGCCCTGTTGGAAAACGGACAGACACCCACGGGCATACAACTTCCTGCGGCGTTGCATCCATATACCGGATACGCAACTGTCAACGCCTGAAAAGCGGACAGTTGCCGGTTTGAAAAGCGCCGTCTTCACAAACAACAGTTAGAGAGTTGTCCGCGAATAATCGTTACGGTTTTGGTAAATGCTTAAAGAAACTGGAATGGTCAATTCTCGATGAGGCGTTGCTGATCAGATATGTTTTTTGAGCGTTTGTGCAAAAAATATTGATTTTCAATGATTTATTGTTACCTTAAATCCGCAAATAATTTTCCTGAAAAATAAGCAAAGCGTTATCAAATAAATATTTGCAACGCTTTGCCGTTTGAAAAATTTTCACTAATTTTGGCGCTACAATACAACCAAAGTAAAAATTGATTTTCCAAATGGTAAAGGTACAAAAAAATTCAAACGTGAGCACTTCTTTTGCAGGAATTTCTTTTATTGTCAATGAATTTACCCGCAGTGGACTTGGCAAACTCATTGACAATGAACTTGATAACAGAATTTCGAGATGCGGTTATCAGTACAGCGATATTTTTCGCACGTGGTTTAACATCTTCTTTTGTGGAGGCGATTGTGCGGAGGATATTGCACAGCATTTGCGCCCGACACTCGAAAATATCCCTGAAACCAAAGTCCCAAGTCCTGATACACTTTTGCGCATGCTCGACGAACCTGCACCGACAATACGACCGTTGTTTCCTCTTCGGGACAGGCATATCAGTTCAATATCAATGAGAAACTTAACGGTCTGAATGTGAAATCATTAATTTTGACAAAGCAATTAAGAGCGGACGAATACTACGATTTTGATTATGACAGTCAAATCATTGCACACGAAAAATGGGACGCTAAAAAGACTTGTAAAATGAACACCGGCTACTTTGGCGGCACGGCGACAATCGGCAATATGACTGTCTATTACGAAAACCGGGACGGTAATGCCAATGTAAAACTCGCCCAGGCGGACACACTCAAAAGAGCATATAAGGTATTGAACGACAATGGTGTAAAAATCAGAAACTCGCGCATGGATGCCGGTTCGTATTCCAAAGAGATCATTGAAACGGTTGCCCTGAACAGTCAGCATTTTTATATTCGCGCCA
>JAISRX010000180.1 GCA_031273395.1 Bacteroidales bacterium | reverse complement strand
TTGTACGGGGTTATCAAAAGGCAACCCCTGTCGGGGTTGCGCACAGCCCTGCATGGACGTAAAACGCCGCAGGCGTTACCCTTTGATAACCCCGTATGAAATGCGGGGTACGACAGGCTAAAAAACACAAGACTATAACCGAGTGCAGTACATTTATTCCCATTCCGTCCCTGTATGGCAGGTGCTCCCCCCCTCCATTTTGGAGAGGTACCGGGGGTGAGGAAAAATCCCCATCTCCCGTAACAAGGGGGTTAAACCCCTTGCTGCTCACCCAAAAAAGAAATAAACAAATAATACATTATTGATGGACAACTACTGAAGCAGCCGGCGCTTATTTGTAGCGTAGTTCCGGATATCGGATGCGATGTTTTGATGGCTGCCGGCGCATAAAAACCGTTACGCTTTCGATCGGCGCTGTGCCAAACCGTTGTCGCCGCCGTTTTGCGACTGTTTCATTTCAACGCTTTGACAGTGGTCGTTTAATCCGTCGGCGTCATATTTTTATTCCCATCATCAGGATGTCGTCCACCTGCGGGAGGTCGCCTTTCCATTTTTCGATGGTTGTTTCAAGAATTTGTTTTTGTTCGGTCATGTTCAGGGCATAAATGTCCAACAGCAGTTTTTTAAGGTTTTTCTTTTTGAATTTTTTTAGTTCTTTGCCTCCGAACTGATCGCAATAGCCGTCCGAGAACATGTATAATGCGTCGCCCTGCATGATGGGGACGACATGCCGCGTAAACGGGTTGAGGTTGTTTTCGTACAGTCCGATGGGCATCCGGTCGGCGGGTATTTCCGTCAATTCTTCCGATTCGTTTTGCGGTTCGCGCAGGAGGAACAGCGAGATGTTCGCTCCTGCGTACTCAATGCGTGAATTTTCCCAGTCGATGGCGCACAAAGCCATGTCCATGCCGTCGCGTACCGCCGAGTTTTGTTTCAGCGAGCGGATGACCTGATCGCGCAGCATGTTTAACACTTCGTCCACAGGCAAGTCGTAATTTTTGATAATTTCATTGAGAAAGGATACTCCCAGAATACTCATGAAGGCGCCCGGCACGCCGTGACCGGTGCAGTCGGCAACCACGACGATGGTTTTCCCGTGTTTGGCGGACAGCCAGTAGAAATCGCCGCTGACGATGTCGCGCGGTTTGAACAGGACAAAATAATCGTTCAGTATTTCGTTCACTAACGAAACCTCCGGAAGCAGGGCGGTTTGTATCCTTTTGGCATAGATGATGCTGTCGGTGATTTCCTGTTTTTGTTGCTCCACTTCGTCATACAGGCGCAAAGCGTTTTCTGTCTGCCATTGCAGTTCGACGGTGGTTTCGTTCAATTCGAGGGTTTGTTGTTCTATTTCATTCTTTTTCTGTTCCAGAATCTGCATGATTTCATCGTTTTCCCGGTGGTGGCGGTCGATTTCTTCATTCTTTTGCAGCAACAGACTGCGGGCTTTCCTGTTTTTCCGGTATAACAGAAATAAAACAAAGGCAATGACGCCTACGGTAATCAGGGCTACCGACAGGACAGTATTCTGCCACTCCAGCCTTTGAAGGTGCGAACTGTATTCTTCCAATGTTCCGGTCAACGGTGCTATTGTCATCATTTATTGATTGATGCTTGCGGGAAACAGCCGACAAGTCTGTCGGCAAAGATAGAAATTATTTGACAATATTATCATTCATGATCAGCTTTTTATTGTCGATCCAGCCCTTTTGGATATATTCATGCCATAATCCCCTGTTGTTCAGTTCAACAAACAGCGAGCGTTCAATGTCAACGGCTTCCGGCGCGGGAGACAGTACAAGTTTTCCTTCCGGATCAATCAAAAAACAGGCAGGAAAGATGCGCACGTCGTAATCTTTCAATATGCCGGGCTGCCGGGCGTAATGCAGGTAATCCCAGAGGTATCCGCTTTTTCTGCGAAATTCGCGCATGGATTCGAACTGCTCGTCCACCGCAATCACCACAATCCGCAACCACTTGCCGTGTATCCTGTGTATTTCCTTCAACAGTTCGTACTGACTGAGGCATACGTAGTTTTGGGTGGTACAGAACATCAGATACACGTATTTGCCCTTGTAGGTATCCGGTGAAATCAGCATACTGTCCTGATTGTAGAGCGAGAATGTCGGCGGAGCGTATCCGCGCAACAGTTTGGTAATTTTTGAACGTATCTGCCTGCCTGTTTCCCGGTGGCGGTCAATGGCGGTTTGTTCGATCGCCGCATCCAGCAGAGCCAGCAATGCCGAGCGCGAGAAACGGTCGGAATAAAATTCATCGTAGATGTTCTGGAGAATCACCATTTCGAGCAGGCTGTCGCCGGACAAAATACCGTCTTTGCCCAGCAGCCGTTTCAGTTCGTTAAAATCTTTCCGCGCATTGATCACCTGATAGATTGCCTGTCCTTCTTTGGTTCTCCCGAAATACATGAAGTAATCCCTGTAGGTGACGCGAAAGAGTTCCATGTAGGCTTCGTTGTCGTACAGCACCGGTTTTCCGGAGAAATAGGCGTTGGAAATATGTTTTACGCCGGCACGCTGGGCGGCATAATACAACATTCCGGCACGGTATGTAGCGTAAGGATCGAAATACGGGTGGTTGGCAGGAGGCGTCCGCTGTGTGAGCGAGCTGATCATCGAGTCGGGTTTTACGGGTTTTCTTTTCATGGCGTCCACCGCCAGCCTGTCGTACATGGGATGGAACATTTCGTCGAAGCGGAACATGCGCAGGTTGAGTTCCTGTTCTGCCGGCAGCCTGTTCCCGTCCTTGCCGGTTGCCGATACCACATGCAGATACACCGGCGTTTCCTCAAAGAAAATGAGCGCCTGTTCTTCGGGCGTTTTCTCGGTGCGCGGCGGAAATCGCACCACGTATGACATATCCGGTTCCGCATAAAGACGCGCCTTAAAAATGCCGAGATAGAGATACAGCAGGCGTGTGGCGTCGAGTTCGAAAACCGCCCTGAAATCGCCGTCGGACGCCACTTCACATTCGTACAGGGCTATTTCCGAGTTGGTGATGTAGTTGTCCGTCGTGTAAAACACCAGCGTTTGCCCTGCATATTGCGGTTCGTTGCCCGAAATTTCCACCTGCCGGGCTTGCAGCGGAAAAAGGCAGGCAAACAGCGGAACAAGCGCCACAGGAAAGCGTATTGCGGTACTCATTGGATATATTTCCGGATATTGATGTTGCTGGGGACAAATTTGGAAACGTCTCCGCCATATCTTAACACTTCCCGCACTACCGACGAGTTGATGGAGGTATGTTCCGGCAGCGTCAGCATGAACACGGATTCTACTTCGGGCAGCATCACCTGGTTGACTTGTGCGATGGACTTTTCGTATTCAAAGTCGGACGAGGTTCTCAACCCGCGGAGCATGAAATGTGCGCCCACCCGTCTGCAAAAATCAATGGTCAGGTCTTCGTAATACTGCGCCTCTACCTTGTCGTTACCGGCAAACAGGCTGCGGATCATTTCCAGCCGTTGCCCGGCGGTAAAAAAAGACATTTTGTTGTTGTTGGAGCCGATGCCTATAATGATCTTGTCGAACAAGCCGACTGCGCGCAACACAATAGATTCGTGTCCTATGGTAAACGGATCGAACGATCCCGGAAAAACTGCAATTCTGTTCATGAGATGGGTCAAAAACGGTTCGTGGAAGGTTTATTTTTCTGATTTTTTTCCGAACAGGGAAAAATGTACATAGGCTTTAGGGTTTTGGCGCAGGTCAATCAGCAATTTGTCGAGATCTTCAAGCGAGCGCCGGAGGAAAATGTATGCGGAATCGTTCCGGGCAAGCTGCCCGATAGTGCCTTGTCCCGCGTTGATGCCTTCCAGCAGGATGTGCAGCTGTTTGAGGCTGCTGTTGGCGTTGTCGATGGTCGCTTTTACCTCGGAAGCGGCAAGCGTGCCGGAAAAAGCGTTCAGATTGGCTATCAGCCGGCTAATGTCTTCATTGCTCTTTTGCAGGTTGCCCGATATGGAGGCAAAATCGCTCAGTATCGTGCCGATCTTCCGGCGTTCCGACGATACCATCTGTTCCAGACCGGAAACAATACTTCGGATGTTGTTCCCGGCAGTCTCGTCAAAGATATTCCGGAAAACGATCAGGGTAGAATCTACGGACGTTACTAATTTCTCCGCCTGTTCCCGAAAAGGGTCTATAATGCCTTCAAACATTCCCGGAGCCATTGTCCCGTGCAGCGTATCGCCGCTGTTTGCCGTCATGCTGCTGTTTCCCGGCAGGAGACGGACGGATTTTGTCCCCAGTATGTCGCTCTCTATCCGGATAACGGTGTTTTCGGGGATTTTCAGTTTGTTCTCGACGGCAATTTCTACCGTCAAACTGTCCAGCTTGTCGGAAGTGAACGCAATGTCGCTCACCAAACCCACCACAAAACCGTTCACATCCACCGCGCTTGATTTTTGCAGTCCGTCAACTTTGGGAAAAGTTGCATAATAATAGTTGTATGAAGAGAACAAATTACGTCCCTTCAAAAAATTATATCCCCACAGAAACAGAAAAATAATCAGGGTTACAACTACGCCTGTTTTGATTTCCTTTTTGAACTTCATGCGTCCGCTTTATAAATACACAATTGCCTAACGAAACATTTAACGGGACAAACCTACATATTTTTTAACATAAAAACGCTATTTCCCGCTTAAATTATTGTTAAAAATTTCTATCTTGGCTGCACTTTCGACACCAGCAGGTAATACAGGCAGGGGATGTAGCGTTTGAACCAGATCATCAGCAGGTCGGTTTTGCCGATGTATGTTTCCTTTTTGTTTTTCCGGACGGCTTTGATGATTTTCCGCGCACAGGTTTGGGCGGTAATGCCGCCGGCCTGTCCGTGATCCATTTTGCCGTAGAGCGTGCCGTCCCCGACAAGGGCATGGCGGGAAACATCGGTGAGTATGCGTCCGGGGCATACCACCGTGACGCGGATGCCCTGCGTGTGCAGTTCCGCCCACACCGATTCGTAAAAGCCGTGCATGGCATGTTTGGCTGCCGAATACGCCGAGCGCAGCGGAAATCCGAACATGCCCACAATGCTGCTGATGGCGACAATATGCCCGCTGCCCTTTGCCACCATTGCCGGCAGCAGCTTTTTGGCGAGCGTCACCCCGCTGAAATAATCCACTTCCATGATGCGACGGTCGACGTCCACGCCGGTTTCGATGGCAAGCGACCGCTGGCTGACGCCCCCGTTGTTCACCAGGATGTCAATAGCGCCGAACTGCTGCAACATCCTGTCGGCGGCGGTTTCAAGCTGCTGCTGGTCGGCAAGGTCAAGCGGCGTTACGGTACACCGGTCGCTGTGCGCACAAGCCGCTTTCACGCGCTCCAGTTCATTTTCGCGGCGCGCCGACAGGATCACCCATGCCCCAAGCCCGGAATATTCGTAAGCCAGCGCTTCCCCGATACCGGAGGAGGCGCCGGTAATCCAGACGGTTTTTCCTTCAAAACAGTTCATCGTTTGCGTTTATTCCTTATGTCTTTCGGACAATACCTTGCCCACGTCGTTCAGATGGATGTTGCGGGCGGAAAGCAGTACCAGCAGGTGATACATCAGGTCGGCGGCTTCGTTCAGGAAGAGATCGTCATGCTCGTCTTTCGCCTCGATGACCAGCTCAACCGCTTCTTCGCCCACTTTCTGCGCTATCTTGTTGATGCCGCTTTTGAACAGTTTGGTCGTGTACGATCCTTCCGGCATTTCCTTTTTCCGGCGGATAATAAAGTCCTGCAGGTATTCAATAAACTGCATGCCGTCCCGCCCGTTTTTTTCGCCGAAACAGGTATCGGCGCCCGTATGACACGCAGGACCGCGCGGATGCGCCTTCACCAGCAGCGTATCGTTATCACAGTCGGCAAGTATTTCCACCACATCCAGATGGTTGCCGCTTTCCTCCCCCTTAGTCCACAACCGTTTGCGCGTACGGCTGTAAAAAGTAACCAGCCGGCTTTTTACGGTTTTCTCATACGCTTCCCTATCCATAAACCCCACCATCAACACCTTTCCTGTTATGGCGTCCTGAACAACAGCGGGAATTAATCCTCCCGCTTTACTGAAATCCAAATCCATCTTTCTTAGTTATGTTGTATTTCTACATACTCTATTAAAAAACGCAAAGATACATATAAAATGGAGAATTGAAAATACGGGGCAGTTGAAAATAAAAAATTGTTGCTGTCTGTACCGCAAGTCCCTGCGGAACTGCGTCGTCGCAGAGACGTGGCATGCCGTGTCTCTACCATCGCACGTATCATCGCGTCGGGCGCATCCAACCCTGCTGACGGACAATTTGGGATAACTTCACAAATTGCTATTTCTGCCCACCCTCTTTTGAGCCGCCGGAAAAAAACAGGATTTTTTAAGAAACTCCCTTGATTTTTTCAAATTGTCGAATTTTGATCGAATTTTAATTGTGACATGCAAAAGTTGATTACATTTGCGGTTCAAAATAAATTGAACAACCGCATAAATGCGATTGTCGGCAAAAAATAAAAATGTCAGGACATTTTATTTAAAAATGTAGTATATTTGAAACATTAAAATAGAGGTAGGCAAATACAAGTTGATACGGTTAGAACAAAAGAACAGATGGTAAAGAAAGCAAAGATCATATTGGCGGAGCATCTGAAAAAACATTTCGGTTTCTCTACATTCAAAGGGAATCAGGAAAGTGTCATCCGTCACGTACTGGAGGGGAAGAATACATTCGTGCTTATGCCCACGGGAGGAGGAAAATCACTGTGTTACCAGTTGCCGGCGCTCATGCTCGACGGCACGGCAATCATCATATCTCCGCTGATTGCGCTGATGAAAAATCAGGTGGACACCATGCGGAATTTCATGGCGGAGGACGGAGTGGCGCATTTTATGAACTCATCGCTCAATAAGGCGCAAATCGCCAGGGTGAAAGAGGACATCCTGAGCGGAAAGACCAAATTGCTGTATGTGGCGCCGGAGTCGCTGACGAAGGAGGACAATATACAATTCCTCAAACAATTGACCATTTCGTTCTACGCCATTGACGAGGCGCACTGCATCTCGGAATGGGGACATGACTTCCGTCCCGAATATCGCCGGATACGCCCCATCATCTCCGAAATAGGAGAAGCGCCCATCATGGCGCTCACCGCCACCGCCACGCCGAAGGTGCAGCACGACATACAAAAAAATCTCGGCATGCTGGATGCACAGGTATTCAAGGAATCCTTCAACCGTCCCAACCTGTATTACGAGGTACGCCCGAAGATCAATGCCGAAAAGGAGATCATCAAGTACATCAAGAACAACGAGGGAAAATCGGGCATTATTTACTGCCTGAGCCGCAGGAAAGTGGAAGAACTGTCCCAGCAGTTGCAGGTAAACGGCATCAAGTCGTTGCCCTACCATGCCGGCATGGACGCCGCCACACGCTCCGGCAATCAGGACAAGTTCCTGATGGAGGAGGCGGACGTCATTGTGGCGACCATCGCTTTCGGCATGGGGATTGACAAGCCGGACGTGCGCTACGTCATTCACTACGACATTCCCAAAAGCCTCGAAGGATATTACCAGGAAACGGGACGGGCAGGCCGCGACGGCGGAGAGGGAACCTGTGTGGCGTTTTACAGTTTCAAGGACATCCAAAAACTGGAGAAATTCATGCAGGGCAAACCCGTTGCCGAACAGGAGATAGGGAAACAGCTGCTCCTTGAAACGGTGGCATACGCCGAATCGGCTGTGTGCCGCCGCAAGTTGCTGCTGCATTATTTCGGCGAAGTCTATACCGAACAAAACTGTGAAACCTGCGACAACTGCCGCCACCCCAAGGCGCAGTTTGAAGGCGAGCACTATCTGGTGACAGCTTTGGACGCTATTGCGGAATTGCAGGAAAAATTCAAGGCGGAACACGTTTCCAATTTCCTTGCCGGATATGCCGACAGCGCCATCAAGAGCTACAAACACCACCGGATGGAGATGTTCGGCGTCGGCGATGAAAAGGACGCGCGGTTCTGGAACATGGTACTGCGTCAGGCAATGGTGGCAGGACTGATACAAAAGGAGATAGAAAACTACGGGCTGCTGAAAATCACTGCCAAGGGACGAGAATTTCTGGAAGAGCCCTATCCGGTCATGTTGGCGGAAGACCATGAATACAACGAAGATGAAGAAGACGTCGGCGTCAATCTGGCAGGGAAAAGCAGCACGGTGGACGACGAATTGTTCAAAATACTGAAAGACCTCCGCAAAAAAATATCCAAGCAGAAAAATTTGCCGCCGTTTGTCATTTTTCAGGACACTTCGCTCGAAGACATGTGCATACAATATCCCATCAATATGAACGAGATGCAGAACATTTCGGGAGTAGGCGCGGGAAAAGCGCAACGCTACGGAAAAGAATTTGTGGACATCATCAAAGCCTACGTGGAGGACAAGGAGATCATCCGCCCGCAGGACATGGTGGTAAAATCCGTGATCAACAAATCGGGACTGAAAGTATATATCATTCAAGCCATCGACCGGAAAATCGCTCTCGAAGACATTTGCGAAACCAAGAATCTCGACATTCCCGACCTGTTGACGGAAATAGAAGCCATTGTCAATTCGGGGACAAAACTGAATCTTGACTATTACATCAACCAGCTGCTGGATGAGGAGCATCGCAAAGAAATCTATGATTATTTCAGGAAGGCGGAAACCGAATCCATCAACGACGCCTTGAAGACGCTGGGCGAAGAGGAGTATTCAGAAGAAGACATACGGTTGATCAGGGTGAAATTTATTTCGGAGCAGGGCAATTAAAATACGGAACGAACATGACCAAAGAAGAATTCAGCGAACTGCTTTGCCATCCCGATCGGACAGGCTCTTTTGCCGAAGAACTGGCGGCATTGGTGGAAGCGCATCCCTGTTTCCACAGCGCGCATCTGTTGCTGCTCCGGAGCCTCAAACAAAACGGAGACGAGCCGGGGTTTGCCGACCAGACGGGTAGGTCGGCATTATGCGTGCGCAACCGTACCATATTATATAATTATATTTATCATCCGGAAGAGTTTTGCCGGCAAACCGGTATGGGGACAAATCCGGCGTCCGGCGTGCGGCAGCCTTCACCGAAAACTGCCGGAACGCCGGAAAAAACCACCAACCTGAATGATCCGCTGATTGAAGAGTTCCTGAACAAAAATCCGAAAATCATACCGTCCGATACCGCCTATCAGGCGGATATTCATGCCGGACTGACGGAAGACGAGAACTTCGCAAGCGAAATACTTGCCGATATATACGTCCACCAGAGGCACATACGGAAGGCAGTTAAAATTTATGAGCAATTAATTTTGAAATATCCGGAAAAACATGCTTACTTTGCAAGTCAAATAGATCGTTTAAAAAAAGAATTATAAACAATACCTTATTATTATGTACAGTGTTATATCCACATTAATCGTCATTGCCTGTGTCTTTTTGATTCTCATCGTACTGGTGCAAAATTCAAAAGGGGGGGGGTTGGCAGCCAATTTCTCATCGTCCAACCAGATACTGGGTGTGCGCAAAACCGCCGACTTTCTTGAAAAAGCCACATGGACGCTTGCCGGTTCGCTGGTGGTGCTTTGCATGATGGCAGCCATTATGGTAACTTCCAGTCGTCTGACGGATACGGGTAGCGGTTCCATTTTGGATTCGCAGGTGGAAAATGCCGTCGATCCGGGTACGATACCGTCGTTCCCCACCACCACTACGCCCGTGTTGCCGACGGAAGGACAGCCGGAACAACCGGTCGAATAGGCTTTGGAAAAAGGGTTGGTGATCAAATCAACGGGAAGTTGGTACACCGTCAGGAAGGACGGGGAGTACGTTGCCTGCAAGTTGAAAGGGCGTTTGCGGAACGGGGAGTTCAAGAGTACCAGCCCTGTGGTGGCAGGCGACAGGGTTATTCTCGAACGCGGAACGCAGGGCGAATGGTTGATCGGCGATATTGAACCGCGCAGGAATTACCTGATACGCAAGTCGGCAAACTTGTCGAAGCAATCACACATCATTGCCGCCAATGTGGACATGGCTTTGCTGGTGGTCACCCTGCGCATGCCCGAAACGCCGATGGAATTTATCGACCGTTTTCTGGTGGCGGCAGAGGCTTACCGTATCCCCGTTTGCCTGATCTTCAACAAAATGGACTTGTACACCGGTGAAGAAACGGAAAAGATCAGCCAAATGGGCGAAGTTTACCGTAAAATAGGTTATCAAACCATTGAAACGTCGGCAAGTGAAAAAGTCGGAACAGATACGTTAAAACAAATGATACAGGGAAAAATATCGGTAATGGCAGGTTTGTCGGGTGTGGGGAAATCCTCCCTGATTCATGCCGTCAACCCCGATTTGCATGTCAGGATAGGCGACATATCCGAATACCACCGCAGCGGAAAACACACCACCACCTTTGCCGAGATGCTGGAAACAGGCAACAACGGCTACATCATCGACACGCCCGGCATCAAGGGGTTCGGCTTGATCCACATTGAAAAGCAGGAGCTGTATCATTTCTTTCCGGAAATTTTCAAAACAGCTTCGCAGTGTTCCTTTTACAACTGCCGTCACATCAGCGAACCGGGTTGCGCGGTCAGGGAAGCGGCAAAATCGGGTGAAATCAGCTCCGGTCGCTACCACAGTTACCTGAACATGATGGAAGATACACAAAATAAATACCGTTAAACTCCGTTGCAATGAAAAAACAGGTCATTATTGCCGTTACCCTCTGTCTGTTTTGTCTTCTGCTGGTAGGTTATTATGCCCGGTCGGAGTACGCCGTGCATCTCGACACCCAAAAAGATTTGACCTCCTCGTACATGAAGGGAATTTTGCACCGGATATACAGCATCACCTCGGAAGCCAGAGGACTGTCCGTAGCCGTAAAACCGATGGTTTCCGCAGCAGGGTTGGTTTCCGATCCGGCGCAATATACCGAAATCGTTTCGCTGGTGGAAGATTTTTATTTAAGGTATCCTTTCGTAAGGAATGTTTCGCTGTACGACAGGCAGGGCAACGTTTTCAATATCTCCATGGACGATGCCGGCAATTTTATCAAGGACGAATACGGTTCACGGATGACCGTGTTGCGTTCCCGGGAGGAAGTGGTAACGGACAAGGAAGAATACGCATGTGTTTTCCCCCTGTTTTGGGAGGAAACATTAGTGGGCAACATGTCGGTAGGGCTGAATATACAGTCGTTTCAGGAATATCTGTATGCGCCCTGTCTCGAAAAGGAGCATTGCCGTACCACTACTGTCTTATCCCGGGAACAGTATGTTACATTTCCCGTCGAAGCGGAATTGACTTTGTCCGGTATGGAAGACGTCATTGCGGGAATGGAACGGCAGGAAAGAGGATTTGTCGTCGGAGAAATGAAAGGCGGAAAACATTCGGTAAAAGTGCTGTCCTGCTATGAACGACTGCCCTATTCGGGTCATTTTTTCGGCATCGTGTGCAGCAACGACATATCCCGCCTCACCCGTTCGGCATGGTGTTTTTTTCTGCTGACGGGTTTCCTGCTCTCCGGTTTAACGCTTTTGGCGCTGGCGGTTTTGCGGCGCACATTCCGTGATCTCCGGACAGCCAACAGGGAAAAAGAACATCAGATAACGCTGTTGCTCCGGTTTTACCGGAACGCGCCTGTCGGATTGATCCTCATGCACGGGAATACGCTCGCCATGGTAAATGAGATGGCGCTGAGCGTGTTTTCCGAATTTATCCGTCCCGATGATGCGGGGAAACCGCTGGACAGGATATCTTTCCCTCCCGGTTTGTTGGAAGACGCCGGAGGAGAACCGGATACGAAAGAATGGACATTGTTCACGTTCGAAAAATTCGGCACCGAAATGCATTTGCTGAAAAAACGAACGAACCTTACGGTGGACAACGAATCGTACGTCATATTGATCTTTTCGGACATCACCGCGTTGGAACAGAACCGGAAAAATGCCATACGTTCCGAAATTGCCAAATCGGAGTTGCTCAGCCGTATCAGCGCAGATTTCAGGCGCCCCATCGACCGGATCAAAGACGCCATTGCCCTCCTGACGCAGCAATATCCGCAGGACACGACCATTTCCTACATCGTCAGTTCGGTGAAATCCATTTCGGAAACCATTGCCAACATGCAGGATTTCGGCGACATAGAAGCCGGCAACATTACCCTCGACGAAATACCGTTCGACATCGGCAAGGCGACGAAAGAAGTAGCCGAATGTTACCGGGCGGAAACCCTGCGAAAAAACATCGGTTTGCAGGTACACATACCGCCGTCAACCATCCGCAACATAGTGGGCGATCCCGAAAGATTTAAACAGATACTGCACCAGTTGTTGAGCAATGCCGTTAAATTCACCGACGAAGGCGAAGTAAGAATATCTTTGGAATCAACACTGCTGGAAGACCATCAGGCGCTCGTGAGATGTTCGGTGGCAGATACCGGAAGAGGCATGAATAAAAAACAGCTGAAAAATCTGTTTTCCATTGATGCACGGGAAAAAGAAGGCGAATCCATAGGATTGGGCATCATCATTGCCAAGCAACTGGTCAATATTATGGACGGCAATATTCTGGTATCAAGCCCGTCGTCTATTTCGGTACATCCCGACAAGCCCGGCAGCCAGTTCTTTTTCACCATTTTGTGTCATGTTGACCGGTACCACAACAAAAGGCTGGACTTTTCCTCCATCGACTCCTACGACAAACTCGGCGTATTGATCATTACCACCAACGTTCATGACGTTCGGCACCGGATCAATTTTTTGCAGCGCAGATCCATTCAGCCCGATGTATTTATCTACGGAAAGGAAACCAATACGCTGTTGATCAACAAATTAACGATCGACAAGGACAGATACCGGTTAGTCATCATCGAAACGAACAACAGCGAAACCGGTTACGAGATCGCTACAGCCATATTTGAAAAAGACCTGACCAAACAATTTATCTTTGTGTTCGTCGACGCGTACGAACAAAAGGGAAATTATCTTAAAGCCAAGTCATTGCAGATGGATTACTATTGGGGAAGCAGGGAAGATTTGTCGGGATTCGACAACATTATCAAAACGCATTTCCCCCATCTGTTCCATCCGGCGGACGAGGCGGAAGAAAACAAGCATCTGCGCCGTGATCTTCGTATTCTGGTATCCGAAAACAACTCGCTGAGCCAGACTGTAGCCAATCTGGTATTCAAAAATCTGGGGTACCGGATTGATTTTGCAAGAAATGAGACCGAACTGAACGAATGTCTGGCAGCCAATACTTACGATATTGTGTTTGTCGATCTGAAATTTCCTCCTTCCGACGGGTTTGTCGTTGCCGGCAATTTAAGGAAAAGCGGTTATACGTTTCCCATCATCGCCATGACCTCTACCCTGAACAAGGACAACATACGGGATATTTCCAACAGCGGCATGAACGACTACGTACAGAAACCACTGAACCCGGATACCGTCAGGAACGTGCTGTACAAGTGGTTCGTATAAATATTCCGGGCAATGGAAATGATTGATACGCACGCCCATCTCTACGAACAACAGTTCGACGCCGACCGCGACGCGGTAATAGCGCGCGCCGTGGCGCAAGGCGTCCGGACAATGCTGCTGCCCAATATCGACACGCAAACCATACAACCCATGCTGGACTTGTGCCACCGTTATCCCGGACATTGCTATCCCATGCTGGGCTTGCATCCGACCGCCGTTGACCGGGATTTCGCGCAAAAACTGGAACTCATGGAGCCGTATCTGGATGACGGGCGCATGACGGCTATCGGCGAAACGGGCATTGATCTTTATTGGGACAAACAATATCGCGATCAGCAGATAGAAGCGCTGCACATTCAAATCGGCTGGGCAAAGCAACGCCGTTTGCCTCTTGTGATCCACTGCCGGCAATCGTATCACGAAGTCGTCACGGCGCTCAAGCAGGAACAGGACGGCTCGTTAACCGGCGTGTTTCATTGTTTTCCCGGCAACGAACGCCAAGCGGACGAGGTAGTCGCGCTGGGTTTCATGCTGGGCATAGGAGGGGTGGCAACCTACAAAAATGCAGACATGGCAAAGGTAGTCCGGCACACGGACATCCGCCATATCCTCACCGAAACCGACGCCCCATATCTTTCGCCTTCGCCTTACAGAGGAAAACGAAACGAAAGCGCATACATATTTAATATAGTACAAGCGATAGCAGAAATCAAATCCATGCCGGCAGAAAAAGTTGCCGAACATACGGTCGAAAATGCCCTGAAAATTTTTGCGATTAACAGAGGCAATTAAAAAAGCGGGTTTTCGGGGTATCGCCGGTAACAAAAAAACAAAAAAAATGCGGAGGATAATGTCCGACAGAAAAAATATAATCACATTACAATCAGATATTTATAAATTCCGGATGGATGGGTGGTCATTTTTTTTCAAAAAAAAAGGAAAAATATATTTGTAAAAATATACATTATTCAACAATTATTTGTAATTTGGCACTCTGAAAAAAGCCAATTTTTTTGTCGTTTTTCCGGCTAAAACGTTGGTAAATATTCGGAACGGAGAGGTGGCCGAGTGGTCGAAGGCGCACGCCTGGAAAGTGTGTGTACCTCACAAGGGTACCAAGGGTTCGAATCCCTTTCTCTCCGCTATGTTAAATTAAATTTAAAACAAAAATCGTTGTAACCTAAAAATTGAATTTCTGTCATGAAAAAGTTAATTTCATTTGTTGTTGTTTGTGGGATGTTGCTTATTAGCGCATCCAATCTGTTTGCGCAAGGATCGGCTGCCGGCGTTGCTTCATCAACCGAAGCGGTAACCTCATCTCCGGACTCGGCTGCACCCGCACCGGAAGCCGCATCCATACCGGAAGCCGTGTCCGGTGAGGACGAATCGTCGAGAGGCGCTCTTTCGGAACTGCATTACGTTTTGAAAGAAAAATTCATAGAAGGCGGCGTACCGTGGATGACGCCCATTCTGATCCTGTTGATCATCGGGCTGGCGATCGTTATAGAACGAATCATCTACCTGAATCTGGCAACCACCAATACCGACAAACTGCTGGCAAGCGTAGAAGCGGCGCTGGCAAACGGCGGAGTGGACGCCGCAAAGGAAGTATGCCGCAATACCAGGGGTCCCGTTGCCAGCATTTTTTATCAGGGACTTGATCGCTACGGCGAAGGAGTAGATATTGTGGAAAAGGCAATTATCTCTTACGGCGGCGTGCAAATGGGGAAACTGGAAAACGGCATGATCTGGATACAGTTGTTTATCGCCTTGGCGCCCTCTTTAGGATTCTTGGGAACGGTAATCGGTATGATTCAGGCATTTGACGATATTGCAGTTGCAGGCGACATCTCCCCGACCATCGTTGCCGACGGTATGAAAGTGGCGCTGTTGACCACCGTATTCGGTTTGATCGTTGCCATGATCCTGCAAGTGTTCTATAACTACCTGCTCAATAAAATCAGCAGTTTGGTGAACTCGATGGAAGACTCTTCCATCTCCATCATGGATATTCTGGTAAAATACAGCGCCGACAAGACGCCCGTCAAGGTTGATGATAATACCAAAAACAGTTGATTATGAGCGACGTTATTGTATCTTATGTTATTCCGATAGCCTATATAGCTCTTGCAGTTGCTGCGTTTGCGGCTGTTGTTTTCCCTGTATTGTTCATGTTGCAGGACATCAAGAAGGCGAAAACCGCTTTTATCGGAATAGGAGCAGTGGTAGTGGTATTTCTGTTGTGTTACCTCCTTGCCGGAGGAGTAGCTACCGATAAAGCAACGGAAGGACAGATGAAGTTGGTGGAAGCCAGTTTATATACATTTTATTTATTGCTGGTTCTTTCCGCCGGAAGCATCCTGTATTCAACCGTGTCCCGTTATTTCAAATAAAATAATGTTATGGCAGGATCAAAGAAAACCCCGGGTATCAATGCTGCATCAATGGCTGACATCTCGTTCATCCTGTTGATCTTCTTCCTGATGGTGACCACCATGGGGACGGATTTCGGGCTGATCAGACAGCTGCCGCCCATGGCTGAAGACCAAAAAAATGAAGACAAGATCAACGAACGGAATGTCTTTGTGGTCAATGTCAATCAGCATGATAACATTATGGCGGAAAAATCCTATATAAACATTAGCGAACTTCGCGGAAAAGCAAAGGAATTTTTCTTCATCGGTAATGAAGGAGACGAATTTCCGGAGAAAGAAGTGAAGGAATTGCCGTTGGTAGGATCCATCAAAGTGAATAAAACAGCCGTTGTTTCACTGCAAAACGACCGTGGAACATCATATAAGGCGTATATTCAGGTGCAAAATGAATTGGCAGGAGCCGTTCATGAATTACGTAATGAATTTTGTTTGCAGCATTTCGGAAAAAAATTCGATGACTGTTCACAGGAAGAACAGGACACCGTAGGAAAACAAATTTATCCTATGGCTATTTCCGAAGCCGAACCTAAAGATGCAGGAGGGAGGAGAAAATAATGGCAAAATTCAGAAAAGACGTAGCAAGCGAAACTCCCGAACTGGCAACCACATCGTTGCCCGATATTATTTTCATGCTGATTTTTTTCTTCATGGTCACCACCAGTATGCGACAGGCTACCGTCATGGTAGATCAAAAACTGCCGGTAGCCACCGAAGTAAAGAAATTAGAGAACAAATCGTTGGTGAGTTATATTTATTTAGGCGCTCCTCATAAGTCATATCAAGCCAAATTTGGGACTGCAACCCGCATCCAGTTGAATGACAAGTTTGCAGGCGTGCCTGATATTCAGGACTTCATAGCAAGCGAAAGATCAACTAAAAGTGAAAATGACCAAAAATTGATGACTACCGCACTGAAAGTGGACGAGAAAGTCAAAATGGGAATGGTCACAGACGTAAAGCAAGCGCTTCGCCGGGTGGGAGCTTTGAAAATAAGCTACACCACCGCCAAAGGCGAAAAAGCATTTTGATTCATTGCGTGTTTTTTTTAAGAAGAACCTTTGCTCGTCAAAGGTTCTTTTTTTTTGAGGTAATGGGCAAAAAATATGATAGAAACGATATAATAGTTTGAATTTCATAACTTTGCGAAAAACCTCTAAAATGGTAAAAAAATGTTTTTTCTGGGGGTCAAAAATTATCCGAAAAAATGGATACCAAAATGGAGTTAAACGTTATCAATGTTATGTTTGTGGCATTGGGTTTTTTAAGGCATAATCTTACCGGCATATATGCAAAAAGAGTTGTCTGATAAGACAACTCCCTGCATAAATGCTGTATAAGGTCAAATTTATCCCTGACAGGTTGCTCCCCAGCAGAACCTGTTTCTGTTTTGATTTGACGATACAAAATTAGTCTATGATTTATTTGCTTGTTCTGTCAGCTAAAAATATAAATCATATTTTTTGTCCACTTGAACAAAACGTCTGAAAAAAATCATATTTTTTGTCCATTACGCTGGAAAAAACTCTTTCAAAGCGTCAGTCATACCGTCAATACTGCATACATTGAACGGTCAAACGGAACGTTGCGACAAATGGATGCTCATTTGAGGCGAAATAGCTTGACCTTTGCCAAAGAAAAACCATACTTTGAAGCCAAACTGAACATTATTATCTTTCTATATAACTTCATCAAGCCTCATACAATCCGGATAAAACTTTTACGCCCCATACTCCCGCCTTGTGTGCAGGTATTATAAAGCAGAACCGGAATATGGACGACGCATTCAAATTGCCTGGGATTATATCAATAAAAACATGACACTACCCAGCAGTACAAATGTCATGCCTGCGGGAAGCAATTTTTAGGTGGAGAACGAATATCCATTACACAGATATGGTCATTATACCATCGGAACAGGCAAACGATAAGAGAACTGTCGAAAAAATTCAGAATTAGCGAGAGTACGGTGAAATGTCGTCTTCGTGCAGTATCGGAAGAATTTCAATGCGGAACTTATCCCTGTGGAGGCATAGTATTGATGGATACCGCTTATTGGGAACGAAACCGGGGTGTCACCGTTCTGTATGATGCTCACACAAGTCGTGTTATTTGGCGAAAATATGTTCGTTATGAACGTTTGTCGGATTATCGGGAAGGAATTGATTATGTTGTATCAAAAGGCTACAGGGTAGAGGGAACAGTCTGTGACGGGTTGCGGGGTATGTTTCAATTGTTTTCAAATTATCCTGTTCAAATGTGTCAGTTTCATCAGGCTGCCATCGTGAGAAGATATCTCACTCAGAACCCGAAATCAGAGGCAGGAAAAGCGTTCAAAGAACTTGCAAAATCACTGTCAAAAACAGATAAAGCATCTTTTAAGAAGGCTTTGGAAGAATG
>JAISRX010000155.1 GCA_031273395.1 Bacteroidales bacterium | reverse complement strand
GACGCACCATCACGCGGGTATCGCGCGCCGATGTGGAGCGGGCGCCGGTGCAAAGCCTTGCCGACCTGCTCAAACTGACGCCCGGCGTGGACGTGCGGCAACGGGGACCCTGCGGCGCCCAGGCGGACGTCTCCCTGCGCGGTTCCACCTTCGACCAGACAATGGTGCTGCTCAACGGCATCAACATCAGCGACCCTCAAACGGGGCATCTCTCCCTCAGCCTTCCGGTTGACCTCGAATCAATAGAAAAGATAGAAATACTGGAAGGACCGGCAGCCCGCATCTTCGGCAGCAACGCACTGGGCGGCGCCGTTAACCTGATTACCGGCACGGGGGAGGACAGCTACCTGAAAGCCGGCGTCGCCGGAGGACAGTACGGACTGTACAGGGCGTCGGCGGCAGGTTCGCTGCACACGCGGAGAACAGCGCATCACCTGGCAGCGTCGCGAACGGCGTCCGACGGATACATGCACAATACCGGCTTCGACAACCTGAACGTCTTTTCGCAGAACAAATGGAAAAACGCCGTCCTGCCGCTGGACATGCAGCTGGGATACCTGCAGAAGGAAACGGGCGCCAACGGCTTCTACGGCGCGAAGTATCCCGACCAGTACGAAGCGATTCGCAACTTCTTCGGCGCGCTGAAAGCGGAAACCACCGGCAGGACGAGCATCTCCGCCTCTCTCTCCTGGCGGCGCAATTACGATCATTACCTCCTGAACCGCAACCGACCGGAAGACTACGAGAACTTCCACCTCACGGACGTATATGGGGGGAACTTCACGGCGTCGCTTGCGGGCAGCGCCGGAAGAACCAACATCGGGGCGTTCGTCCGCGGCGAACACATCTTCAGCAACAACATGGGCGTGGCGACAGCCGTTCCCCGCAAGGTGCCGCGCCAAGCCGGGAAACACTACGACAAAGCCGACCGGAGAACCAGCGTCACCGTTTTTGCGGAACACAACCTGCACCGGAAAAAATGGAGCGCTTCCGCGGGACTGTCGCTGAACCGCAACAGCTACACCGGCAACAAAATCAACCTCTATCCGGGCGTCGACCTTGCCTGCTATCCGGGCAGGCTGTGGAAACTGTTTGCTTCGGTGAACCGGGCAATGAGGCTGCCCACCTTCACCGACCTGTACTATCAAAGCCCCATGATTACCGGCAACCGTCACCTGAAGCCCGAACGATGCACCGAAGCGGAAACGGGCGCAAAAATATCCCTGCAAGGCATGGAAGCCCGCCTCGGCTATTTCTACCGCCACACTGCCGACGCCATCGACTGGATACGCTTTGTGCCGGAAGAACCGTGGCATACCCAAAACCTGACCGAACTGCGCACGCACGGACTGTCGCTGGACGCTTCGTGGAACGTGCAAACCATGTACGGGGGGTGCTGGATACGCTCGGCGTCGGCGTCCTTCCGGTGGATGACCTGCGACAAATCGTCGGGAGAATACATGTCCTACTACGTGCTGGATTACCTGAAACGCCGGTTCAGCTTCAGTTTCGACCATCGCATCTTCCGGAAAATCAATGCGGCATGGTACATCAACCGTCAGGTGCGCAACGGCAGTTATTCGCAGTATCATCCGCAGGACGGCACGGAGAGCGAAGTTCCCTACGAGGCTTTCTGGCAGATTGATCTTCGCATTTATTACCGCACGCCGCGCTGGAACATCTTTGCGGAAGCCACGAACCTGACCAACCGGCGGCATCAGGACATCGGCAACATTACCCTTCCGGGGATCTGGGCAAGAGCAGGAGTGGAAGTGACGGTGTTTCAGCAATGAAAAACGAATAACTTGTCACCGTAAAGCTGTTCAGGAGTTTGCTTGCCGAATATATACTCCCCGTATAACTGCGTTACATGTTCCGGTGGATAAACCGTTTCCCGCAAGCATGGCATTTATAGCGCTGACCACCTCTTACACGACCGTCTTTTACGACCAATTTTGACCGCCATAAAAGCAAATTTTTTACCCATCGCTTTAACATAACGTAAAAATACTAATTTACTGATGGATATGAAAGTCTTATCATTACTTTTGAACATTAAGCCGCACGTAATGGCGAACCAAAATGTAACGGTTGTTCCCATACGCTTCTTTAAATTTCAATTTTTTTTTTATCACTTTTTTATCATGACATAAAAAAAATATATCTTTGCATGGATTTTTCCATTTAAAAATATTGAATTTTCAATATTTAATGATGTAAAATTCAATGATTGGTTATAATAATTTATTGTATTTCAATGGTATTAAACGAAATGGCTGAAAATTATTACAGCGGTTTTAAAAAGATTTCCCTGCAATTTATCACCGCTGAGGAATTTAAGCAAATTGAAAAGACCTCTGTACATCTGAGGTTCAAAAAGGGGGAAACGATCCTGAAGCAAGGACACCAGCCCACGCATATTGCCTTTCTGCAAAGCGGGATCGTGAAATTCAATTTTTTTTCCGAAGGCAACGGAAAAAATACAATTCTTACTTTGGTGTCCGCCCCGAAAATATTGGGCGGCGCTAATTTATTCTACAAGGACAACAATCTTTTCTCAATCGTTGCCGTTGAAGATTGCGAGGTGTTCCTGATAGAGTCCAACATACTGTTTGAACTGTTGAAGAAAAACGGACGGTTTGCGGTAGCATTGTTCCAGATAGCATCGGACATGTTCAAGCAGTCAATCCTGAATTTTATCAGTGTGGCAAACAAACAGAAGGAAGGAAGGATAGCGGATGTATTTCTCTATCTGTCCGGGGAAATCTATTTCGGCACCTCCTTCAATCTGTCGCTCACAAGGAAAGAACTTGCCGAATTTGCCTGCTGTTCGGTCGAAAACGTCATCATGACCCTGTCCAAGTGGCAGCAGGAAGAAATTATCACCATCTCCGGAAAAAAAGTAGAAATAAAAGACATTAATAAACTGAAACAAATAAGTAAAATAGGATAAAGATGCTTACACAAAAAACAAGATATTCCATGTTGGCGCTCATCAGGTTAGCGAAAGAATACGGAAAGGGAGAAGTATTGTTGATCAATGAAATTGCAGAAAGCGAAAAAATTCCCAAACGTTTTCTTGAGTCGATATTGCTGGAACTGAAAAATAACGGTTATCTCGCAAGTAAATTAGGGAAAAACGGCGGTTATTACCTGATCAAAAATCCCAACGACATCAATCTGCTCGAAATCATCAGGCTGTTCGAGGGGACTATTGCGTGGATTGCCTGTACATCGGAAAAATATTACCAGCCGTGCGAACATTGCAAGGACGAAGAAACCTGCAAGATTCGTCATACTTTCAAAGACATACGTTCCTATACCTATAAAAAACTGCAAGAAACGAGCATTGCCTCGCTGATGGACGACAATTCGGTCATCGCGACAAACATGTCCTATCCCAGCATGATGCATCTCCGGAACCGCTCCAAGAGACAGGTTTCCCAAAAAAACGAAAGTTAGACGGCAACAAAAGTTATCAACACTTTTTGTCTTCGGGATGGTAAAAAACAAAATCATGCGTATCTTTGTCGCTCGAATGGTAGCGTAAACAATTTTTATGTCGGACGAAAAAGACGAAATAGAGCAGGAAGCAGAAAATATTGAAGAGTCGATAGGCAATGCAGCGGATGAAACGCAGGAAAGCGCAGGTGGAAAATACGATGCGTTACTGGCGGTAGAAGAAGGCAGGACGCACCGCATCACAGGCATGTTTCGCGACTGGTTTCTGGATTATGCCTCGTATGTGATACTTGAACGCGCCGTCCCGCACATCGAAGACGGTTTGAAACCCGTGCAGCGACGCATTTTGCACGCCATGTTCAGGATGGATGACGGGCGTTTCAACAAGGTGGCAAATGTCATCGGGTTTACCATGCAGTTTCACCCGCATGGCGACGCTTCTATCGGCGACGCGCTGGTGCAGCTGGGACAGAAAGAATTGCTGATAGAAACGCAGGGCAATTTCGGAAACATACTCACGGGCGACGGTGCTGCCGCTCCCCGTTACATCGAAGCGCGGCTGTCGAAATTTGCGCTCGAAGTGGCCTTCAATGCCAAAACCACCGAATGGATGGCAACATACGACGGTCGCAACAAAGAACCGGTAACGCTGCCCATGAAATTTCCGTTGCTGCTCACGCAAGGCGTGGAAGGAATTGCGGTAGGGCTGGCTTCCAAAATATTGCCTCACAACTTTAACGAACTGATTGACGCTGCCATTGCCTGCCTGAAAAACGAAAAATTTGAACTCTTCCCCGACTTTCCCACAGGCGGACTGGCGGATTGCTCCGCATACAACGACGGAGCGCGGGGAGGAAAGGTGAAGGTACGTGCACGGATCAACAAGCTGGACAATAAAACGCTGGTGATTACCGAAATACCATTCGGAATGACCACCTCCAAACTGATAGAATCCATTATCAAGGCAAACGAACGCGGAAAAATCAAGATCAGGAAGGTGGACGACAATACGGCGCAAAACGTAGAAATACCCATCGTGCTGTCTAACGACGTATCGCCGGATGTGACCATCGACGCACTGTACGCTTTCACCGATTGCGAAATATCCATATCCACCTATGCCTGTGTGATCAAGGACGATCAGCCGATGTTTACCAGCGTGTCGGACATTCTGCGGATTGCCGCCGAGCAGACAAAGAATTTGCTGCGTCGCGAACTGGAAATACGGTTCGAAGAACTGGAAACGGACTGGCATTTTTCGTCGCTGGAAAAAATATTTTTTGAACAGCGTATCTACCGCGAACTGGAAAAAGATCAGGTTTCGTGGGAAGAACAACTGAAAAGCATTGACACGGCGTTTATACCGTACCGGTCTTTGCTGCGCCGCGAAATCACACTTGACGACATCACCAAACTAACCGAAAAACCGGTGCGGCGCATCTCCAAATTCGACATCAAGAAAGCCGAAGAACACATCAAGGGGCTGGAAGACGAGATGGAAAAGGTGAAAGACAATCTGGAACACCTTGTACGCTATACGATTGAATATTTTAGACGCATCAAAAAGAAATACGGCGCCGGACGCGACCGCAAAACGGAATTGCGCAGTTTCGACGCCATTGCCGCTACCCGCGTGGTGATTGCCAACGAAAAACTGTACGTGAACCGTGAAGAAGGGTTTATCGGTTACGGTTTGAAAAAAGACGAATACATCTGCGACTGTTCGGATCTGGACGAGATCATCGTGGTGCGCAAAGACGGTTCCTATATGGTCAGCAAGGTATCCGAAAAGGCGTTTGTGGGCAAGAACCCGCAATATGTGAACGTGTTCCGCCGGAACGACAACCGTACCATATATAATTTAGTGTATCGCGACGGACGCAACGGACCGGTGATGATCAAACGCTGCGCCATCTCAGGCGTTACGCGCGACAAGGAATACCACCTGACCAAAGGCGAGGCGGGTTCGCAGCTGCTGTATTTCAGCGCCAACCCCAACGGGGAAGCCGAATTGCTGCGCGTGACACTCAAACCGCGACCGCGCCTGCGCAACCTGATCATGGACGTCAATTTTGCCGACATTGCCATCAAGGGACGCGATGCGCAGGGAAATATCCTTACCCGCTATGCCATTCACAAGATAGCGCTGAAAGAACGGGGAGGTTCTACCCTGGGCGGCAAACCGGTATGGTGGGACGCTGATGTGCAACGGCTCAACGAGGACGGACGCGGAACGCTGCTGGGAGAATTTCACCAAAAGGATAAATTGTTGGTAGTGACGGAAGACGGCAACTATCGGACGTCGGGACATGATCTGTCGCTGCATTTCGAATCCAACATTCGCCTGATCGACAAATACGACCCTACCGCCGTTTTTACGGCTGTGTATTACGATCCGGAAACCGGATCGTGGTATCTCAAGCGTTTTACGTTTGAACAGTCCGTTCAACTCGCCTCCTTTGTGGGCGACGGCGCACAACAGCTGAAATGTTTGAGCAGGGAAATACGTCCCTGTTTCAAAATTACTTTCGGCGGCAATTCCAAACACCGCCCGGCAGAAACTATTATCGCCGACGAGTTTATCGCCGTGAAAAGTATCCGCGCCAAAGGAAAACGCTTGTCCTCCATGGAGATAGCCAAAGTGACCGAAACGGATCCGTTGCCGCCGGCTGCACCTGTACCTGTACAGGAAAATCATCCTTCGCCGGGTGCGGATACAACACAACAAATGACGCTAAATCTTTAGCATTGTCCCGACTGGTATCAATCATTCCGGTTAACCATCACAACGTGTACGAAATGCTTCCATTCCGAAAAACGGCGTGTTCGATTTTATTTCAACTCCTTGTCATAGGAGTTGTCATTAAATAAGTATATCAGGAGAACCACCCTCTGCCCCCTCCAGAGGAGGGGAATCCCCTGTACACAACGGGTAAGATTACAATCCCGGATGACGCGTTTATGTCAATAAATGATCTGTTTATTAATGGATAACTCAATAAATCCCAACAAGTTGGAGTGACGAAGAGGAAACGCATTTCGTCACCAAATCCTGTCCGAATTTTTATCCCAAATTGTCCATGTACGTCTTCAAAGTTGAAGGAACCGTCCTCAAAGTTTGGGGAACGGTTTGCGCAGCCCGCGCAAGTCAAAAAAAATCCAAACGGGTTTGCGCAGCCCGCGCAAGGCGGTAAAAAAACAAAACGGGCTTTGCGCAGCCCGCGCAAGGCGGTAAAAAAACAAAACAGGCTTTGCGCAGTCCGCGCAAGGCGGTAAAAAAATAAAATGGGGTTTGCGCAGCCCGCGCAAGGCGGTAAAAAAATAAAACGGGCTTTGCTTTGCCATAGCAAGGCGGTAAAAAATAAAACGGGCTTTGCTTTGCCATAGCAAGGCGATAAAAAATAAAACGGGCTTTGCTTTGCCGTAGCAAAGCGGTAAAAAATAAAACGGGCTTTGCTTTGCCATAGCAAGGCGGTAAAAAAATAAAACGGGCTTTGCTTTGCCGTAGCAAGGCGATAAAAAAACAAAACGGGCTTTGCTTTGCCGTAGCAAGGCGGTAAAAAAATAAAACGGGCTTTGCTTTGCCATAGCAAGGCGGTAAAAAATAAAACGGGCTTTGCTTTGCCGTAGCAAGGCGGTAAAAAAAATAAAACGGGCTTTGCTTTGCCGTAGCAAGGCGATAAAAAAATAAAACGGGCTTTTCGCAGCCCGCGCAAGGCGTTTATTATACGGCATTCGGTTGAGTTTTGAGTTTTCGTACCCCGCACTGCGCTTCGCTTGTACGGGGTTATCAAAAGGTGCCCCCTGTCGGGGTGGTGCACAGCCCTGCATAGACGTAGAACGCCGCAGGCGTTACCCTTTGATAACCCCGTATGAAATGCGGGGCAGGGTACGACAGGCTAAAAAATACAAGACTATAACCGAGTGCAGTATAGAAATTATCGGAGTCTGTAAATAATAGAGGTATTGGACTAATGGACAATTTTGGTTTATTTACGCTACATTTTCACGATCTTTCGCACAAAGCGCTCTTTTCCGTTGATCACGTACAGCAGGTATGTCCCCGCGGGAAGGGCGGCGGTGGGAAGGGTGATGCTTCTTCTCCGGCTGGCGGGCGTTTCGGGCAGCATGTTGGTTCCTCCGGCGTCGGTGAGTTGCAGCGTGCATTTTCGCGAAGGCGTTTCGGTAAAGCCGACCGTCAGGTTTTGTTTTCGCGCGATATGCGTGTCGCACAGCACAAAGCGGTCGGCAGTGGGGAAATCCCTGACGCGATCCTTGCTGCGTATTTCTTTCGGAACGCAGTATTCGGGGTCAATGACCAGATCGGCAACCGCGTCCGGCAAGTCAAACATAAAGGTATCGCTGCCGGTGCGGATGGGAATGCGTATCAGCGTATCCGATCCGTCCGTTTTCACTAACCGGACGTCCATGTCGGTAACGAACAGGGGAGTGGCGGAGGAGGAGCCGGCGTGTTCCGCCAGCAGTTCCACTTTTTGTCCGGTTTGACGCCACGAGATGTCGAAAACGGGGAAGCCTTTGCCGAAATACCACTGGTTGAAGACGAGGGTAAGGTCAATGCCGGTCTGTTCTTCGGCAAATTTTTTGAAATCCATGCCGGTAGCCGTAGAGAAAGCGTATTTTTTGAGAAATCCGCGCAATACGTCGAAGAACTTGCGGTCGTCGCCAATGACGTACCGTATGTAATGCACCAGCGCCGCGCCTTTCTTGTAGCTCAGGCTGCTGCTGAATACGCGCCAGACGTCGGCGACTGATTCTTTGGGTACGAATATCGACTCGTCTCTCGCCCACGATGCCATCGCGTGGGCGTCGCGCATCCACTCCACCGCTTTTTGGTGCGGGGCAAAGCGTTCCAGGGTCAGGTATTCGCTGTAGGAGGCAAATCCTTCATTGATCCAGACGTCCTGAAACGAGGCGCAGCTCACCATGTTGCCGAACCACTGGTGCGCCAGTTCGTGCGCCACCAGCAGGTATCCGAAGCCGGAAAGGGTGGTCATGGTCTGGTGTTCCATGCCGCCGCCCATGGGGGCTATGCAGTGTCCGTATTTCTCGTCGGAAAAGGGGTAGGGAAGGTACAGTTCCGAAAACAGTTCGATCAGCGAGGCGGTGGTGTCCATCAGGGCTTTGTTCCGGCGGAAAAACTCATCGTTGTTGTAAATATAGTTTTGTATCTTCACGGGGTGGTCAACGCCTTTCGGGTGCGCATGGGTGACGTATTCCCTGTAATCCGAAACGGCGAATGAGAGCAGGTAGTATGCTATGGGGTAGCGTGTTTTCCATTCGTAGCGCAACTTGTTGTCCGGCGCCGGCTTCACGGCTGAGAGAACACCCGGAGCGCCGGCTTTCAGGTGCGACGGGACGGTGATGAAGATGTGCGCCGAATCTGCCTTGTCGGGAAGATACTGCTTGCACGGGAACCAGTTTTTGGCATTGTACGGTTCCGAAAGCGTCCAGGTGACCGGAATATTCCATTCATCCGTCTTGTTGCTGACGGCGGAAAAGAATCCTTCACCCTTGATGTTTTCCGCCGCGTAATACACGCTTGTCCGATACGTGTTGCCCTTTTGCAGCGGATGGATGGCATGAAGGAGATCGTTTTCGCGCCGGAACTCCACCTTGCGGTCATCCACAAGCACGGAATCGACCCGGATGTCCCGCGAGAGTTCAAGGGTAAACGTTTGCAGGGCTTCCCCGATGACCTCCGCCGTTATTTCGGCATGTCCCGTAACGTCGGTAGCGGTATTGTCCGCTTCAATGTCAATTCTGTAAAATTTCACATCATAATCCAGGTACCATTCCGGGACGGGAGCATACATCTCCGGCGACTGTGCCGCTGCCGGCAACCGGAGCAACAGACAAGCCGCGGCAATACAATATCGTTTCATCATCCGTATTTTTAAATTTCGGCAAATATAGGTAAAATGTATGAGAAGTAGAGATGTTTCATGCAGCCTCTTTTCCCGGTAACCGCTATGGGCATGCACGACAACGGGTATTGCAAGGCTTTATATTTCAAATAATAAACAAGTTGAAATGACGGTGCGGAAACAGGCTTCTCCGCTAATCCTGACAAGGTTTCAAGCCCTGTCAGGATTGTCGGTACAAGGCGAACACGCAGGTTTGCCGATGAAGCTTCATTGGTAAGGAATCGTCCGTAAATAAATGTATTATTTGTTTATTTCGTTTTTGGGGTGAGGACAAAACGGAATTGGTTTTTTTTCCTCACCCCCAGCCCCTCTCCAAAATGGAGAGGGGGGAGAACCTGCCATACAGAGAGGGAACGGGAATAAATGTATCGTTTATTTTTGTATAATGCCTAACGGAGCGAAGCAACTTAGCGAAGCGATCTCACCAAAGGTAATCCGGACATTCGCCTCGGGAAAAAACATCATGCGGAAAACCATGCCGCATAAGGTATAAGCCAAACCAACCGATCCATCAACAACGAAAAACCATAAATAGCTCAATCATACCTGATTTTCAATAAAACAGTCACTCGGTTCATGATCCGGTTTTTAAAACTTTTGTTTTCGCCCAAAAAAATATTTTTTTTGTAAAACGTTTTTTATTTTATATCTTTGGACGTTTTATTACATAAGAAGTTTGTTAAAATTTAATATATATCATAATGGGTACGAATTTGTTAAGGCCTGATTACATCTTTGAAACAAGTTGGGAGGTGTGCAATAAGGTGGGTGGAATACATACGGTTATTTCAACGAAAGCATTGACGCTGGTCAATGAATACAAGAGTAATTATATCCTGATAGGACCGGATGTGTGGCGCGATACATCCAATAATCCCGAATTTGTGGAAGACACTCAGCTGTTCAAATCGTGGCGCATGAAAGTCGGCGAAGAAGGGTTGCATATCAAGATCGGACGCTGGAACATTTCCGGCAATCCGATAGCGGTAATTGTAGATTTTCAGTCGTTTACACCTCAAAAGGATGCTATTTTTTCCAAATTCTGGGAAACCTACCGGCTGGATTCATTATCGGGACAGTGGGATTATGTGGAACCGGCATTGTTCGGTTATGCTGCCGGCAAGGTCATTGAAAGTTTTGTACACTTCCATCTCACTATCCGCGATACGGTGCTGGCACAGTTTCACGAATGGATGACCGGCACGGGGCTGCTGTACCTTCGCATGAACATGCCGCAGGTAGCCACCGTGTTCACCACGCATGCCACTGTTTTGGGACGTTCCATAGCCGGCAACCAGTTGCCGCTGTACGGGGCGCTTGCCACCTACAATCCCGATATGAAAGCCTCCGAATTTAACGTTACCGCAAAACAGTCGCTGGAGAAACTGTCCGCGCAACACGCCAACTGTTTCACCACGGTGAGCGAGATTACGGGAAAGGAATGTTCCCATTTTCTGGATAAGGATGTGGATTTGGTGACGCCTAATGGATTTGAAGACTCTTTTGTACCTCAGGGAGAAGAATATACAAAAGGAAGGAAAGTAGCCCGCGACAAAATGAAGGAAGTGGCAAAGGCGCTGTTCGGGAGAATCAGCGATCACCCGTTGTTTGTAGGTATCGGCGGACGGTATGAATTTAAGAACAAGGGTATCGACATTTTTATCAAGTCGTTGAGCGAACTGAAAGCCAAAAGCGCCCTCAACCGGGAAGTGATCGCGTTCGTGTTGATCCCCGCCAACCATTACGGACCCCGTAGAGACCTGCAAAATATCCTGTCGAATCCCGACGAAAAGAACGGCGACGGGAAAATACTCACGCACAACCTGCATGATGCGGATTATGATCCCGTTTTACGGGAAATTGATCATTCGGGATTGACCAATGACGCGGACGACAAGGTAAAAGTGATTTTTGTTCCCTGTTATCTGAACGGCGACGACGGCATTTTTAATCTGACCTATTACCAGCTGCTGATCGGTTTGGACTTGTCGGTATATCCTTCCTATTACGAACCGTGGGGATACACCCCCCTTGAAAGCGTTGCCTTCCACGTGCCTACCATCACCACAACGCTGGCAGGATTCGGCTTGTGGGTAAAAGAATACGCCCCTGCGGAAAACGACGCCGTACATGTGATCACGCGCACCGATTCCAACGATGAGGAAATGATTTCGGCGATTGCTAAAATAATCCTCTCCGCGTCGCACATGAACGACGAAGAAAAAGAACAGGCACGCGAACAGGCATTTCAAACCTCGCGGATTGCCCTGTGGTCGAATTTCGTTGAATATTACAAGAAAGCCTATGACGTCGCCCTGCGCAACGTACAGGAAGTTGTGATACACTACAGCCCAAGCAAAGAACTGATTGAAGATATTCCGCAGGTGGACAAATATCAACATTCGGACAATATGCCCAAATGGAAGCGGATGCTGATCAACAAGAACATCCCCCAAAGCCTGAAAGCGCTGGAAGAACTTGCCAACAACCTGTGGTGGTGCTGGAATGACGACGCCGAAGAACTTTTCCAGTCCATTCATCCCGATACGTGGGTAGAATGTGGCAAAAATCCGGTGGTTTTTCTTGAGCATATTCCTTATGACAAAATGAAGGAACTGGAAAAAAACAAGACTTTCATGGTAAGTCTGGAACGTATTCATACGCGATTTGTGGAGTACATGAAGGAAAAAGAAGATCGCAAAGCCCCGCAAATTGCATATTTCAGTATGGAATACGGATTGCACTCCTCCCTGAAAATCTATTCGGGCGGCTTGGGCATCCTTGCAGGCGACTACCTGAAAGAAGCCAGCGATTTGAATGCAAGCATGGTAGCGGTAGGATTGCTGTACCGCTACGGTTACTTCCAGCAGGTGATCTCCACCAACGGTGAACAGCTTGCCTTTCACGATTCGCAGGACTTTACCAAAATTCCGGCAATTCCCATGCGCGACGCCAACGGCAACTGGACAACCATCAGCATCGTATTTCCGGGACGCACCCTGTACGCGCGGGTATGGAAAGTGCAGGTAGGGCGGGTGGATCTCTATCTGCTGGATACCGATTTCGAGGACAATATCGAACAGGATCGTTCCATTACCCACCACCTCTACGGCGGTGGCGAAGAAAACCGCTTCAAGCAGGAAATTCTGCTGGGAATCGGCGGGATACGCGCTTTGCGTGCCTTGGGGCTGAAACTGGACGTGTATCACTGCAACGAAGGACATGCCGCCTTCATCGGAGTGGAGCGCCTGTTTGAATATATCCATGAACGAAACCTTACTTTTGCCGAAGCCCTGGAGATTGTCCGTTCTTCTTCCCTGTTTACTACTCATACCCCTGTGCCTGCCGGTCATGACTCGTTTACCGAGGCATTGATGCGCATGTACGTATCACACTATCCCAACAAATTGAAGATTTCATGGGAACAGTTCATGGGATTGGGCAAAATTCATGCATCGGATCCGAACGAACGCTTTTCGATGAGTTTTTTGGCTGCCAATCTGTCGCAGGGGATCAACGGCGTCAGTCGGCTGCACGGACGGGTCAGTCAGGAAATCTTCGCACAGATGTGGCCCGGATATATTCCCGAAGAACTGAACGTGGGGTACGTTACCAACGGCGTACATTTCCCTACATGGACTTCCGTTGAATGGAAACGCCTGTACGAAAAATATTTCGGTTCGGATTTTGTCAACAACCAGCTCCAAATGGACAGATGGAACAAAATTTATGAAGTTCCCGACAGGGAGATATGGCAAATACGCAACCAGCAGCGGGGGCAGATGATCAAGTACATGAAGGAGTACTTGCGCAACCCTATCGTTAAGAGTTATCAGAATCCCAAATATATTGTTGATGTGGTGGGGCGTTTCAACAAAAACATCCTGACAATTGGTTTTGCCCGCCGGTTTGCCACCTACAAAAGGGCGCATCTGCTTTTCCGCAACCTCGACCGTCTGGCAAAAATCGTGAATAATCCGGAAATGCCCGTGCAGTTCATTTTCGCAGGAAAGGCGCATCCTGCCGATAAAGCCGGTCAAGACCTGATCAAGATGATTGTAGAAATTTCCAAACGACCCGAATTTCTGGGAAGAATAGTATTCTTGCAGAATTACGACATGGAGTTGGCAAAACATCTGGTGTCGGGCGTTGACGTATGGCTCAACACGCCGACACGTCCGCTGGAAGCATCGGGTACGAGCGGCGAAAAAGCCGTGATGAACGGCGTGCTGCATTTTAGCGTGCTTGACGGATGGTGGGCGGAAGGTTATTCGAAAGACGCCGGCTGGATGCTTCCGGAAGAATCCGCTTATGAAGATCACGGCGCTCAGGACGAATTGGATGCGGAAACCATTTACGGTTTGATAGAAAATGAAATAGCTCCGCTGTATTATTTCCGCAGCGGCGATGACCTCCCGTTAGGATGGGTTCGGTTCATCAAAAATTCGATCGCCAAAGTGGCTTCCAATTTTACCACTACCCGCATGTTCAACGATTATGTCAACCGCTATTATACGCCGTTGTACCGGAGGAAATGTGAAATCGTCGAAAATGATTTCGAACTGGCAAAAGAACTGTCTTCATGGAAAAAGAAAGTCTTCCGCAGCTGGGAAAGCATTGAGGTACTTTCGGTAAAAACGCCGGACGTCCTCAGAGAGGAAATCATTGTGGGGAACGAATATAAATGCGAAGTCGCTATTGATCTGAATGAACTGAATCCCGAAGATATAGGCGTGGAATTTCTGATCGTGGAAATGCTTTCGGAAAAGAGGCGCACCAAACTGTATGAACATAAGGAATTTAATCTTGCAGGCGTCAGCGGGCGAACAGCTATTTATGAAGTAACCCTGCTGCCGCTCAAAACAGGCGCTTTTGAATTTGGCATCAGGATGTTTCCCAAGAATCCCGCATTACCGCACCGGCAGGATTTCAGTCTGGTGAAATGGATCTGAGCAATGGAAAACGGGCAACAGTCGATGAGCAATTGTAAATCCCCGACGATCCGATCGGTATGATATGGGTGTAATAAGCTCATGTGTTCGCTTGTTATGGCAATTGCGGTAAGAGGGAGCATTTACTTTGGGAAGAAAGCAAAGGTCTTAACGGCTCAAGGTGGCTTATCGCTGTAGAACAGTGCGGGAATATTTATCGCCATTGGCGGGGGTTGCGTCCTTGCAATAACCCTGATAATGTACGGTTTATTGATGCACAATGCCCGGATATAAAAAATAATAACATTTATGGATTTCTTATGTTAAAATCCTTTACTTTTGCATACAAATTTGGTTATTGTAAATGAGTGAACGAATATTAAAGGCTTTAATGCAGTTGTTTGCGATTATCGCGCGACCGGGTGGCGATTCATCCGACCGTCATAAGGTAATCGAAGGTTTTTTGCGAAAACAGTTGAATCAGGAACTGGCTGAAAAGTATCTCGGAATATTTAACGCTCATTACGGTATCTATCAGGAAAGATACAAGGATGTCACCAAATATCAGAAACATACCGCTTCCAGTTCCGTCAGGGTGCTGGTTATCAGCGATCAGATCAATAAAGAATTTACCCAAAGCGAGAAACTGACACTGATGGTGCTGTTGCTCAGTTTCATCAAATCGGGACACAATGCCATGAGTACCATTTCCGAATTTGAACAGGAATTTGTAGAAATGGTAGCCAATGCCCTGTATATCGAGGAGAACGAATTTCAGGAACTGCTGCAATTCGTCATGCTGCCTGTGGAATATATTCCCTCGTCGCCTACCCTGTTGCTGATAGACAACAACGAATCGTCCGGAGACCGCAAACACCTTTTCCGCGAGGGGATCGACGCGCCGGTGATTGTCCTGCACGTTAAAAGCGTGAACATGTACATCTGTCGTTACGACGGCGACAGGGAGTTGTTGCTCAACAGCCAGACAATGGATACCGGACAGATTTACATCCTGAACTACGGGAGCAGTATTCGTAACCCGCAAATCAGTCCGGTGTATTACAGTGATATTGTCAATTGTTTCTATCTCAGCACGCAGGACAATCCGTTGCTCTACAAGGTAGAGGAAGTGGAATACAAGTTCGACAACGGCGCTGTCGGCTTGCATCCGATCAACTTCGACATTCAGTCGGGAAATGTAGTGGGAATCATGGGCGGAAGCGGTGCGGGGAAGTCCACATTACTGAGCGTTCTCACCGGACAGAACCGTCCCACCGTCGGGCGGGCGTTGCTGAACCATGTTGATATTCACCGGCAAAACCGCCTGATAGAAGGACTGATCGGCTATGTTACCCAGGACGACCTGCTGATAGAAGAACTGACCGTGTATCAAAACCTGTATTTCAACGCCAAGCTGTGTTTCGGGCAATATCGGGAACAGGAAGTCCGCAAAAGAACCGAAGACGTTCTGCGCGACCTCGGCTTGTACGAAATCCGCGACATGAAAGTGGGTTCGCCCCTGAACAAGAAAATCAGCGGCGGTCAACGCAAACGGCTCAACATTGCGCTGGAACTGATCAGGCAGCCGGCGGTGCTTTTCCTTGACGAACCGACTTCCGGGCTTTCCTCGCGCGATTCGGACAACATCATGACCCTTATCAAAGACCTTTCACTGAAGGGAAAATTGATTTTTGTGGTCATCCACCAGCCCTCGTCCGATATTTTCAAGATGTTCGACCGGCTGTTGGTGCTTGATCAAGGCGGTTATCTGATCTACAACGGCAATCCGGTGGACTCCATCCTGTACTTCAAGTCACAGGCGAACCAAGCCAACCGCGACACCAGCGAGTGTTCCGAATGTGGTAATGTCAATCCCGAACAGATTTTCAATATTGTAGAAGCCCGCATTCTCGACGAACACGGGCAACCGACCGACACGCGGCGCATCTCGCCCAAAGAGTGGTATCAGTTGTTTCTGAAAGCGCCGGTGGCTGAAGCCTCCGAAACTCCGCTGTCAGGGGAACTTCCGACAGGCGCGGTGAAACGTCCGTCGAAACTGAAGCAGTTCATCGTGTATGCCACCCGAAACGTCCTTACCAAACTCAGCGACACGCAATACATTGTCGTGTGCCTGCTTGAAGCTCCCGCGCTGGCGCTGTTGCTCTCGTTCATCATCCGCTACTACGACGTCACAACCGGTAAATATACCTTCGAACTCAATGAAAATGTGCCGATCTATATATTTGTCGCTGTAGTGATTGCCATATTCATCGGACTCTCCGTAAGCGCCGAGGAGATCATCAAAGACCGGAAAATCCTCAAACGAGAGGCGTTTCTCAACTTGAGCAGGGGAAGCTATCTGTTCTCGAAAATTCTGGTGCTTTTCGGCATTTCGGCAATACAGACGGCTCTGTTTGTCTGCGTGGGCAACAGTGTTATCGGGATATCCGGCATGTCGCCGGTGTATTGGCTGGTACTGTTTTCGGCTTGGGCTTGCGCCAATATGATGGGACTGATCATCTCGGATACCTTCAAGTCGGTGGTGACGATTTATATCCTCATACCGTTCATTGTCATCCCGCAATTGATGCTGAGCGGAGTATTGCTGCGCTTCGAGAAAATCAACCCGAACATCTCCTCGCCCGCCTCCGTGCCGTGGTACGGCGAAATCATCACCGCGCGATGGGCTTTCGAAGCGCTGGCGGTCGAACAGTTTATGAACAACAGGTACGAAAAAATCCTGTACCCCTACGAAAAAGTCATGAGTATTGCCGAATTTCGGAAAAACTACTGGTTAGTGGAGATGAGAAACAAACTGACGGCCGTAAAAGCGGATTTTGACAGGCAAACGCCGCCCGATAAGGCAACATTGGAACTGATAGCCAAAGAAATAGAAATAGAAAACGCGCATCAGGAACTCGTCGGATTGCCTTTTCGCGACAGGATGGACAGTGAGGGACTGTCGGAAGAACTGTTTCTTCAAACGTTCCTGTATTTCGACCGGTTAACGCGCTATTACACTACGCTGTACAACAAATCGGCAGAGTTGAAAAACCTGCAATTATCCCGATTTGCCGACACAGACAGTCTGTATGCGCTGAAATCAGCATATTTCAACCAAAACCTCGCCGATATGGTGAGAAACAGTAACGAAATTTACCGTCTGGTGGAATACAACGGACGCCTTTTGCAAAACTATCATCCCGTATATAAGGATCCGGAACATCCGTTCCTCAAGGCGCAGTTTTACGCTCCGGCAAAACGGTTTCTCGGACAGTCCTACCCAACCCTCTGGGTAAACGTCATCGTGATATGGTGCTTCAATGTATTCTTCTTCCTTGCCTTGTATTTCAGATGGGTGCCGAAATTGCTGAAATTAATTCAAAGGGAGTGACCGGACAGGTAACAGTGTTTTGTGACGGAATCGGAACGAATGAGGCAGCTATTTCTCAATTCAAGGAAGTTTTTAGGGAGGTAATTGTATGCGATCAGAGCGGCGAGAGTACATGACAAAAATCCCCTCCGTTCGGCATAGCTAAAAGCGAAGTTCACGCTTTGCACAAAGCGCGTCTGCAAGTCCCCATACGGCAAAGTCCCGCAGGAACTTTTACGCCTGCGACAATTTGAACTGAGAATCGACGCAGTCAAACATAAGTTCGACACAGTCAAATGCACCCCACACAAAAGGGAAGAATATGGAATATGCTGCCAAAAATTACATCAATTTCGGAAATAAGATACTAAGGCGTTGTCATTAAATAAGTATATCAGGAGAACCACCCCCTGCCCCCTCCAGAGGAGGGGAATCCCCTGTACACGACGGGTAAGATTACAATCCCGGATGACGCATTTATGTC
>JAISRX010000061.1 GCA_031273395.1 Bacteroidales bacterium | reverse complement strand
TTTGCCGTGCGGAAGTCGGTTATTTCCGAATAAAAAGCCGCCAACTCAGGAACCTTGATAAAGTAACGGAAGCGCTCTTTCTGCACGATTTCATTGGTAACGGAAAATTCGTAATCGGTTGTCTTCTTTGCAAAGACGGCTGCCCAGGCATCAAACGTGTTGATGTTTTGACGTTCCAGTTCCTTCGGGCGTAAATATTTGAATAACAGGTACAATTCCGTCAGCGAGTTGGAGATGGTTGTACCGGACAGGAATGTAGCGCCCAAATCCTTGCCCGTGCGCTCCTGAATGGTGCGCAGGGCAAAGAGCATGTTCAATGCCCGCCGGCTGCCTTCGGGACTGCCCAGTCCGGCAACCCTTTGGCTCCGCCGATCTTCGATTCATGGCGGGTGGTAAACATCAGGTTTTTAAAGCGGTGGCTCTCATCGACAAAAACGTGGTCGATACCCATTGTTTTGAAGTCTGCCACGTCATCGGTACGGCTTTTGATTTGTTCGGTCAGCTTTTTGATTTTCACTTCCAGATTGTCCCTGCGTTTTTCCACCCCGCGCAACATGCCTGCCGACACGTCTTTCCCCTGTGCGCGTAAAACCTCCAGATTCTCATCCACGCTTTGCAACTCCTTTTCAAGTATTTGCTTTTGGATTTCGGGCGACTGCGGTATCATGCCGAACTGGTCGTGCGTTAATATGACGGCATCCCAACTGTTATTTTTAATACTGTTGAAAATCTTCATGCGGTTTTTCGGTGTAAAATCTTCTTTTCCCGGATAGAGGATTTTTGCATTGGGATAAGCCTTTTTGAACGTGGCAGCAATTTCGTGAACATTGGCTTTCAAGCCGATTATCATTGGTTTGTTGGCAAGTCCGAGCCGTTTCATTTCGTAGGCTGCACAGCACATTATCAGCGTTTTTCCCGCACCGACTTCATGGTCGCAAATCCCGCCGCCGTTCTGTTTGAGCATCCATATCGCATCCTTCTGGCTTTGGTACAGGTCGGAAATGCCCAGCGCTTTCAAATCCAGTCCCGGAAACCTCTGGTGCGAGCCGTCATAAACAGGGCGCACAAAGCAGTTGAATTTGCGGTTATACATGTCCGTTAAACGCTGCTTAAATTCGGGCGACTGCACGTTCATCCAGTCGGTAAAGCCTGCACGGATTTCATCTATTTTTGCGTTGGCTGACTGTATTTTCTCTCCGTCGCGGACTTTTATTTTTTTCGTTTCGCCGTTTGCATCCGTTACCTCCATGCTTTTACTGATGTTCGGCGCGGTATTGTGCAGGGCGTGTTTCATCAGCGACACGCCGTCATATATCCGAAATTCACCCTCGACGGCGTATCTGTCCGTAATGGCAATCGTCCGGTAATCCGCCTTCACGGAGTATTCGTCGCTGTTGGATGCGTAATTTATGCCGGTTCTCACGCCAAAAAGATATTCCGCATAGCGGGAATATACGCCTGCTGGTATCCAGCGTTCGCCGAAGTTAAAGTCCAGTTCTTCAAAGGCTATCGGGCGCGGGATGGCTTCCTGCAGAGCTTTGAGCGATTCGGAAGCGGCATGACTGTGTTCATTTTCGGGATTTTCTTTGAGGTAGCGCTCAATGGCTTCTGCCTTTTCGACGACGTTTCCGGAAATAAACCGCTCGGATACTTCATAGTCACGGATAATCGGGTGGTAATAGATGCGTCCGTGCAGGTCATCAATCATCTCTTCCGCACTTTTGTCGGGCAAAAGTGACAGCATGTATTCCGTATTGACTTCGCCAAATTTGTTTAGTGAAGCGGACAAAGCCTCCATTGAACTGGCGGCTTCGGTTATTCCGTTGAGATGGAAAGCGACGGGTTGATTGAAAATGTCGGCTTTAACGAATTTGCCCTCTACGCTTCGTTCCAGTGACAAGATTTCCTGCCCGCCCGCGTCCATTTTGATTAAGTCAAGGTTTTTGCGGTCGTTCAGATTGCCATAGCGTTTTACAAACGTATCGTACAGTTCATTGAACGATTGCCGGAGTTCCCTGTTTTCCGTTAATTCCGTTGCTTCATAATTATACAGTGTATGGCAGGTATCCCGAAGTTTGATATACTGTTCTGTTTTCTGTTTTTGCAATAGATTTAACTCCAGTGATTTGAAAATGGCGTCGTCGCGGTAACGTTCTTTGAGGTATCCGACCTGTCCGTTTTTCTCCATAACAAGCGAGCCTTGCCTGTGAAAGTCCTGCAATGCGCCGGAATAGGGACGCGGGTCGGGCATTTGTTCCTGTTTCTTTTCTATTTGGGGCATTTCCAATGCTTCGGCAAGTACTGTGCGCTGTCCTGCTTTGACTAATCGCGGCAAATTCGCGTCCAGTGCGCTGGCGGGGAAACCTGTTTCCTCTTTGCCGCCCACTTGGGTCAGTGCGGTTCCGAGTATTCGGGCGACATGGTTTGCATCCTCGCCGAACGCCCTGTAATTGTCGCCCGCACGGAGAAGCAATAACGCCGCCGGATATTTTTTCTTGAGATTTTCATACTGTTTTGACACTGGATTTTCTGCCTGCGGCGTTTGGAGTGTATCTTTCCCTGTTTGCACGGGTTGAGAAAACAGATTGAGTTGCCGCGGACGGCTGGCAGGGGGCGGTTTCTTCTTTCCACGCCTGTTTGTACTCGGTTGCCTGCGTTCTTCTTCCGAAAATCCGAAAAGGTCGTAAAGCGACATGAGCGGCTGCTGTTCGACTTTGACAGCCGGTTGCGGGACTTCTGTCTGTGCTGCCGGTTTTTCTTCTGTCTTTACGGCATTCCCGTTTACATGCGGATGTTTTGCAGCAAATTCATTCCATTTCCCCGTTCTTACAGCATTTAAGGCAGCGTCTATTTCTTCCAAATCTTCCATCGTCATTTCCGTGCCTGTCTGCCGGACAGATACGGAAACGGCTGACATATTTTTCCGATACAGTTCCCTGTTCAAACGTTTGGAAAAATCGTCTGCAAGCATCTTTGTCAGGTCGGCAGCCATGCCCTGAACACCGCCTTCGTGCAGGAAAACCATACCCGGTTTGCCGTAAAGGTCTTTATCCACTTTTGACCGGGTATGAACCACACGGCTGAAATCCTGAAAATAATTGTTCATGTTGATGCCGTTGGACAGTGTACGACTTTTTACAAATGCCTGTTCTTCGGGCGTTAATAAAAGTTTGTTGCTGTTTTTTTGCAGGATAATCAAGTCGCTGCCCACTTCCGTTCCGGCATTGTCCGACATTAAATTGTTGGGCAAACGGACTGCCGATACAAGATTGGTGTTCTTCATCAGCCATTCGCGCACAGGCTCGTTCGAGGGGCTGTTCATCACGCCCTGCGATGTAATGAACGCCACGATGCCGCCTTCGCGCAAATAGTCTGTGCTTTTCAGGAAAAAGTAATTGTGGACGGCACGGGTTGCCTGCCGTCGTGTAAGGTCGCTGCTTTTGGAAAACGACATGTCAAAAACGGCAGTGTCGCCAAAGGGGATATTGGAGGCAATCACATCAAACTGATTGTCGGGGCGGTTTTCGATTTCCTCAAAACCGCTAATATGTACCCTGTCACCCGGATGCAGGTGAGAAAGGATTTTGCCGGTAAGCAAATCCTTTTCAAAACAGACGGTTTCATTATCGGGAAACGACTGTCTGAAAGCATCGACAAACGCGCCGTTGCCTGCCGACGGTTCGAGAAAGCGGACGGGTGTAATTCCATTCGCTTTCAACGTATCCGAAAGAGCCTGCACCGCTTCCGGCGGCGTGTAAAACGCTGTTAAAACGGAACTCTTCAAACTGCCGAAATAACTTTTGTATTTCTGTTCATTTTTTGAGTTCTCCCGGATAAGCCTGTGCAAATCCATTACTAAAGGGAACAGATTCATGTCGCTTTGCGTCCAGTAATTTTTATCTGTTTCCTTTTCTGCGGGATTGAGGA
>JAISRX010000018.1 GCA_031273395.1 Bacteroidales bacterium | reverse complement strand
GTGTCGTCCCTGCGGGACTTGCCGTTTCTTCGTTCGGCGTAGCGTCTCGCTACGCCGAACGGGGGGCGGATACGAGGGCGGGTGCAAGACCCGCCCCTACGCCCGTTGTTGGGGTTTTCCGCGCCCGCCGCGACGGTACGCGCGATGGCATGGGCGCCGGTACGCGCGATGGCAGGGGCGATGGCAGGGGCGTTGGTACGTGCGATGGCAGGGGCGCCGGTACGTGCGATGGCAGTGGCGCCGGTACGTGCGACGGCAGGGGCGATGGCAGGGGCGTTGGCAGGGGCGCCGGTACGGGCGTTGGTACGGGCGTTGGTACGGGCAAGGCGCGCCTTGCCCCTACGACGGGACAACCGTATTGCCGGCGACAAAAATTCAAAACCATCTACATTACCGTAAAACATCACCTGAAATAATAATCATTATGTTCAAAATATAAAAAACATCCTTGCCGGACATGCCGGACAAGGATGCTGCAAACCACACTAAATGTCGTCTCCGTACAGGGATATTTCACCCAGATTGACACAGTTGCTATGTTGCCAGTTCGGATATTTGATCACCAAACGGATATACTGGTATTTCTCTCCCGTATCAAGAAGGTCGAAATCGAAACCGGCCTCCCAAACCGCATCATCATCGGCATTCCGCTGGTTAAAAGGCAGTCCGGAGGGTTTTGCCATTTCGAAATCGCCCAATTTCACCCAGTCTTCCTGCCAATTGTAGATTCCGGGCGCCGGATCGGCGTCTTTATACGTATCTCCGCTTGCGTTCGCCTGAATTTGACCGTCCGGCGTGTTATGAACAACATAAGTTGTCCGGTAATACTGCTCAAATGCAGGCTGATCCGCGAAATCCTCCATTGCTTTCGGCACGTCGGTAGCCCATATTTCAAAGTACCGGGGACTGTGTCCCGAAAAAGAAGCGTTATCTACCCGCGGCCATACGCGAATCCTGCTGAGGGTAGCCAACACGCCTATATCGAAGGTGAACTGATGAGGAAATTTAAAGTTGGCGGCATTATCGCTGGTATGCAATATCGACTTGTTATCGGTCGCGTTCCTTGTTCCTCCATCCCAAAGCTGCCATATACAGCGTCGTCCGAAACTTGTATCTGTGATAGGCTTTGTCCAGTCATTTGTAGCTCCTCCGGGGTCGGGCGTGGTGTTGTCGCCCGGTTTAAAGGCGTCACTGAACAGCGACTTGTCCAGCAGCCGTTCCGTTTTCGGCATGATGAATGTCTCGCTGTTGGCGTTGATCGTTTCAAGCGCGTTTTCCGGAAGATGCACCGCGTGTATCCTGATCTCCTCGCCGCTGCTCAGTCCCGTCAGCACGGTGGTTGCGTCTTCGTTGGGCGCCTCCACCACGGTCGACAGCCCGTACTCCACCACCATGTACTGAAGGGTGGCGCTGCTCACCGGTTCCCATGTTATTTCCATATCGCCGTCGGGCAGTTTGACGATGCTGCTCACCCCGCGGTTGGGCAGGCTCGCCGCGTACTGATACCCGAACACGACGCCCGCCGTGGAGGTGGCTTCGGAAACGTTGCCTTCGCTGTCACGCAGCACAAATTCAAAGACATATTCGCCTTCGGCAATGTTTTCCAGCAGGTATTCCATTGCCGCCTCCGGCGTTCTGTCGGCAGGCGTCGGTACGGTAACGGAGGAGGTGCATCCGTTCCAGCAGATCACGGTTTCCACAACGGGCGGCTCAGCTTCCATTTGCCACTCAAACTTGATTTTGCCGTAGCCCGGATAGACTTGCAGCGAACTTGCCGGAGCAATGTAAACGGGCGTCGGTTCTTCGGAACCGTTTTCGTCCTCTTCGGAACCGTTTTCATCCTCTTCGGAACCGTTTTCGTCTTCTTCGGAACCGTTTTCATCCTCGCCGGGAACAACTTCCTCCCCCGTGTCGGGAGGTATTTCATCCTTTTTGTTATCGCAGGAAAACATAAAGATCATCACGCACAGCGACGCTATCATCGCCGCCAGTTTCAATCCCCCGCAGGGGAACAGTTTAAAATTAATCCTTTTCATTGTTTTATTTTTTTAGTGATTATTGTTTTAATAAAATTACGTTTTAAAATAAGGTTACTGTTTAAAATAAGGTTACTGTTTAAAATAAGGTTACGCTTTACAGTGAGATGCAGGGGTCGGACGCCTCCGCCGCGTCTCTCGTCACCGCGACCGCAGGGCAGGCATTGCGCCTGCCCTCAATGGAGACGACACATGGGCGGATACGAGGGCGGGTGCAAGGGCGGATACGAGGGCGGGTGCAAGACCCGCCCCTACGCCCGTTGTTGGGGTTTTCCGCGTCTGCCGCGCCGGTACGGGCGATGGCAGGGGCGCCGGTACGCGCGTTGGCAGGGGCGATGGCATGGGCGCCGGTACGCGCGTTGGCAGGGGCGTTGGTACGGGCGCCGGTACGCGCGTTGGCTGGGGCGTTGGTACGGGCAAGGCGCGCCTTGCCCCTACGAGGGGACAACCATCTACATTCCCGTAAAACATTACCTGAAATAATATTCATGTTCAAAATCTAAAAAACATCCTTGCCGGACATGCCGGACATGCCGGACAAGGATGTTACAAACCACACTAAATGTCGTCTCCGTACAGGGATATTTCGCCCAGATTGATACAGTTGGTATGATCCCAGTTCGGATATTTGATCACTAAACGGATATACTGGTATCTGTCTCCCGTATCAAGAAGGTTGAAATCGAAACCCGCCGCCCAAACCGCATTATCGGCGTCGTTACGCTGATTATGATTCATTCCGGAGGGTTTTACCATTTCGAAATCGCCTAATTTCACCCAGTCTTCCTGCCAATTGTAGATTCCGGGCGTCGGATCGGCGGCTATGAACAAATCTCCCTGTCCGGCATGAGCGGCGTCGCCGTTCGGGTTTGTCTGGATTTGATTGTCCGGCGCTTTTTGAACCACATAAGTCGTCCTGTAATACTCCTCCATTGCAGCCGAATTAGCGAAATCCGCCACTACTTTCGGCGCGTCGGTAGCCCATATTTCAATGTACCGGGGACTGTGTCCCGAAAAGGAACTGTTATCTGTCCGCGCCCATACGCGAATCCTGCTGAGGGTAGCCAACACGCCTATGTCGAAGGTGAACTTGTGCGGGAATTTGAATCTGGCATTGCCCCATTGACCGCTTTGGTCGTTGGTATGCAGTATCCCTCTGAAGCCGCCAACAGCATCATTTCTGGTATTGTCGTCCCAAAGTTGCCTGATGTCGCGGTTATCTCCTATCCCCCACGTATTCATCCATGCATTGTCGCTGTCACCCGGTTGTGGCGTGGTGTTGTCGCCCGGTTTAAAGGCGTCACTGAACCTTGATTTGTCCAGCAGCCTTTCAAACTTGGGCATGAGGTATTCCCTGCCGTAGGAGCGGAACATTTCGAGACCGTTTTCGGGCAGATGCACTGCGTATATGTTGATCTCGTCTCCGGAGTCCAATCCTTCCAGCAGGGTGATGTCCTCGGAGTTGGGTATTTCCCGCGTCACCTGCTGCGAGGTAGTCCTGTCCGTATATTCCACTACCATGTTTTGCAGGGTGCTGATGTTCGCCGCCTCCCAGGTGATTTCCATTTCGCCGGATACCAGTTTGGCTATCGTCTGCACCCCGCGGTTGCGGAGGTTCTCCACGTACATGGCGCCCAGCACCACGCCCGACACTTCCGTCGGTTTGGAAATGTTGCCCTTGTCGTCCTGCATCACAAATGTGAACACATATTCGCCTTCGGCAATATTGTCCAGCTGGTGTTCCAGCCACGTTTCCTCCGCCGTGGTTCTGTTGATGGGGATGGTGACGCTGGTGTCGCGTCCGTTCCAGTAGATCACGGCTTTGGTGATGCGGGGGTCGGCGCTGATTTTCCATTCGAACTTTATTTTTCGGTCGCCCGGATAAACCAGCACCGAGTCGGCTGCGCCTATGTAAAAGGTTTCGCCGCGGTTGAGGTATTCTTCGTGTATGCTGTTCATGTTTTCGCACGAAAACGTAAAGAGCATCGCGCACAGCGGCGCCATTGCCGCCATCAGCCTTATTCCCGACACAGGGGAAAATTTAAAATTGATCCTTTTCATTGTTTTATGAATTTAGGTTAAAAAAACTTGTTTAATCCGAATTGGTTTCAAACACCGATATTTCCGCCATGTGCAGCGCGGGCGTTCGCGCCCATGTTTCGTGCACTTCAAAGCGAAGGTACTGCACTTTGGGCAGGCTTTGGTCGAACTCAAATTCAAACCCCGCATTGTGGGCGGCAAGGTCTTCTGGGGTGTTGGTTCCCGTGGGGCTGCCGGAAGGTTTGACTATTTCGCACTGCGCCAGCAGCGTCCAGTCGGCTTTCCATGCGTTGCTGTTGTTTTCCTTGGTGCCGTAGTAGGCGCCGTCGCTGATGTCGCGGAGCAACCGGTCGGTGCCCCATATATCGAACAGCCGCACGTTGTGCTGCGCATACTGGTAAATTTCCCCGCGGTTATAGATGAGTATGCGGGTCAGTTTGGCGGTAACGCCCAGATCGACGGTGAAATGCTGGGGAATGGAATAGCCTTCGTCGGCAAAGGTATGCCATCCGTTGTATTTCGAATCGGTATCCGTATTCCCGTCCCAGATGTTGGTCAGCGGGCGGTTGTCGTTGGAGGAGTTGTGGTCGCCGGAGAGATGCGCGTCTGCGAATTTGCCCTTGTCCAGCATCACCTCGTACAGCGGTTCCGCTTCTACCTTGAAGGTATCCGAAAGGTTTTCGTACTTGTCGACAATGCTCAGGGCAAAAGTACGCCTGTCGGTGTTGAAGCCTCTCAAACTCTTTGCGCCTGTGGGCAGCGAGGAAAATACCATGTCCTTCAGTTCCAGTTTGCCGAGGTCGTTGGCGGCAAGGAAGGAAATGCCCGCCATGGTTCTTGCGGGATTTTGCCATGTCACCTTTATTCCCCCGAACGCCGGTTCCACCTGAAATGAATTGAAAACGGCGGTCATGGGCGGTTCCAGCGGCGTGAAGGTCTCTTCATGCGGCGCCGAAGCGTTTTCGCTGTGATCCACTGTGGATATGCTCACCTTGATCGGTTCGGGAGCGCCGATGCCGTCCACGTCCATATAGTTTTTATAGATGGAGGAGCGTACCACCCTGCGTTTGCCGTTGTAGGTAAACTCGCATTTCACGTAGGAAATGTCGTCGTCGTCGGCAGGGAGGGTGTAGGTGATGTGCGCGCCGCCGTTGATGGGCGTAATCACCACGTTTTCCGGCTTGGAAGGCGGCTTGCTGTCCGTGGAGATTTGCCCCACGGGAAGTTCGGAACAGGACATGACGACCAATGAGAGCCAAAACAGGCATCCTGCCGTCATCCTTACGCACAAATGGCGTCTTTGTTTATTGAAAATGATGTTTTTCATTGTGATATAATTTAAATTTGAAAAAAAGTTTTTTACCATCCGGGGTTTTGCACCAAATTGCTGTTCACCGTGAGGGTGCTGCTGCGCAGGGGCCACAGGTAATCCTTGTAGGTGAAGTTGCGGTTGCTGAAATAGATGGTTGTCAGGTAATAATCATCGATTTTGGAACCCTGGAAATCCCATCCGCGCACCGGTTCGTTCATGTACTTTTCGGCGTCGCGCCATCTCCTCAGGTCGAAAGGACGCTGCCCTTCAAACGACAGTTCGATGAGCCGTTCGCGCTTGATGATCTCGCGCATGCTTGCCTTGCGGTTGGGTTTGCCCGGGTTGCTGGACCATTGCCACGACTCTACCACCTTGTTCAGTCCCGCGCGGACTCTGATGGAATCCACCCATTGGTAGATTTCGTCGCCGGGCTGCGCATCCTCATCGGGCAGGAGTTCGTTCAGCGTTTCGGCATACAGGAGGTAGAGGTCGGGCAACCGCACGATCGGCGGGGCAAACCTTACCGGACTGGGTCCGTTGGTGGTGGTGGGGTTTCTGAAATTGACGTGCTTTTTCATGAAATAGCCCGTGGAGGGGTGGCAGTCCTGATACACTAATCCGTGTACTTCTCCGCTTCGCTGCTTGATCACGAGCGCCTGATCTTCGGGGGTGGCAAAGTATTCGTATATCCCGCGGTCGAAGCCCAGATGCGCATAAAAGCGGGGTTCGCGGTAGTAATTCAGCCTTGCCGTGGTTTCCCCGGCGCCCACGTAGTATCGGTGCCACGTTCCGGTATCCGCGCGGGTGGTATAGCGCGTGTCGTACTCCCAGTAGGGGTCTTCGTCAATGGGCAGCCCGTTGCGGGTGTAATAGGTCTCCGCCATTTTCATGGTAGCGCTCAATTCGGCTGTTCCGGCATAACTCTGGTATATCTTCGGCGAACTCCAGTTCTGAAACTGGTTGTTGTCGTTGCCGTAGTACCCCCATATCACCTCCATGTTGTTGAAGGTAGCCCCCCTTTCGGTGACGCACCCGCGCAGGGTATATTTCAGGAGGGTGGTATCGCTCATCATGTCGAAGCCGCGCTGGAAGTGAAACAGGGCATGTCCGGCGAGGTGGGCGGTGTCGATGGCGTTTTTCACCGCCTCCGCCGCTCTTTGCCAGCGCGCCCGAAGCACGGCGGGATCAGGGTTGTTGGCAATCAGCTGTACGCCTCTCTTGTCCTTGAAATCGCTGTAGAAGGTATAGCTGCCGTTGACCAGCGGACTTGCCGCCCACACCAGCACTTTGGCTTTGATCGCCACGGCGGCTGCCTGAGTGACCCTGCCCGTTTCGTTGCTGATTTCCTGAATGTAGAGCGGAAGATCGGGCGTGGCTTCGTCGATCAGGCGGACAATGTATTCGATCACATCGTCCACCGGTTCGCGGTATATGCGGACTTCCTCCGGCGAAGCGCTCACGTCGATGTTCGTCTCCACGATGGGAATGGGTCCGTACATCTGCAGGAGGAAAAAATGGAAATAGGCTTTCAGGAATTTTATCTCCGCCTTCCACCTTATTCTTTCGTCTTCCCGCAAATCGGGTACCTTATCAATATTTTCGAGGAAAATATTGCAGTTTCGGATGCCTACCCACATGTTTTTGCCGCCCTGCGCGCCGTCCCAGTAATTCAGGTAGGGGTCGGTGATGTTCTGCTGCCCCTGCGCGAGGCGGGCGCCGTTATTGCCCTTCATGTTGTTGTCCACGTCGAACCATATTTCGTCGCCGCCGGCAATGTAACCCGGATACTCGAACGCCTGCGACATGTTGGGCAGGTTATTGTAACAACTGTAGAAAAACTTTTCCGAGTTGGGACGGTTCGAGAAAGAGGATTCCAGCGTGGCGGTACCTTCCGGCACCACATCCAGATAATCGGCGCAACCGCCGAAAAGCAAAACGCTTAAAGAAAACCATATATATTTAAGAAATTTCATGTTGATAAATTTAAAGATTAAAATTCGATATTCACACCAAAATTATATACTCTTTGCAGGGGGTACGCCAGCCCGTTGCCTGCCATTTCCGGGTCCCACATCTTGAAGGCGGAGATCAGCGCGAGGTTGCTTCCCGAAAGATAGAAACGGACTCCTCCCAGCCGGATGCGGTTCACCAGTGCGGTGGGCAGGGTATAGCCCACTTCGGCGGTTTTCAGTCGGAGGAATGATCCGTCGCGCATGAACCATGTGCTGGTGACCTGATTGTTGGGCATGGCGATTTCCGACAGGCGGGGCCAGAGGGCATACAGGTTGCGGTCGTCTTCCGTCCAGTGGCTGTCCGCATAGTATTGCAGCATCGCCCTGTTGGTCATGAACGAACTGAGCGCGTCCCTGTTGTCCTTTACGAAAGGGGCTGTTTCCCCCGCGTTGATCCAGAAGGACGAGCGGGCGGAGCCTTGAAAGAAGCAGGAAACGTCAAACCCCTTGTAGCCTGCCGAAATACCGAAGCCGTAAATAATTTCGGGCGTGGTGGGAAATCCGATGGGTACCTGATCGCTGGGGTCTATCTGCATGTCGCCGTTGATGTCCTTGTATTTGATGTCGCCGGCTGCGTATTCGCCGCCGAGCGTCTGCACGGGCGAATAGGCTACTTCCTCGTCGTCAATGAACAGCCGTTCGGCAATGTACCCGTAGTTTTGCGACAGCTTCCGCCCCACATGCGAACGCCAGGGCGTGCCGGCGGCGGCATAGTCGGGTTCTTCATACACCTTGTACTTGCTGGAAGCGTAGGTGAAGTTGCCCCTCACAATCATCCACAGGTCGGACGTAAACGACTTGTTGTAGTCCACCGACACTTCAAACCCGCTGCCGGTGGCTTTTCCGATATTGGCGCTCGGAGGTTCGTCGCCCTGCAAACCCATAGTGGTGGGGATGGAAGCCCGTTGCTGCAAAATGTTGCTGCGCTCTTCCCTGAAATAATCCGCCTGTATTTCGAGGCTGTTCCACAGGTTCAGTTCCAGTCCGTAATTGCTTTTGCGGCTGATTTCCCACGTAATGCCGGTGTCGGCATAACGCCTGACGAAGATACCGTTGCGGTGGAAATCAAATTCATCGCCGGCATTGTATCCCCTTCCGCCATCGTCCATGTTCATGTTCGACATGTAGTAAAACCTGTCCTGGTCGCGTCCTATGGCGTCGTTGCCCACTAATCCGTAGGTGGCTTTCAGTTTCAACTTGGAAATCACCTCCTTGTAGGGTTCCATGAACGCCTCGTTGGAGATGATGTACCCCACGCCCGCCGAAGGGAAAAATCCCCAGCGCTGGCTGGAATGGAAACGTTCCGAACCGTTGTACCCGAAGTTGGCTTCCACAAAATAGCGGTCGTCGTAGCTGTAGGTCAACCGTCCGGCAACTCCGAGGTTGCGGTGGGGCAGGGAGAGCTGGTAATCGTCGGTGGTGCCGTTGTGCATTTCCCTGGAAGTATATACCAGCAATCCGGAAACGGTATGCTTTTCGGCAAAAACGCCGTTATACGACAGGGCGCCCTCGAAGTACATGCTGCTTTCCAGTTCCCTGTTGGAAGGCACAAAGTCCAGATAGTCTTTGCCGTCGTCCGGATTGAGCGGATTCAATATGTAACTGTCCGGATCGGAGGTGTTTGCCAGCGAATAGAAAAAAGGAACATATTGCCTGCGAATGGGCAGCTTCGAATAGCGGTTGATATTGAACAGACCTCTTGCGGACAAGCCCTTGAGCAGGAAGTCGAAATCCTGTTTTGCCTCAAACTGCGCATACATGTTCGACCGGTCTTCCGACTTGTAGCCTTTCAGCATTTCGGCGTAGGGATTCAGGTAGTTTCCCGATGCGGTATTGCCGAAAAGGATGTGCTTGGCAAAAATATTTGCCGCATCCGGTTCGTAATACGGGCGGAAATACACGGGATTTGCGTTGATCGCCTTAATGTACAGGTCGGTTCCCCCGTCCAGCGGTCCCTGGTAATCGTCGAATGCACCGCTCAGTCGAACGATGACTTCGGTGGATTTGGTCAGGTTCACATTGACATTGGAACGCAAAGAGTACTTCCTGATGTCGATGTTGTTGTTGAAACTCTGCCGCGGGTCGTTTTTGATGATCCCCTGGTCTTTGGCGTATGAAGCGGCAATGTAATAGCGCGCCACCGTTCCGCCCCCGCTCACGTTGAGGTTATAGCGCTGGTTGAAGGTCTGCTTGTCGAAAAGCAGATCCTGCCAGTCGTTTGCGGGATAGCGCACCGGGTCCATGTTCCTTTCCGTATAGGCGATGGTTCTCTGGTCGTAGGGCAGCGTCCTTCCGGGCGTGCGGGTGATCACCGCTTCGTTGTGGTACTTCATGTAGCTCACCGCGTCGGCAATGCCCACATTTTCGGTAGGCTGCGAAAAGGAACCTTCCATGCGGAACTGCACCTTCGCCTTTCCTTCGCGTCCCTCCTTGGTATTGACCAGTATCACCCCGTTTGCCCCGCGCGCTCCGTAAAGCGCCGTAGCGTTGGCGTCCTTCATGATGGAGAAACTTGCGATGTCGTCGGTGGTCAGCCGCGCGAGGTCTTCGGTACCCATTTCCACCCCGTCAATCAAGATCAGCGGGTCTTTCTTTCCCGTACCGAAATTGGTGACGCCGCGAATGAAAAACTGCGCGTTGTCCTGACCGGGTTCCCCCGTCCGCTGGTAGGAAATCAATCCCGCTATGCGTCCGGCAAACGCCGTGGTGAGGTTGCTGGAAGGCACTTTCAGTTCGGCAGGTTTCACCGTACTCACCGAAGCAATAACGCTTTCCTTCTTTTGTTTGGCAAAAGCCACCACCGTTACCTCGTCCAACTCGTTCGACTGAGGTCGAAGTTGAATGGCTAATACCTTCTTTTCGCCCACTGCCACCGTCTGCGTGGTGTAGCCGATAAAGGAAATCTCCAGCACGCTTTCGGGCAATACGGTGATGGAAAACGATCCGTCCGTATCGGTGATCACCCCGCGAGTAGTGCCTTGCAATCGAATGGTGGCGCCGGGCAACGGATTGCCGTCCTCGTCGTTCACCACCCCTGTAATATTCGTCTGCGCAAACAGCGAAACTACACATATACTTGCGCATACGGACAATAATATCTTCCTCAGCGCATTCTTCCTGATTTTTACAAATTCTATTTTACTCATTATTTATTAGGTTTAAAATTTAATTTTTATTGATTTTTTCATCTGCCGGACCATCATCCAATGCGTCCGGCGCAGGTTTATTACGATTTCTTTCTCTTTGAAGCCGGTTCAGGGGTTCCCCCGCACTCGAAAAAGGAACGGGAAACGTGAAACAGGCTCCTTTTTATTTATCCATAGGCGTAAAAGATTAAAGGTGAATAACAGTTTGGTATGATTAAATTTCCCGACCGTTCTGCGACGGCGCAGGCGTTTATGCGATTGTTTTGCCCCTGTAATCCCGACAGGATGTTGAACCCTGTCGGGGTTTGGGGGCTGCAAACAAAATAAGATGCGTTTTTTACCGACATGCCGTTCCTGTCGGTTTCTACCGGCATACCGTCCCGCAGGGACGACACTTTATTAACCGTAAGCTTCAGCTTACGGACAACGTCAACCCTCATCTCTGCAAAGTCCCGCAGGGACGACACTTTATTAACCGTATGCTTCAGCTTACGGACAGCACAGCCCCCATACTTTCCCAAGTCCCGCAGGGACGACACTTTATTAACCGTATGCTTCAGCTTACGGACAGCACATACCCCCGCCTCTCTCAAGTCCCGCAGGGACGACACTTTATTAACCGTATGCTTTAGCTTACGGACAGCACAGCCCCCATACTTTCCCAAGTCCCGCAGGGACGACACTTGCACCGGTGTAGTGCAACCATCCGCTAACCTCAACCGGGTTTTGAACCCCGTTAAGGTTGAACCGGTCATTATCCCCTTCCGAAGGTCTCGCGACACCCTTTTGAAGGTGTCGCAACACCCTTTGAAGGTACGATAATACCCTCCCGAAGGTCTGACGACACCTTCCCGAAGGTCTGACGACACCCTTTGAAGGTGTCGCAACACCCTTTTGAAGGTATCGCAACACCCTTTGAAGGTCTGACGACATCCTCCCGAAGGTATCGCAACACCCTTTGAAGGTATTACAACACCCTTTGAAGGTATTACAACACCCTTTGAAGGTATCGCAACACCCTTTGAAGGTATCGCAACACCCTTTGAAGATATTACAACACCCTTTGAAGGTATCGCAACACCCTTTGAAGGGCTTGTATTCCCTGCGGCAACCGGATTTCTTCCTCTCATGTTTCTCATGACTGTCCGGCTGGGTCGGATGGATTTGATTTGTGCGTGCGTTTTCCGCTCGGATAGCTTTCGGCTAACTCGTCATACAGTACCTTTGCTCCGGGTCGGTTGTTTTTGGCAGCCAGCTTGATGGTCTGATAGGGCAGCAGCGCCTGCGAATAGGCTTCGCTGCCTGCCGTCATTGCGGTATCTTCTATCCCGCGGGCGAGTTGCTGCACGCGGCTGAGAAGCCCCTGCAACGCCATTGCGTCGGCAAGGTCGATTTTGAACTCCGCCAAATCGAAAAACGGCGGGCAGTATTGCGGGTTCAATTCCGCTATTGCGCCGGTTTTTTCTACGAACGACAGATACTTGTTGCCCAACTTCGGGATGTTCTGTCTGTCCGTTGCCGTGAGCGACAATAGATAAGGACGCAGTATTTCCGACGCCCTGTCGATGTAACTTAACGCCTCGGCGACCGTTGCCGCCGGAATGCTTTGCTGATGTCTATTTTCCATTTCCTTGAATTTTAATTGTTAATTTATATTTATTGTTTTATTGATTTATTTATTGATTGTTTTCGATTCCATAGCCGCACCCTTGCAGGGTTTGCAGCGCCCACCGCGCCGGTACGTGCGACGGTAGGGATGCGGCGCGCCGCGTCTCTACGGAAAGGAGGGCTGTTTGTGCGTCCATGCGCAGGTAATTCTTGCAGGTTGCCGATATAATATATGTGGTAAAAACGTCGTTGCGCGGTACAAAAATTCGGGTAAAATCATAAAAAAAGCCACGCGCTGCAAAAAACAGCGGCATGGCTTGGAAATATTGAAAAAATACATTAATATACGCGCATGAGTATATTATATATGTATAATTATATATATATATATGCTCTCTCTCTCTCTCTCTCTCTCTCTCTCTCTCTCTCTCTCTCTCTCTCTCTCTCTCTCTCTCTACGAAAGGAAAGAATTTTACTTTGCTATCCATTTTATAAAATTTAACGGTTTCGGAACAAAAAATACATTTACATTTTCTCCATGCAAAAGATACCTTTGACATTTTTATTTACGCAAAGTAAAAACTTACCGCTTAACAAAACGCTTAATAAAACGCTTAATTTTGAAAATATTTTGAAAATATTTTTTAAGTGATTGGTATAGTGCAAAATAAAAATGCATTTTTTTTTGATTTTTTAAAAACAGGGTTGCCTCCGACGCGTATTTTGCCCCTGATGATACGGAATTTTTCATGAAAACCGCATTTTATTAATGGAAAATCGGCGTTCCGGTCCGGGTGCATGTACCTTCGGCAAGGGCTTCGCCGGTCAAATTGTAGCAGGAGTGAAAGTCCCGACAGGGGCGGGATGCACATCATCGCGGATGTATACTGCATTCGGTTGAGTTTTGAGTTTTCGTACCCCGCACTGCGCTTCGCTTGTACGGGGTTATCAAAAGGCAACCCCTGTCGGGGTTGCGCACAGCCCTGCATAGACGTAAAACGCCG
>JAISRX010000309.1 GCA_031273395.1 Bacteroidales bacterium | reverse complement strand
CGTGTATTTGTAATTCAGGCGAAAGGTTTTGTTTGCGGCGTCGTATTCGGATGTTCCGTCGGGCGTTACGGCAACGGACGAGGCAGGATCGGCGGTAATGCTCACCGCGCCGCCGCCATGCACCGGCACGTCAAGCAAAAAGGAGACCCCATCCGCCTTTACCGGATCATAATTGTTTTTGGGGTCGGCGGTCATGAGGAACTGTGCGGCTCCCACCGTTTTCAAAAACCGGACGCCATCGTTTTCCGACGCTATGTTTTGATAGGTCGTGTCCTTTGCCGTTCCGGATTTGGTTCTGCTAACGCTGCCCGAATAGGTATAATTGCCGTGTTGCTTGGCATAATAACTCACGGAAATGCGGATGAAATTCAAATCGGGAGATATGGAATCCACATCGTCGGAGGATACCAGCCGCAGCGGTAAGATATATTCGCCGGTGAGCGATTTGGGATCGCTCAGAAAAGCGGCGGAATCCATCTCAACGGGCAGGTAGCCTTTCAACTGACCCGCCGGCACTACAATTTGCGATGCGTGTCCGCAAGTGTAGTAAGCGGGCGGCAGTGGCGACTGCCCCGCGTCGATGATGAGCGAGGGGTCGATGACGTACTGTACCGTTCTGTCCCGGTCGTTGGTGACGACGCCGGCAAAAATAATGCCCGCGCTCAAACGCAAACCCTCGCCCACGATGAGGTTCCGGTTGTAATCCCGATTGGGAAACAATACGGAGGTATAAGAATAGCTTACCTCCTGATCGTCGAATTTACATGCGCCGCATACCGCCGCGATAATGGCGGCGCTGACGATACCGATAATAATATGTTTTTTCATGTTCATTTTTAATTTTCATTTTTAAGATTGTGTGCTAAAATAATGTTGCGCAAACGGATTCCGTTCCCTGCTAACCCTAACAGGGTTCAAAACCCTGTTAGGGTGGGATGCATCCGCCGCGTTTGTAGAGACGCGGCGCGCCACGTCTCTACCGATCATTATATGCTTTTTCATTTTCAATTTTCAATTATTCGCTAACGCTCATGAGAACGCTTCGCTTAGTTTTCAATTATTCCCATCCGTAGTTTTGTACTATATTGGACGAGTTGTACAACTCCATGTAGGGAATGGGCTGGAAAGGCGAGGCAAAATACCGTGTTTCCAGCAACACGTTGGGGTTGTAGGTAAAAGTGCCGTCGTCGTTTTTGGTGATTTCCATCCCGCGGACATCCACGTTGAGGGCAGCCGCGTTGTTGGTACCGTAGGGTATCCACCGCCGCAGGTCGAAATAGTAATGTCCCTCAAAACTGAGTTCGATGCGCCGTTCGTTGCGGACGTATGCGCGGAACAGGTCTTGATCGTTAACGATCACGTTGTTCAGATAGGTGTCGCCGTTGGCGGTTCTCCAGTATCTCAGGTGAATTTTTTTCAATACGGCGGCAGCGGTAAAGCTCAGACCTTCAGGGTCGTTATTTACGCCCCAGGCTTCGTTGGCGGCTTCGGCAAAATTGAGGTATAGCTCCGGTTTGCCCAGCAGGATATGCGCTCTTGCCGTATTTACGATATTGTTGGGGACAAGCGACACGGTACCGTGGCGCAGGAGTTTTTTCAGATAATAGGAGGTGCGGGAAGTTTTGTTGAGCGGCACGTAGGCGTCTTCGCCACCTTTGTAGCTTGCAATAGTGTGGCGGGCAACATGATTGGCAGGACCCATAGCGCTGCCGTTGAAGGCTACAAAATAGGCTAAACGCGGGTCGCGGTTGGCGTATGGGTTTTCGGCGTCATATACCGTACTTTCTCCTATCGGGTAGCCCGTGTTGTCGGGAAAGGCGTCCACAAAGTTCTGCGAGGGACCGTTGATGGCTGATCCGTACATAGACTGCGGGTAATTGTCGCCTTCTAATACATGCTGACCGGTAACCACGTTTGCACGAAAAAACAGGTCTCTGCCGTTATCTGCCCATGTTACATTTTGTAATTGACCGAAATAATAAGGTTCTGACTCTAATCCTGCACCTCCTTGTACCAGATTTTGAAAACCTCCGCCCACTGCTTTGATGGCGTCTCCGGCGGCAATGGCAGCCTTTTCCCATCTCAGGCGGTCGTTGGTAGGATTAAAGGCGGGGCTGGCGGCATAGAGCAGCACGCGCGCCTTCAGCGCACGGGCGGCGATGCCCGAAGCGCGTCCGTTCATGGTAAGACCGGTTACACGATTGTCGCCTTTGTATTCCACTGGCAGGTATTTGATGGCGCTGTCGCAGTCGCTGACAATAGCCTGTACGCAGTCGTCGTAGGGTGCACGGGGAAAGTTCAGGTCTTCGGTGATTTCCAGCACGCGGTCGCCAATGAGCGGCACACCCAGCACTGTTCCGTCGGCAGCCACGCCGCCAAAGCGTTTCAGCAGATCAGCCAGATAGTAGGCTCTCATGAAATGGGCTTCGCCCAGCAGCCGGTAAAAGACCCTGACATTGTCGATGCTGTCCTGCGGTGTCTGAAGCAGGTAAAAACGCACGGGGGTAGGCACAGGGTTATCGAAGTTCAACACCATTTGTTCTAAAAACTGGTTGATGCGACGAATTTGCTGGTAGTCGCCCGTCCAATTGTCCAAAGGATTGTGGTTGGGACGCAAGGCGCCCACGCTACAGAGGTAATAATCGCCGGAAAGCTGGTTGTTGACCGCGTTGTCGGTCATGGTCTCCATGGCGATGTCGAAATTTGCAGGCAAACTGTTGTATGCCGCCATCAGCGGACCGCAGAAATAGGCGGCATTGGCAAACACCTCCTCTTCGGTCATGGTGTTGTCGGGTTTCGGTTCCAGAAAGTCGGAACATGCGTTGAGCATACCGGCAATCAAGAGGGAGAATATGATAAGATACTTTTTCATGTTGATGATATTTTCAGATTAAAAAGAAATGGAAAGACCTCCGGTGAGAGTGGTGCACAGCGGGAAGTTACCGACGCCGGCGTCCAAACTTTCAGGATCGAGGTCTTTGATTTTAGAAATGGTAAAGAGATTGAAGCCTCTCAGATAGACCTTCACTTTGGTCATTCCTATTTTGGAAGTGATGGCATAGGGAAGGGTGTAGCCCAGTTCCGCATTGCGCAGTTTGAAATAACTGCCGTTGACCACCCAGTAGTCGGATGCAATGAAATTGTTGTTGCGGTATTCGGGGCTAAGCGCCGGATGCGGGTTTCCGTTAGGCAAACCGTCTATCAGCACGTTGGAATATTTCCGCGCTCCGTATATCTGATAGTATTTGCTGTCGAGCATCCTGTCGAAGTCGCCCAGCCCGTAGCCCAGCAGATCGAGGTTGAATCCTTTGTACTCTATTTTAAGCGTGATGCCATACTGCAAAGCCGGAGTGGTGTTGGCGATGATGGTCTGGTCGCGGCTGTCCACCACATTGTCGCCGTTGGGATCGGCATATTTGAGATCGCCCGGGCGCACCGCTCCGAAATCCTGCCTCGGAGAAGCGTCAATATCGGTCTGGTTCTCGAAAGTACCAATGACCTGCTGCCCTTTCACGTCGCCCACTCTGGTGATCTTCATCAATCCGGCGAAACTGTCGGGATAGGGCGGGTTGGCTTCCTTCGTTATTTTGGTGAAGCCCCAGGTCATGTTGGCACCGACGGTAAACTTCCAGTCGGAGACTCTTTTTTCGTACATGGCTTCGGCTTCTACACCTTCCGTTTTGAAGTCTTTGTAGTTGTGCATCATCAGAGCAGCATTTTTACCGCTCACTCCGGCGGTAATATCGCCGAGGTTAGCCAGCGCGCCTTTGAGCACATTGCGGAAGAATCCGGCGGAGATGTACAGAGAGCGATTCAGCAGCTGCACGTCCACGCCTGCGTTCAGGTCGTAATTTTTCTGAAAGCCCACATCGGGATTTCCGGTTTGCGTTTCCCGCGCAATATTGTTGAAGCCCGACACGGCATAGGTTCCGTTGGGTTCCCACACGTCGCGGTAGAGATAGTCGGAAAACAGTCCTTCGGCGGTGTAGGTGGTGGAACCGAGGATGCCGTAACTTGCCCGTATTTTCAGATAATCGATCCATGAAGTGTTTTTCATAAAATCTTCTTCGCTGATGATCCATCCGGCGCCGAAAGTGGGAAAGGTGCCGAAGCGTTTTTCGGGTGCAAAGGAACTGACGCCCACGCGGTTCAGGCTAACTTCTGCCATGTAGCGGTTGTCGTACATGTAGTTGAGCAGACCGCCGAAGTTGAGTCTTTTCAGGGCATTGTTCAGGCTGTTGTACTCTTTGGTCTGTTGGTAATATACCAGCAGGGCGTTGAAATCGTGTTTCCCGAAGGCGCGGTTGTAGGTGGCGGTGAGGTTGAAGGCGTAGTTGCGGTTGATGATGGCGCCGCTCCGCGTCATAGAGGTAGCCCGTGTTTCCGTTCCCCACGAGGTATAGGCGACAGGATTGTCGGGATCGCCGGTCGTCCTGGGTTCAAACACCACGTAGGTGGCTCCCTGCGTGGAGGTGAAATAATTGTACACGTCGAAGGTGAAGACGGGTTTGACGGACAAGCCGGGCACCCATTTGTTGAGGTCGAAGTCCAACGCAAAATCCGTTTGGATGTAGGAGTATTCTCTTTCGGCATTGCCTCCGTAGCACAGAGCGCCGTAGGGATTGTTGCGGTTTGCGGCGGTGCCGCCCAGCACAAATTCCTTTTCTGAGTTGCCCACATTTTCTCCGGGTATCAGAATGGGGAACTCATTCGGTCGGTTGTCGGACAGCATGTTGAAAAAGTCCTGGGTGGAGATGTTGGACCAGCTTTTCATTTGCCAAGCGGTGTTGAATCCTGCCGAAAAGGTGATGAAGTCCAGCAGTCGGTTGTCCACGTTTCCCCGCAGGGTAAACACGCGGTCGCGGTTGGGGTATTCCGTAAAACTTTCCAGCCCGCCATTGGTTTGATAGCCCAGATGGGTGAAGAAGCGCGTGTTTTTGTTTCCGCCCGAATACTGCATGTTGGCGCGGGTAATGGTCATGTTGTCGTTCAGGAACATGTCGTAATAATCCACGTCGGGGTAGAGCATCGGATCGCCGCCAAGGTATCCGTCGGGATTGAAATAGGGGTCCATGCCGTTTGCCACCGCCGCTTCGTTGTACTTAACGGCATAGTCGTAGGCATTGAGGTATTTCGGCAGTCGGGTTGGTTTTTGTATGCCGGTCTGCACATTGATGCGGGCGCCGTTTTCAAATTCTTTTCCGCGACGGGTTTTGATCATCAGGATGCCGTTGGTCTGTACGCCGCCGTACAGCGATTTCAGGGAGGCGTCCTTCAGTATCTGCACGCTTTCCACCGTTTCGGGTTCCAGATAGTCGAGCGACCGTTCCACGCCGTCTATCAGGATGAGCATGTCGCCCTGCGGTGTCCTGATGTGGCTGCTTGAAGTGGTAAAGCCCGGCACGAGGGTATTGTCCATCGTATATAGCCCTCCCAGCCGACCGCCCAGCGCGTTCATGAAGTGCATGGTTGGATTGGCTTCCAGATCGCTGCCGTTCACTTTTGAATAGGCGCCTACGGAACGTCTTTCGGTGGTTTCGCCGAAGAGGGTGTAGAGTTTATGCTCCTCTCCCGAGAAGGCGACTTCTTTGCTGAGCGTTACCTTTCCGTCAGCCGTCAGCTGATCGGCAGGCAGCACGGCGGTGGCATATCCGGGCGCTATGATTTTCACTACGTCGGTGGAGGGCAAAAGCAACTGCGCCGTTCCGTTTTCGGAGGCGGTGTAGGTATGCCTGTTTCCGGCGGAGGTGATCTGCGCGAAACCTACGGGATTGCCCGTTTCATCGACAATTTCGATACTGACTGCAATTTTTTCCGTCGTTTTTTTCTGCCCTGAAGCCGGAAAAACAGCTGCATACAGGCAAAAAAGCATCAACAGGGAACAGATAATGTTTTTTAATGTATTCATTTTTCAATATGTTTTTAATTGATCAATAATTTTACCAACCCGGATTCTGTTTGAAATTGGGACCGATGTTCGTGTCGTCTAATTTGATGACAAACAGATTGTGGCGGTCTTCATAAATACGGCGGATGAGCAGTTCTTTTTCAAACTTGAATCCGGTGGGATAAATGGCAGGGTCGTAAGTTGCCGTATTCAGCCGGGTGATTTTCGATCTCCAGATGTCGCGGTATTCGGATTGTGTGCCTATTTTCCAGCGGCGGAGATCGAAAATTCGGTGTTCTTCAAAACAGAGTTCCACGCGACGTTCGTTGCGCACCCGTTCCTTAAAATCGGCTTGATTCAGGAATTTGCTGTGCACGTCGGGCATTTGGGCGCGGTTGCGTATCACATTGGCGGCTGCGGCAGCGGAATAGTGGCATCTACCGTCCTGCACGTCCGGATTGCCCCAGGCTTCGTTGGCAGCCTCGGCAAAGTTCAGATATACCTCGGCAAGCCGGATGTAGGGCCACTGCTGTTTGTGTGGCGTAGCCCCCAAGGCGCCTCTGCCCATCCATTTTTGGGCATAGTAACCGGTTTGGGTGTAACCCATGAGCGGCACCCCCTGCGAGATCTGGCAATCAGCGGCATTTTTCGACGTCGAATTGTCATCGTACTGCCAGATTTCCATCGTTTTGGTCATCACCGTTGCTCCGTTGTAGATCACGTTGAAGGAAAAGCGGGGGTCTCTATTGACGTATGGATTCTGTTCCACATGCCCGGACACGGGATCGTCGATGGGCAATCCAGTAGTTTGCATTTCAAATTTGTCCACAAAAAGCCGGTTGACGGCAACGCCGTATTTCCCGCCCAATTGTCCCGGCGGGCGGATGCAGTTGGTGTAAGCGTCCGCTGCCCAGCCGATGGAGGCTCTTCTGCCGAAAAGAATTTCTTTGCTATAATGATCTTCCTGATCGTCTATAAAAATATAGCGATAATTAGCCCAATCTACCAACTGGTAATATCCGGTGGCTTCGGCTTCTCTCAGGGCATAGTCGGCAGCTAAGGCGGCTTCTTCCCAGAGGTTCTCTCCATCGCCGTTTTCATAGCGCGCCAGATCGCTGGCGGCATAGAGCAGGATGCGCGATTTCATCGCCAGAGCTGCTATTCTGGTGGGATGCTGAAATTCGGAGAGGGGGATCACATTTTGCAGGAACATGGCAGCCGAGTCGCAGTCTTTTGCCGCCAGCTGGTAGGTTTCCTGCATGCTCAGACGGGGAAAGTCCATGTTTTCATCAGCCGCAACGGGGGCAAAGAGATAGGGCATTCCACCCCATCGCCGCGTCAGTTCCATATAGGCATAAGCGCGGTAGAAATAACACAGTCCCAGAATTTTGTTTTTGGAGGTTTCCGATCCCGAATAATGCGCAATGTTCCGTATGCCGTTGTTGGCAATGCGGACATGCTTCCAAATTTCCTCCCATGTGGCATTGTTGGACATGGGGGCGTCTCCATTGGTGCGCATCCCGTAATAATTCCCTATCTGGCACTGCACGGAAGGCACTCCGGCAAAAGTAGGCGTAGAGATGGAATTATCGGTAATGTCGTCGTAACTTCCGTACGGCTTGACGCCGTTCTGCAAATGCAGGAAAAAGGGGTAGATGACCAGATATTCGCAAAAATTCCGGTAATTGGTGGAATCCTTGAATACCTTGTCGAAATCATACCCTTCCGCTTCGGGCATCTTGTCCAAATAATCGCTGTTGCAGGCAGTACCCAGCGCCACCGTCAGTGCAACCGCCGTCAAAATATAATATTTTATCCTTTTCATAACGTTTTATTCATTTAAAATGTGATTTGTAAACCTAATGTATATCTTCTCAACAGGGGATAATATCCGTCCGTTACTCTTCCGCTGCCGTCGCTTCCTTCCGGATCGGCAAGAGGATAGTTGGGCGACCATGTAAACAGGTTACTGCCCCGCAGGAATACGGACAACCTGTCCAATTTCATCCTGTTTACTGCGGATTTCGGCAGGGAATAGGACAGGTTCACCGATTTCAACCGGATGAAAGAAGCGTCATAGAGGTTGGTGGTTCGCGCTGCTCCATCGGAGAGATTATTGTGCGTGCGGGTCGCGTCGAAATGGTAGGAAGGAAACTGCGCGTCGCGGTTGTCGGGGTTCCAAGCGTCCATCTGGTACGCGAACACATGATTTGCCAAGCGGTGCAGGGGCCATGCAAAGGCGTCGATCACCACTTTGGAATAATGGCTTACGCCCTGAAAGAGGAAATCAAATTCAAAATTTTTAATCCTGAACCCGCCGCCGAAACTGTAATTGTACAGGGGATACTGGGTAGAATAGCCTATCGGCACCTGATCGTAGGTGTCAATGACGCCGTCGCCGTTGAAATCCATCCACTGCGAATCGCCCAATCCCATAATGCTTCCGCCGTAGCGGATACTGTTCATCTGCTCGTCTGTATTCTGGATCATTCCGGTGGACACATAGCCCATCTCTTGCCATATTCTCTTTCCCGCCTGTTTTTGATATTCGGGAGAGTACATGGGTTCGTCCTTTTCGATGATCCGGTTGTCGCTGAAGCTGACTGCCGGTTTCAGCCAGTAATAAAAGCCGCCGGAGGTGGTCTGCTGGAATTTCAGTTCTATTTCATAGCCTTTGGTTTCCGTCTTTCCCAGATTCTGTTGTTTCGATCCCACGCCAAACCATGCCGGCAGCGACAGGCGGGACAGCAGAATCTGATCTCTGTCTTCGCGATAGAAGTCCATGGAAAGCACGAACATGCTGTTGTGCAGGAAAGCCAGTTCCACGCCGACGTCCTTTTTCACCGCCCGTTCCCATCGGGCGTTGTCATTGGCTGCGTTTTCCTCTATAATAGGGGTAATGTATGCGCTGGATGCGTTCAAGGTTCCCGGGTAATATTTATCGGTGTACTGTCCGCCGTTGACGTAGGAGGAGGTGTACAGCCACCGGTCGCCCGCGTCGCTGCCCACTTCACCGTAGGACATCCTCACTTTGGCGCGGCTGACAATGTTTTTCACGGGCTGGAAAAATTTTTCGTTGTGCAGGTTCCATCCGACGGCATAGGAGGGGAAGAAGCCGTAGCGGTTTTTCGGGGCAAATTGTTCCGAACCGTTGTACGCCATGTTTACTTCCAACAGATAGCGGGTATCATAGTCGTAAGTAACTCTTCCGACTACCCCTTCTTCATATCTGGGAAATTCCACATTGGTTTGTCGCTGCCGCCGTTGCCCCAGCACTAATCCGCCCACATCGTGTTTGCCGAATTTGCGCGCATAATTGATGGATGCTTCATAGTACCATGTTCTGTAGGGATCGCTTGAAACGGATTCACTTTCCACATTTACCGGTGTTTCCGGGTTTTCGCTCACTTCGCGTACCACATAGCGCGTCCAGTTGCCGTTGTCGTCCAGATTATACGAAACATAGTTTTTGGCATAGCCTTTCACATACGCCATATTGTGGTTGTAGGCAACTTTACCGGCAACGGAAAGCCCTTTGGTGATGAAATCCAACTCCTGTTTCAGCCGGAGCGTTACGTTCAGGTCGGTACGTTTGGTACTTCTGCTGCCGGAATAATTAGTGGCTACGTATGGATTGGGGGCGTTTGCCTGTCCGGTGTTGGACTGCCGGACGCCTGTTTCGTCGGGGCGCCAGGGGTCTGGATACTGTTCGAGGACTTCGGCGGGATATTCAAGCGGCACCTCCATGGGCCCCAGCATGTAAATAGCCCTGTACGGACGGTATGTGTTGTAGGGTTGATTGATGATGCTGATAAACCCGCCTGCTTCCAGCGTCAAAACGGTGGTTTTGGTCAGATCCGAATCAATATTGAAGCGGTAATTGTAGCGATTGAACTTGTAGGTAGGATCGTACTCCGGCTGTTTTTCCGTTTTGAGGATGTCGCCGTCATACAGATAGCTCAACGAAGCGAATACGCGAGCAAAATCGGTGCCGCCGGAGATATTTACATTGTATTTATGCGAGAACCCCACTTTTTTGAGCATTTCCTCCTGCCAGTTGGTATTGGGATAAATGTAGGGAAGATCCTGCACGCGGTAATGTTCCAGTATCTCGTCGGAAAGGATATTTGCCCAGTTGTTGTCGTTTTTGTAGGCTTCATTCATCACCAACCCCGTTGTATAACTGTCTAACGGAGCAATCATACCAATAGGCTCCTTGGCAATAAATTCGGCAGTGGCATTGACCTTTACTTCGCCTTTTGTACCCCGTTTGGTGGTGATCAGGATGACCCCGTTGGCGCCCCTTACCCCGAAAATGGCGGTTGCGGAAGCGTCTTTCAGCACGGAAAGCGTTTCTATTTCGTTGGGATCAATGTTGTTGAACCGTCGTTCCACGCCATCCACCAGCACCAAGGGATCGGTAGCCTGCCAGGTGGACACGCCGCGTATAAAAATTTTGCCAACATCGTCTCCGGGCTTTCCGGAAGCCTGTATGACGCTCACCCCTGTTACCTGTCCCGCCAAAGCGTTGGGAATATTGGTGGCGGACATTTTCAGCATGTCGTCGCCTTTCACCTGCCCGATTGCCGCTACGGAACTTTCCTTCTTCTGCACCCCGTAGCCGACTACCACCACTTCTTCGATTTCCTGCGCGTCGTCGCTCAGGCTTACGTCAATGGAAATCTGTTCCCCCACGGGAATTTCCTGAGTGGCATATCCCACAAAGGAAAACACCAGCACGGAGTTTTTATCAGGCACGGAGATGACATACTGCCCTGCCGCGTCGCTGATTACTCCCTGTGTGGTTCCCTTCACGACAATATTTACGCCCGGTATGGGGTCTCCGCCGCCATCAGTCACCGCGCCGGCAATCCTGATGTTTTGCTGCACAACGGGAGGTTGCGACGCCTTTTCGCCCGACTTGTAAACGACCACATAAGTGTCCGTTATCCTGTAATTCAGCCCAGCCGCCGCAAAGAGGGTTTTGAGGGCTTCGCCGAACTCCTGATCGGTTACGTTCACGGATACCGCTTTTTCCGTGTCTATTTCATCGGAATAGACGAAAGAGTATTCGCTTTGCACTTCAAGCGCCTGCAAGATGGTTTTCAAAGGCGCATTGCTGTACGTTAAGGAAACTTTCCGCACTTGCGCGGAAATGTCCGTCGAAACGGAAAACACGCCGATACATGCCAGAAAACACACATACCGGAACATGGCAATCATGTTGCGATTTCGTGGAGGATATTCCACTTCTTCTTTGTTAAATACATTCATCTTCTTTCTTTCTTTTGGTTAAAATTTTAATTGTGACATCATTTATTGTGGTATTAATTATTTTCATTGAATTTTCATTGAATAAGGTATTAAGGCTTTCCTGCCGAAAATAAGGTTTTCCGCAATAATGCCTCCATTATTTCTGCTACCAATGGCGGCGTGTTTTTTCCCTTGCGGAGCAACCCTGGTAGCCTGCAATCCGCACAACAACAAAACCTTATTTAGGGTTTTGAACCCTGTCAGGATGGTATGCAACGTCCCCATATATTTAATTGTTGCAACAAAAAAGCCGCAACATTGCAAAAACAATGTCGTGGCTGTACTGTATTTCCAAAATATGCGTAAATTACGCGCGCGTAAGTCTCTCTCTCTCTCTCTCTCTCTCTCTCTCTGCAAAACGTTCTGTTACGGACAGATACGCTGCATTATTTGTGATAAACATCGGCATGGTTTTCAAGAAAATATTCGGATAAAATTTGACATATTGATTACCGCACAAAAGTATCCGTATTTCCTCACGCATCCAATACCACAAACATGGTATTTTTACATGCGCCAAAGCATTTACCTTATTTAACAAAAACAGTGTCATTTTTCGTATAAAAATTAAAGGTTAATGAATGTTGCAATACTTTCAGGATTTTTTCCGGTTTTTCATTAAGGCTGAACCGTCCTGTAATTTTTTTGTCGGCAAGTTTCCTGTTTTTTAACCGGATGACCATGTTGAAATTCCGTTCCATCTGCTCAAATACGCTTTCAATGGGTTCCCGATCGAAAATCATCAACCCGTCTTTCCATGCCGTATATTGCTCGCCGTTGGTGTTTTTCAGCATTATTGTGTTGCCGGTTTTATCATAGCGCACTTGTTGCCCTACCTGTTCTACAAGGATTTCCTTCGCGCCTGCGAACACTTTTACCGATCCTTCCGTCAGCGTGGCGGAAACGGTTGGCTCGTCGGGATATGCCCGCACGTTAAACTGCGTGCCTACCGCCTCCACATCCACTTGAGCGGTTTTTACAATAAAGGGTTTGCCGGCGTCGCGGGCAACTTCAAAATACGCCTCTCCCGTTAAGGCAATTTCGCGCTTTTTATGCCCGTAGTCGTCGCCATAGCGGAGCGTGGTGGCTTTATTCAGCCATACCTTGCTTCCATCGCTCAGCATGAGCATTGATGTTCCGTTTTCGGCGGATTCAAAGGTATATTGCAGGTGGTGATCGGAAGGATTTGCGTTTTTTGCTCCGGCAACATACGCCAACAGCAGAACGGCAGCCGCCGCTACCCATTTACCGAGCGTCAAACGGACGTATTTCCCGGATTTTACGATGCCCCATATCTTCGCGGAAAGACGCTTCCATATACGTTCCTGCATCTTCCGGTCAACCGGCTTCAACAAACCCGAAGCAATCAAAACATCCAGCACCTCGCGGTAGCGCCGCCTGTTTTGCGGAGACGCAGCAGCCCATTGCCGTATATGCTCATACGTTTCCCTGTCGGCAGTACCTTCAAGGCAACGCAGAAGTAATTCATCCGGCGACAGTACGTCATTATGTTCCTTTTGCTCCATATTATCCTTTTATCATTTTATCATTTACTTATTAAGACAACGAACGAGGTCTGCATGATAACAAACCTTGCAAAAAAAAAATATTTTTTTTTCATTCGGCTTAAAAATGAGCGTATTACATCCGAAAAAAAATTCGCCGGTTATCCTGTGCTTCGGCTCTCTTGCACGGGGGAGATCAAAAAGGTACAACTCCTGCCGGAATTATACCTGCACAAAATGACGTGTCGGACGTCCCGACGGACAACACAGACAAGAGCAATATCCGGTTTGCGATCGATCCGAATGTCATAAGGAATGAAAAATTAATCACTTATCACCGTATCGTTTGCAGGTAAATTGTCCCGAAAGAACCAATTTTCATCACCGCAGGTAGCTGATCGGCGGGAGGCGAAAACCAATAACACCGCCTGAAAGACGGGACTTTGAAATTAACTCTGCCTTTCGAAATGGGAAATAAATAATGTATGCCGGTTTTGATGCCGAAGACGTCGTATGTTGATAGAAAAAGATGTGGTGTTTCCATTCGACCCCCATCGGGGTCGTATCTGCCATGAGCTATGCCTCTACCGTCGTGCGCCGTCTATTGATGTTCACGCCGGTATGTTTTGCCATTTCAACCAACTGGGTATCCACATTTATTTCGCGGATTAAATCGGCTTTAACGTCGTCCATTTTCTTGTCCGTCTTCTCTATTTGCCGTGACAAATCGACTTTGGCGTCGTCTATTTTCTTGTCTGCCTTCTCTATTTGCCGTGACAAATCGACTTTGCTATCGTCTATTTTCTTATCTACCTGCTCTATCTGCCGTGATAAATCGACTTTGGAGTCGTCTATTTTTTTGTCCGTTTTGTCCGTTTGCCGCATCAAGTCGGCTTTGGTATCGGCTATTTGTCCTGTCAAGTCGGCTCGTGTAAGGTCTATTTTCTTGTCTGCCTTCTCTATTTGCCGTGACAAATCGACTTTGGTATCGTCTATTTTCTTGTCCGTTTTGTCCGCTTGCCGCATCAAGTCGGCTTTGGCATCGGCTATTTGCCCTGTCAGGTCTGTTCGGGTATCGGCTATTTGCCCTGTCAAGTCGGCTCGGGTATCGGCTATTTTACCTTCCAGTTCTACTCTGGTATCGTCTATTTTGTCATCCAATTTACCCATTTGTTGGGTCAGGTCGGCTCGGGTATCGTCTATTTTACCTTCCAGTTCTACTCGGGTAGCGTCTATTTTGTCATCCAATTTACCCATTTGCCCTGTCAAGTCGGCTCGGGTATCGTCTATTTTACCTTCCAGTTCTACTCGGGTATCGTCCATTTTGTCTTCCAATTTACCCATTTGCCCTGTCAAGTCGGCTTTGGTTTCAGCTATTTGCCCTGTCAAGTCGGCTTTGGTTTCAGCTATTTGCCCTGTCAAGTCGGCTCTGGTTTCAGCTATTTTGCCTTCCAATTCTACTCTGGTATCGGTTATTTTGCCTTCCAGTTCTACTCGAGTAGCGTCTATTTTGTCTTCCAATTTGCCCATTTGTTGGGTCAAGTCGGCTCTGGTTTCGGCTATTTTGCCTTCCAGTTCTACTCGGGTAGCGTCTATTTTGTCTTCCAATTTACCCATTTGTTGGGTCAAGTCGGCTTTCACTTCGCCTATCTGTTGGGTCAATTCCACTTTGACGGCGTCTATTTTGCCGTCCACTTTACTCACCTGTTCCACAAGACCGGAGAGCGTTTTACGGGCTGCCCCCCATCCGCCTGCCCGTTCGGTGAAAAACCACATACCGCCCAAAATGGTGGCTACTATCCCTATGATGACTTCTATATTATCCATATCCGAAAAATTTAACGTTCAACGCTGCAAATATAATATTTTCCGGTTTAATATCACATAAAAAATTAATCATGCATAAAAAATTATATTCACGAATATCCGGTACCACATCAAAACGGTTTTGTTTCCGCGGGGATTTCGGGATTAGTTACGAGATAACATTATCTTCGCCCGACGGCTATGTTTCCGGCAGGGTCTATTCCAAATTTCGGTGCGGTTGCCCTGAAAACAAGTCACTGTCAAAAAAAACGCCCTGTTTTTCATTATTCGGTGACATATTGGCAGATTTCATCCATTTCGGTACAATATTTGTGCATTGCTCCGTTATATTAATTTGTAATATTAAGAAATAATGGCATTGGTAATTAATGAAAATAATTTTGAGGAAGTTGTCTTGAAGTCGGACAAACCCGTTCTCGTTGATTTTTGGGCGGAATGGTGCGCTCCCTGCCGGGCGATAGGTCCTGTAGTAGAACAGCTTGCATCCGAATTTGAAGGAAGGGCGATAGTAGGAAAAGTGGATCTTGACCAAAACAACAGTCTCGCCGCACGATATAATATTCTCACCATTCCTACCCTGTTGTATTTCAAGAATGGCGAAGTAGCCGACACTCAAGTAGGTACAACGTCCAAGTCAGTACTGGCAGGCAAACTGAATGCGCTTCTGTAAACCGCACGCAAAAATTCTCTGTTTCCTGTGGTTGAGCGGATGGGTGTTTGCCTGTGGAACCCCTGCGCACTATTTTACCCATCAGGGACGCGCCGAAGGCACTTCCTACAGGATCATCTATGAAAGTCCGCACGGCGAGGATTATCAGGATGACATTGAGCAGTTGCTTGAGCGGTTTGAAGCGTCGCTGTCCATGTATGACCCTTCTTCGCTGATTTCGCGCATCAACAGGAACGACCCGACAGCGGAAATCGACGATTTTTTCCGTGCCGTGTTCGACAAAGCCGTAGAGGTTCATCATGCGTCCGGCGGCGTTTTTGACATCACCGTTGCGCCGCTGGTCAATTTGTGGGGTTTCGGATTTACTTCCGACACTCCTGAGGCGAATCCTGCAAAAATAGACAGCCTGTTGCAGTTTGTGGGAATGGAAAAAGTGCGTATTTCGGGAAAGAAGCTGGAAAAAGAGTCTTCCGGCGTCATGCTCGATGTAAACGCTATTGCCAAAGGCTATTCGGTGGATGTGACAGCGAAATTGCTGAAAGAAAAAGGATGCAAAAACTATCTGGTGGAGATCGGGGGCGAAGTTGCGGCACGGGGCGTAAACGCTTCCGGCAAGACATGGCGCGTAGGAATTGACCGTCCTGCTGATCACGCCATGCCCGGAGAAACATTGCAGGCAATACTCCCGCTCAACAATCAGGCGCTGGCAACCTCAGGCAACTACAGGCGTTTTTTTGAGATAGACGGCGTTAAATATGCCCATTCCATCGACGTGAAAACGGGCTATCCCGTTCGTCACCATCTGCTGAGCGCCACCGTGCTGTCTGCCGACTGCATGACTGCCGACGCATGGGCGACCGTTTGCATGGTTTCCGGAGTCGAAAAAAGCATCGAACTGATCGAACAGCATCCCGAACTGGAAGCGCTGCTCATTTACAGCGATCGGCAGGGCAATTACCGGACATACGTTTCCGCAGGCATACAGGGCATAATCGAATAATCCCAAATTGTCCATCAGGATATAACTGTTTGTTTCCAAGTAAAATACATTCTTGTTTTCTAATGGACACCATTAGGAAATTGCAATTGCAAATATTTGATGATGAGCTATAATATGCTGCATTAATTCATCAAAAACGACGAAAATTTCTTGAATAAACCCAAAATGTCATTAGGATATTTCACCCATTTTGGGATTATATGCTGTTTATTTCGCATCACTTCATCGGGAATTAGGAATGGCGGAATGTTCCGCAAGTGTGTTTAGGCTCCGGTTCGGGGTTGCGGAATGTTCCGCAAGTATGTTTCGGCTCCGGTTTGGGGTTGCGGAATGTTCCGCAAGTATGTTTCGGCTCCGGGTTGGGGTTGCGGAATGTTCCGCAAGTATGTTTTGGCTCCGGTTTAGGGTTGCGGAATGTTCCGCAAGTATGTTTCGGCTCCGGTTCGGGGTTGCGGAACATTCCGCTGCCGGTTATTTTCTTTGTAATCCTTATGT
>JAISRX010000230.1 GCA_031273395.1 Bacteroidales bacterium | reverse complement strand
GGCGGAGCGGATCAACAACACGATGAAGAATGAACTTCTCAAAGGAATGGTCTTCCACCATATTGAAGAAGTAAAAACGGCTGTCACTGTGGCGGTAGAGTTTTACAATCATGAAAGACCGCACATGAGTATTGACATGATGACACCGGTGGAGGCAGCCGCCTGCACCGGAGAAATAGATAAAAGATGGACAAGTTACAGACTTATCGCTATAAAAAATCGAATGGATGGCTTGGAAATCGCTGAAAAAGGGTTACCTTTGCCGGCGCTGTCAGGGGTTGACTGGAGGGCGTAGCCCGGAAGGAAACCCCTGACAGCGATAAGACTCAACGAGTAAACAAATATCAGGCATAACAGTTTGAAGTAAACAAATATCAGTTATTAGTACAAATCCGAGTCAACTTTTCTACGCGATAAGATGGAAACAGTCAACCTAAATCAGGAAATGACACTTTCTGCCCGAAATGTTTTTTCGTATAATAAAAAAAATAGTAATTTTGTCGTTTCATGTAAAAATCACAATATGATGGACAAAGAAATACAAGTGCACGGATATGATCTTACATGCCACGAAGTAACGATGACCAGGCTGATCAAACTGACGGACGAGCAAGGTAACACCATACTGAACGTGCCGATGGAAATGTTTGCCGTGAGAACTTTTTTCCGGTGTTTGATGGAATCGGACATACCCGGAATACCTGCGCACAAGATGTTTTTGGATGTGATCGAAATACTTGGCGGCAAACTGCAAAAGGTGGTAATTGATGAATTGCAAAAAGGGGTGTTTTTCGCCACATTGCACCTTACTAAAAACGATGCGGGCAAAATTACAATAAAGGCGGAAGCCAGCGATGCGTTAGCGATGGCATTCAGAGCGCCCTGTTATGTGTATATCAGGGAGTCGGTACTTGCCACTGCAAAAAATGACTCCAAAAATCGAGTGCACTGGTACGACCCCAAGGACGAGGAGACGCTGAAAACGGTGCGGGCGGCAACGCAGGGAGAATTGCTCCTGTACCCGGAAGAGGAGCTGTCGCAACTTATCGAAATAGCAATTGACATCGAAGATTACACGCTTGCCGCAAAACTTAAAAAGGCGCTGCAAGATAAATTATAAAGCGCTGCAAGATAAATCATCCTGACGGATGAGCCGTTTGGACGTATTGATCTTCGGCGAGAACGCCTTGCCGGACGGTAAGACCGCAGATACAATGCTGTTTTCGGCTTTTCGCTCCGCGCGCAAAGGTCAAAACGGACAAGGTTCCCCGCAGTTGATCCGGTTCGGCGCGGATAATTTCCCCGAACTGAATATCCCCCGTCCGATATTTCTTACAATGCATCAGCCGTCATCCTCAACTGTCCGGTATCAGATGTTTCTTTGCCGTGAAGAAAAATGTGCTGCCCCTGTCAAGCGTTGATTCTACCCAAATACGCCCCTGCATGCATTCGACAAGCCCTTTGGATATGGATAACCCCAATCCCGTGCCGCCATATTTGGGTTTCAGTTCGGCGTCGGAACCCTGCCTGAAATATTCAAAAATAATTTCCTGTTGGTTTTCGGGGATGCCGATACCCGTATCTTCCACAAAAAATATCAGTTCGTCCGGATTTTCCGACTGCCGGTAACCAAAACAAACGTATCCCTTTTCGGTATATTTGACGGCATTTTCTATGAGATTGCGCAACACCTGTTTGAGCCGCATACGGTCGTTGAACATGCGGTCGTCTTCGAGGAAATGACTGTCATCAAGCTGAAGATGTATCATTTTATCTTCCGGCATTTTACCGGTGAACGACTCTTCCAGTTCTCTCATCAGGACATTCAGTTCAAATTCAATCGGATGTATCTTGATTTGCTGAATTTCGAGTTTGGATATGTCAATAATGTTTTCAACAAGTTTCAGCAGCTGTTCCACACTCCTGCGGATGGTTTCTATGTACTTGTTGCGTTTGCCGGACGGTAAATTTTCATTTTCGACAAACCCGATAAAGCCCATGATGGCATTCATCGGGGTTCGTATTTCGTGTGACATGTTGGACAAGAACACCGATTTCAGCCTGTCCGCTTCCTCTGCTTTTTCCTTGGCGGCTTCGAGCGTCCGCTCTGCTTCCTTTTGCCGGGTGATGTCGATGACAAGACCGTCCCACGTGATGCTGCCGTCTTTTTCGTTGTGAGGAAAGGCGCAAGTCATCAGCCAAATGGATTTGCCGTCTTTGACGACGCTAAATTCATGACGGAACGCCGTCATTTTTTGTCCGTATTCCATCTCTTTTGCCCTCAGTTCTTCTACAAATTTCTCTTCTTCCCCGCCCCACAGGGAGTAAAAGTTATTTCCGCCGATGAGCGTGTCGGCAGAAACACCGTAAAGTTGTTGCACATTGCGGCTGATATAGGACAATTGCTCTTTCCCGTCCCTGTCAACGACTTTCCGGTAGATAAACCCTCCGGGCAGGTTATTGCCCAGTCCGTACAATTGCATGTCTTTCTGGGCTTGTTCGGCAGCCTTTTTTTGTACCATGTCTTCCAGGTATTCCTTGTACATGTCCAGTTCATTGTTCGACAGGCGCAACTGTTCCTGTATCTGCAACATTTCTTCGTGGCTCTCCTGCAACATCAGGTTCTTTCTTCGGATAGAGCGGTAATTAAGTACCAGTTTGGCAAGCAAAAAGGACAGGAAAATCAATATGACAATCGAAAAAATGATCAATTTGCGGCGGCGGCTGATCTCCTGTTGCTGTTCTTCGGCTTGCATGCGCAACTCCATTTCTTTCTGTTCGCGGATTTCCTTCAGTTCATTTTGCGTCTGCAATATCTCCAAACGCCTTTTGTCTTCCGCAACAGTCAATGAATCATGGAGAGCGGCGGCTAACTGAGCCGTTTCAAACATTTTTTTCGGATTGCCTTTTTCCCGGTATGTTTCGCTTAACCGGTTCAATATGGTCACTGTGGTACTTGACGATACTGTATTGCTATCGTATTTCTGCGCGAGCAGGAAATATTGTTCCGCACGGTCAAACCGTTTTTCCGCCAGCGCCTCCGTTCCCATGCGGATGTATATTTCGGCGCTGTCCTTTTTCCCGAAGTTCCGGTATATGTCGCCGAGTTTCCCGTATGCGTCCGAAAGGCGGTTATCCGGATCGAGCGACTGTAGCCACTGCGGGCGGTCGATCTCCGTTTCGCCGGTAATGGCAGGGGCGGTTGCCAAAAGCCACAACAGATAAATGAAATATATGTGTGTCGTGAATCTGCTCATATTTATCGGTGTGCATGAATTATTGCGGCAACGAAGTCACTGCAATGATTGTTCCGCTATCTCTTTTTTGATTTTCCGGGCTAAGGCGTCCGCACGATCCTTTGTTTTGCTTTCCGTGTAAATGCGAATGACCGGTTCGGTATTCGACTTGCGCAAATGCACCCACTCATCGGCAAAATCAATCTTCACGCCGTCAATATCATTGATCGGGTGACCGCCGTACTGCTGTTTTATCCTGTTGAGCATGGCGTCAACGTCAATACCCCCTCCCAGTTCTATTTTATTTTTCGACATGTAATAGGCGGGATACAGCGCGCGCAGCTGCGAACATGTTTTTCCCGACTTTGCCAGCCACGAGAGGAACAGGGCTATCCCCACCAGCGCGTCGCGTCCGTAATGCAGTTCGGGATAAATGACGCCCCCGTTTCCTTCGCCGCCAATAACGGCGTGATGCGTTTTCATGGCTGCCACCACGTTTACCTCGCCCACTGCGGAAGCAAAATACTCGCCTCCTTTTGCCTGCGTCACATCTTTCAACGCCCGTGACGACGACAGGTTGGAAACGGTGTTGCCCCCCGTGTGATCCAGCACATATCCGGCAACGGCTACCAGCGTATATTCCTCTCCGAACATGCTTCCGTCCTCGTTGATGACAGCCAGCCGGTCGACGTCCGGATCTACCGCAAACCCTGCGTCGGCGGCATGTTTTTTCGTTGCTTCGGATATTTCCGTGAGATGTTCCGGAAGCGGCTCCGGATTGTGGGGAAATTTGCCGTCGGGCGTACAGTACAGTTCTATCACTTCCTTCACGCCAAGCGCTTTCAGTAAACGGGGAATGACAATGCCGCCAACGGAATTGACGCAATCGACCGTCACCCTGAAATTTCTCGAACGGATGGCTTCCACGTCCACCAGCGGCAGGGCGAGTACCCTGTCAATATGGTACTGTGTTGCGTCTTTCTCCACAACGCTTCCCAAAGCATCCGCTTCCGCAAAGACAAACCGGTTGCTTTCGGCGATCGACAGGACGGTCTTTCCTTCGCGGTCGTTGAGGAACTCGCCGGCGCTGTCAAGCAGTTTCAACGCATTCCATTCTTTCGGGTTGTGACTTGCCGTGAGAATGATTCCGCCCTGCGCTTTTTCTGCGGTAACAGCCATTTCCACCGTGGGGGTGGTGGCAAGTCCCGTGTCCGTTACGTCGATACCCATTCCCGTCAACGTACCGATGACGATTTGCCTGACCATCGGACCGGATATGCGGGCGTCGCGTCCCACTACAATTTTAATTTTTCCGCGATGCCCTTTTCCGGCAGCCTGCTGTTGCGCCCACACGCCGTAAGCCGCCGTAAACCTGACGAGGTCGGAGGGGGTCAGTCCTTCGCCCGGACTGCCGCCAATGGTGCCTCTGATGCCTGAAATAGATTTTATCAATGTCATTTGCCGTCATTTTTAAAGTCACAAAAATAGCATAATTTTTCTTGTAAACAAAAGGATGTATTTACCTTCGGTGAGGGCTTCGCCGTTCAAATTGCCGCATGTGTGGAAAATATGTAAAAGTCCGGTCGGGCGGGGTGTCAGAAAGATGCTGTTTCGATAAAAACAGTTGCGATCCAAAATTTCCCGCAGGGAATAAATATCAATGGAAAACACCCGTGACAAAAATCATCCCCCTGTTTTCTTGCCGGACAGTTGCGATAGAAAAAAATCAACCGATTTTTTTATGTCGCATATCTGCGAGGAAAAAAAATCAACTGATTTTTTTATGTCGCACAGTTGCGAGGAAAAAAAATCAACTGATTTTTTTATGTCGCACAGTTACGAGGAAAAAAAATCAACTGATTTTTTTATATCGAACAGTTGCGAAAGAAAAAATACAGTACGGTTATTTGGTCGACAGTTTTAAAACAGCACATAACAAAAAGAATTATACTGCGCTTGGTTGCAGTCTTGTGTTTTTTCGCCTGTCATACCCCGCCCCGCATTTCATACGGGGTTGTCAAAGGGTAACACCTGCGGCGTTTTACGTCCATGCAGAGCTGTGCACAACCCCGACAGGGGTTGCCTTTTGATAACCCCGTACAAGCGAAGCGCAGTGCGGAGTTGCGCAGTGCGGAGCACGAAAACTCAACCGAATGCAGTATAAAACAGCGAAAGTAACTTTGGATGTATTTTATGTTTCATCTGAAAAAACGCAGGAGGCGTAAGTATGGCTTATATGATGGACTATTCCCGCGCGGATTTGGAGGTGAAAGAAAAAGGAACAAAATAAGCGGAAAGCCGGATGGGAACGGTATGAAAAGCCCGCGCTGCCGCTGCGGACAAAATATTTTTTTTCCATATGCGCGCCAATAATTAACTTTGCACGATGATATTTGAATACAAATAAGATGAAACAGCGTATATTGTTTTTTGCATGTTATTTTGCATATTGGATCGCATTTTTTGCGGTAGCCCGTTTGGTTTTCATGTTGTACCACGGCGGGACGTCATTTTTGATGAGTCCCGGCGAATGGGGCGCCGTCTTCCTCCACGGAGCGCACATGGACGCATCCGTGAGCGGATACGTTTCCGCTGTTGCCGCCCTGTTGCTGGCAGCCACCGGTTTTGCGGGAGGAAAAACAGCCTCCCGCATCCTGTCGGCATACACGCTCGCGATCATGATCGTAGCCGGATTGACGGTGGTTGGGGACATGGAACTCTACCGTCACTGGGGCTTCCGGATGGACGCCACGCCGCTGGCTTATCTCAAAACGCCCAAAGAGGCGTTTGCTTCCGTGAGTTTCCCGAGAACCGTCTTTTTGCTGACGCTGTGCCTTGCCATGACGTATGCCTTATGGGCGGTTTACGGACGCATCACGCGCGCAACGCTCCGCAAGTCCGGCGCTGCGGGCTTTGTCGCCGTTCCCGTTTTTCTCTTCGCCTGTGCGCTGATGATTCTGCCTGTACGCGGAAGTCTGGGCGTCGCTCCGATGAATGTCGGCTTTGTGTATCATCACCCCGACAACGTCTTTGCCAACCACGCCGCCATCAACGCGGTGTGGAATGTCGGCAAGTCGTTGATGGAAACGGGTAAAATACCCGAATATCATTTCATGGAAACACAAGATGCGGAGGCGCTCTTTGCCGGTAATTACCCCGCTTCGGGAAACACCCGCCTGCTTTTAAAGGAGGAGCGTCCCAACATAGTGCTGATCATGCTGGAAAGTTTTTCCAACCGGATGATAGAGCCGCTGGGCGGTCTTCCGGGTGTGACGCCGCATCTCAACCGACTGTGCAGGGAGGGGATTGTCTTTTCCGGCATGTATGCCGCCGGCGACCGCACGGACAAGGGATTGCTGGCGGTGTTGAGCGGCTATCCCGCCCATCCGGTAATGAGGGTGATCGGCTTTCCGGAGAAAACCCGCCGGTTGCCTTTTCTGAGCGGGGATCTCAAACGGGCGGGATACCACGCGGAACATGTTTCGGGTTTCGACAACAGGTTTTCCAACATCGTGTCCTATCTGAACAATGCGGGCTACGACCGGATTACCGACAGAGACGATTTCCCCGCCGAGACTTACCGAAACGCTAAATGGGGCGTTCCCGACCATCTGGTTTTTGAAAAACTGCTGGAACGCTGTGACCGTTCTCCGCAGCCATTTTTCAAGTCGGTCATCACCCTGAGCAGCCACGAACCGTTCGACGTCCCCATGCCGACCGTCATTGAAGGCGATGACGACGAAAGCCGTTTCCTCAACTCTGCCTGTTATACCGACCGGTCTCTGGGCGCCTTCATCGACGCCGCCCGCCTAACCGAATGGTGGGAGCACACGCTGGTGGTGATCACCGCCGATCACGGGTCGCGGCTGCCGGGCAAAACGGAAGTCTTTCATCCAGAAAAACTGCACATCCCGATGATCTGGACGGGAGGAGCCGTGGCGACAGCCGATACCGTGATAGCCGTCATTGCCGGACAAACCGATATTGCCCGTACCCTTCTCCGGCAGTTGAAACTGGACAATCCTGCCTACCGCTTCGGCAAGGATATTCTTGCCACGCCTGTCGAACAGTTTGCCTTCTACGATTTCAACAACGGGTTCGGATGGGTGACCGACAGCGCCGCGATAGCCTTCGACAATACAAGTCAAACCGTGATTTACCGGGAGGGAGCATACACCGAGGAAATGATCGAAAAGGGAAAAGCCTATCTGCAAGTATTTTCCGCCGATTTCAGAACAAGGGAGCGGCAGTAATCCCTCCTTAATAAATTGTCAATAAATAAATATATCAAATAAATTTGTGTATGAAGAAAAAAGCATTCCCTTTGTTGTCTCAAAAATAAGATAACAAGGAAATATAATGTACCCGAATTTTCGGACAGCGAGTTAAGACAAAAAAGTTTTAATTTTGCGATATGAAAAGTAGAAGAAAATTTACCGCCAAATTTAAGGATCATGTGGCAATTGCAGCCATCAGGGAGCAAAGTTCGTTGAATGAGCTGAGCGAAAAGTATCAACTGCAGTCAGATTTCCAAGTGGAAGCGCGAGTTTCCGGAAAAATCGGCGCTTGTTTTTGATCTCGAAACGCCTGAAAAACGACGGAGAAAGAGACACAAAAGTTGTACGAAAAAATCGGGCGGCTTGAGGTTCAGATTGATTATCTAAAGAAAATCACGGGGGGTAGAGTCGCGGCGGACGATGGTTGAACACGGTTGTAAATACTTGAGCGTTATGGAACAATATGCATTGTTAATGATCCGTCAATAAATAAATCTAACAATTAGATTGAATGCAATAGTTCCATTCACCATGAAAACCACTTCCTGTTATCTTGCATTTTGCCAGTTCCCCGGCGCTAATTTTTATTCCTGTTTCATATTGTGTTTCGTCAAGAACGGCTTTTACTTTCAATCCTGTTTCTGTGACTGTTGCTCCGATTAAACTTAAAATCACCGGCAAACTTTCTAACGGTTTTCCACGCCAGTTTATTGATATATAAGAAAATAA
>JAISRX010000124.1 GCA_031273395.1 Bacteroidales bacterium | reverse complement strand
GCGTTTTTTTCGGCAAGAGCAGCCTCTTTTTCTACAATGACTTTGGCTTGCCTTTCTATGGTTTGCAGGTTGTCTTTCATGCCTTCCTTCAGGACGTCCCTGTAACTCCGCCACGCTTCGTCTTCGGCTTCTATTCGGCGGCGCTCCTCCGCGTCGGTGGCGCAATAGTGTAAAATGGATGTGATTCGCCGGATATCCGCATCGTCCGTGTTGAGATCGTAATCCTTGTACATCTCGCTGTCGGTGATAAAATGATTTTGTTCAAAAACGCTCAGCAGCCTGTCCAGTTTTGTCCCGTAACGCCCGCTCTCTATCCTGAGCGCCTGAACCACCACGCTGTCGTGCGTCAACCGTTCGATAAAATGGCTCCGCTCGCTGATGGAGACCTGATGAATGGCGTCATAGTAACGCCTGTCCACACGGACACATGCCGTATGAATTTCCGGCAAATCAAACCCCAGTATATAAATGGTCACTATGGGCAGTATGGTCTGTTCGCCCTCAACGGTGTCTTCCCTGCGGTACTGCTCGGCGATATATTTGCGAAAACGACTGATATCAGCCACTTTAAGCACTTTCTGCATCTCTATGAGCACTTTTTTGTACTCTCCCGTTTCCGTTTGGATGGTGGCTACAAAATCAAGCCTTATCAACCGCAGGATGGCCAGTTCGTGTTCGGTCGGCTCGTCCTTCATGTGGATAAACTCCTGCGATTTGACGTCTACGGAAACTACAGACTGCTCCAGCAGGGTACCGATAACAAACCGGGCTACCTCCCCGTTTTCCATCAGGCGTTTGAAAACTCTGTCATATAATGGATTGGCGATGATCATGAGCGTTATGTTTTAATACGATACAAAGGTATCATCTTTTTTTTGAAAAAAGAGGGTTTTGGAGTATTTTTTTTGTGACGCAGGAGAAAACAGACTTGCATCCGATAGAAGAAGGGCGACTTTTTTTCCGCCGGCTCCGGGGTCAATGGAAAACGGGCGAACTTCCCTATCCCTGCTTTGTCCAGTAATCGCGGGAGAGAAGAATCAGCACGGCGTACAGTTCAAGTCGTCCCAGCAGCATGAGCAGGGAACAGACCCATTTACCGGCTGTCGGGACATCGCTGAATGTTCCGGCAGGACCCACTAATTCCAATCCCGGTCCCGCATTTCCGAGACATGCGATGGTGCCGCCGACAGCCGATAGAAAATCCATCCCGCAGAGCATCAGTACAAAAGCGCCTACGGTGAACACGCACAGGAAAATCATGAAAAACGACAGCGTGCGGAACATCTGAGCTTCCGGTACATTTTGCCGGTTCAGTTTTACCTGTATCATACCTCTCGAATGGACAATCCGCTTGAACTGTACTGGAATCATTTTCAACAGGAGGACAAGTCGCACCACCTTCAAGCCTCCTGAGGTGGAACCGGCACATCCTCCGATGAAGGTAATCAAAAAAAGAATGTACCACAACGGCGGAAGCCAGAGGGTATAGTCGCTGATGATGTATCCGGTAGTGGTGAGGATGCTCGCCACATGAAACAAACTCTCCCGGATGGCTCGTTCTGCCCTGTAGCCGGAGAGAAGCAATCCGCAACAGATGAACAGGGACGCCAGCAGGACAATCAGCAGATAAAACCGGAATTCGTCGTTGCCGGATACTTTCCGAAAGTCGCGTTTCCATGCAAAAAACAGCAGGGTGAAATTCGTCCCGGCGAGCAACATGAATACAATGGAAACATATTGCGAATAGGCAGAATAGGCGCCCATACTGGCATTTTTAGTTGAAAAGCCTCCCGAAGCGGTGGTGGAAAAAGCATGGCAAAGGGCGTCGAACCATCCCATTTCCGGAAGATACAACAAAGTACAAATGACGGTGAAAACAACGTATATGCGGAAAATGTACTTTGCCGTATCCTTAATTTTGGGGCTTAACCGGCTGCTGACCGATGCGTTGGAAGTTTCCGCCTGATAGATGGTCATGCTGCCGACGCCGAAAATAGGCAGGATGGCAATGGTCAGCACCAAAATGCCCATACCGCCCGTGAAGTGCATGAGCGCCCGCCAGAAAAGCGCCCCGCGGGTGAGGATTTCGATCTCCGGAAGAATAGTGCTGCCGGTAGTGGTGAAACCGGACATGGTCTCAAAAAAAGCGTCGGTAATACTTGGTATTTGTCCGCTCAAAAGGAAGGGCAACGAACCGAAAAGCGCATAAACCACCCATACCGTACTGACAATGATATATCCTTCGCGCTTGCCGATTTCTTTCGAGCATTTTCTGAACGCATACCAGAACGCCCCTCCCACGCCGGACGTCGTCAGCGCGGATAACAGGATGGCTGCAAAATCCTCCTCGCCGTATATCAGGGATACGCCGGCGGGCAGCAACATCAGTCCGCCCTCTATCATCAACAGCGAACCTAAAACATACAAGATAAACCGTATATTCATCCGGAGTACGGTGGTTATTTACAAAAGAAAAACAGACATGAATTATTTGTTCGGACGGCAAAATTACGTAAAAGATTTATTGTCTGCAAACTTGTCAAGACAACGGGCTGGTTTTTCTTCACTGAAGCCCCATCAGGATTCCTTGTTGATCCTGTCTTTCAAAATATATTTTATCATATTGAAAACCATGCCTATAGTCTGGATTTTGGTATCCATGTCATCGAAAAAATAAGTGACAGGCACATCAAAATAATCTGCTATTTTTTTTTGTAATATACTTATTTTCATATTATTCGACCTGAACATACCATGCAATACGGGTTCGCTTAATCCTATTTTTTCGGCAAACCCCTTGACCGTTAGATTATGATCGTCGATTAATCTCCTTATTCTATTGATTTAAAGCATGATATAATTTTATGCTAAAAAAATCATTCGAATATTCGTTTTTTACAATGAAATTTCATTGTTTTGTCTCGTTAAAGTTATAAAACTTTTTGTGAAAAAATATTTTTGTGGATTTTTTTTTGTTTTATTCCATTGATATAAAACGTGATATGGTTTTTATGCGAAAATTTATTCAAAATATTTGTTTTTTTCAGTAAGATTTTATTCCTTTGCGTTTAGATTATCAGTAAAATTTTTTAATTGTAATGTCATGAAGATAGTTAGATTGTTTACATTATCAATTGCTTACGGAATGTTCTTCGCCGGCAATAGCAGTCTGTATGCTCAGGAACAACCCGAGCAACAGCAGGGTCAATACAAACACTGGTCGGTGAGTTTGAAGGGCGGAGCAAACAGGAATGAGTCCATCGGAAAACTGCTGAACACTAAAGGGTTTGGCGGTCAGTTCGGAATTGAACTGGAACGAACGTTCAATCCGCTGTGGGGACTGTCGGCAAGTTATACTTACCTGACGTATGGCGATCCCGTTACGAAGAACGGGACAAGCAGCGAGGTGACGGGAATAGCCCATCTTAACCTTCTTAATCTGGTGGACAAGTACCGGAGGGATTGCTGGCAAAAGTGGAACGTATATGGTTATATAGGCGGCGGTTTGGCGTTTTTCCACAAGATGTCCGCCAAGGGGACAACCGTCTCGCTACCGGTGGGCGCCTCCGTCGAATACAATGTATCTCCCCAACTGGCTCTTGCCCTGATTGGCGACAGACGCTGGCATTCAAGCAATATGGGAACGCCGAACGGCAAACTTAGCGTGTGGACGGCGTCGGTAGGACTGCGTCTCAAATTCGGAAATACCCGCCATGTTAAAAACGTCGCTTTGACCGATTATGAAGCCGTTTATCTCCGATCGGCAACTCAGGCGTATATGGCTTATGAGGATGCCAACCTGAAAAAGGAACTGGAAACCAACGCCGGTAATATCCGCCGGTTGCAGGATGAATTGAACCAGACCAAAGATCAATTGAACAGGACAAATGAGGCTTTGAACAAAACAAACAGCGAACTGGAACAGTTGAAAAATGCGGGACCGGCACAAAAACAGGGAGAAAAGAAACAAAATCCGGAAGCCTATTGGAACGGACCGGCATCTTCCGTGACACAATTCTCCGATAATATATGGGCGTTTCCCATCGGTAGGGCTGAAGTTTCTTCCGTGCCGGAGGAGATACTCAATGTATTAAAAACGCAACCCGAAACCAAGATTATACTTGTCGGTCATACGGATAATTCCGGACCAGAAGCCCTTAATGAAGGGCTTTCGCTGGAAAGAGCGGAAGCGGTAAAAAATCTATTGATCCAGCATGGAATTGATGCGCAAAGAATTACTACCAAAGGGGAAGGTTCTTCAAAACCGGTAGCTTCCAACGATGATGCTGCGGGTCGTCGGAAAAACCGGCGCGTCGATTTTATACTGGTAACCCCGTAATAAATGGCACACTATCATCAAAGGAGCATAAAATTTGTTTGTTGTGGTGTGATGATGATGTGGCTGGCTTCGTGTGTTTCCACGAAACATATTACCTATTTCCAGCCTGCATCACCGCAGGAAGATGGAGCGGTCATACGGGAAGCAACCTATACGCCCTGCATCAGGGAAGGGGATATTCTTGCCATTCAGGTGAGCAGTTTGGACAAAGCCTCCAATGAAATGTTCAATCCTGTGACGCAGATAAATTCTGCCACGCAAAGCGTAGGGATCATTGCACCGCAACCGGTAGTGGGATATACCGTTCATGCCGGAAAAATAGCCTTGCCGCTGTTGGGCGACGTGGTAGCGGCAGGCTTGACGTCCAAAGAGCTATCGACGCTGTTGACCGACCAGTTGCAGAAACACCTGAAATCGCCCACGGTAACGGTACGTATTGCCAACTATACGGTGTCGGTGCTGGGGGAAGTCAATCGTCCGGCGCTCTATTCCATTCCCAACGAACGAATGACTCTGCCGGAAGCCATCGCCTTGGCAGGCGACCTGACCATGTACGGAAAGCGGAAAAACATACTTGTCGCACGCAAAATAGACGACGGTACACGGCAATTTGCACGGGTAGATATCACCAAAAGAGACATTTTTACTTCGCCTTATTATTATCTTAGGTCGGGAGATATGGTGTATGTGGAAGCGACTGCAGGACGGTTAACCTCCACCGACCGGGTGTATCAGCTTGCACCGATAATCATCAGTTCCCTTACCTTTTTTGTACTGATTTTTAATGCCTTCATAAAGTAAATATGTCATTGTCCACAGACGAACGATACCTCGAAGCGGAAACCTCGGAAGAACAGGATACAGATATCAAACAGGTATTTTTCAAGTACCTCGCTTACTGGAAATGGTTTGTCCTTTCCTTTGTGTTGCTGCTGTTGCTGGGGAGGGGGTATCTGTTCACCATAACGCCGCAGTATCAGATACAGGCACGCATCCTCATCAAAGACCAGAAGAACGGGACGGAAGCCATGTCCATGCTGGAGGAACTGGACATGTTTTCATCAAAAAAAATCGTAGAAAACGAAATAGAAATTCTTCGCTCATATACCCTGTTGGAAGAAGTGGCAAGGAACATGAATTTACAGGTACAATACATGGTGAAGGACGGTATCCTGAAAAAAGAACTTTACGGCAACGTACCCGTACAGATGGAAGTCGTTTTCCCAACGGATGAATTGTACGGAACACCGCTTCTACTTCATCTGGAAAACGGACAGATATGGATGAACGGACAACAGTACCCGCCCAACAGGATCATCACGGAACATTTCGGCAGTATCCGCTTTATTCCCAACGATTCGCTGATAAGGCACTGGGACGCGGCAAAGGACGTCGAAATAACCGTTAAACCCATGGACGGAATCGTTGAAAACCTCCGTGGAAACCTCAATGTGGATTTGTCTGCCAAGGGAACTTCCGTTATTAATCTGTCATTGTTGACTTCCGTTCCCCAGAAGGGGAAAGATATTTTGAATCAATTAATTGCCGTATATAATAAGGCAGCTATTGCCGATAAAAACAATCTGGCGGGAATCACGTTGAAATTTATTGACAAGCGGCTGGAGTTGCTCGCGTCGGATTTGCGGAAAGCCGAACAGGACGTGGAAACATACAAACTCAGGCAAGGCATCACCGACATTAGCACGGAAGCCCACCTGTTTCTTCAATCGGTGCGGGAAAACGATATGGAGTCAAACAAAGTGAACATACAGGCGGATGTGCTGAAAAACATAGAACAATACGTACTGTCGGACGAAACAAGCGGCACCACCCCCGCCACGCTGGGACTGAGCGATCCTACACTGCTTTCCCTGATATCATTGCTGACCGCAGCGGAAGCCGAACGTTCGACGGCATTGCACACCATGGGATCGGATAACCCCAAAATACAGGCGCTCAACGATCAGGTAATTTCGTTGAAAAACAATATCATGGACAACATACAGGTATTGCAGCGCAGCCTTGAAATCACACACAACAACCTCAAAACGGAAGCCGGAAGGATAGAATCAATGATACAGTCCATCCCCAAAAAAGAACGCGAACTGGTGGAAATGACCCGGCAAAAAACCATTAAGGAGCAATTGTATTTGTATCTTCTTTCCAAAAGGGAAGAAACAGACATTTCGTATGCCTCCACCGTATCGGACAGCCGCCTGATCGACGCGGCGCGCGCTACCAGCCGCGCACCCGTGAAACCCCAAAAAAAGATCGTCCTGCTGGCATTCGGGCTTATCGGCTTGCTGATTCCCGCCGGCGTGCTGTGGCTCATTGACTTGTTCGACGACAAAGTCAACACAAAGGAAATCGTAGAAAAACAAATCAGGATACCTCTTGTGGGTGAAATATCGTTTGTGGAACAGGCAAACAAGCTCATATCCGCCAACAGCAGAACCAAATATGCGGAACAATTCCGCACGTTGCGTACCAATCTTGAGTTCATGCAGGCAGGCAGAGGCGTCAAAACAGTGTTGGTTACCTCAAGCGTCAGCGGGGAAGGAAAATCGTTCATATCCGCCAATCTGGCAATTTCTCTGGCTGCATTGGGAAAAAAGGTGGTGGCGCTGGGATTTGACCTGCGAAAACCCGGACTGCATACGGTTTTCGGCTTGGACAACGATGAAGGTTTGAGCAATTATCTGGCAGGGCAGGCAACGCTTCCGCAAATTATCAGGAAAACCGGGGCAGCGGAATATCCCGACGTAATCACTTGCGGACGTATCCCCCCCAATCCGCAGGAACTGCTGCAGGGAGCAGCATTGCCGCAACTGTTCGACGAACTGGATGAAATATATGATTACATCATTATAGATACCCCTCCGGTAGGCGTGGTAAGCGACGCCCTCATCATCGGTCGTCATGCCGGCGTGGCGCTCTACATTGTCCGGCAAAACTATACGCCGAAGGACAGGATCAAGTCAATTAACGATCTGTCGGCGACGAAAAAGTTGCAAAACGCCGGTGTGGTCATCAATGGCATCAAGGAAGAAAAATGGTATGGTTATTACCATTCATACGGTTCTTACAAGTACTATGGCGAATATTACGACGAAGAAAAACGCCGTAAGAGGCGGCGTCAATCCGTTCATTCGTAAACCTTTCGAAATACAGGCAATACGTTATGGATATAGTGATTGATTTTGATGGTACGTGCGTCACGCACCGGTATCCGGAAATAGGCAAGGAGATCGGCGCTACGCCGGTGTTACGAGAACTGGTGGACGCCGGTAACAGGCTCATCCTCTCTACGATGCGATCGGATGATAGAAAGAGGAGAAACCGTACCCTGAGCGATGCGGTGGAGTGGTTTCGCGAACGCGACATACCGCTGTTCGGTGTGCAAACCAATCCGACGCAACAAACATGGACTTCATCGCCCAAAGCATACGGCGAACTGTACATTGACGATTTTGCGCTGGGTTGCCCGCTGGTTTTTCCGGATGACGGACCTCCATACGTCGATTGGAAACAGGTACGCCGGATGCTGGTAGAGATGGAGATTTTAGAGGACAACAACGAGCAGCGAACCGACTTGTAACAAAACAGTCGATTTCGCCGGTTGTCCCGAATGGAAATAGAGAAAGACATGAGTGTATAGTGTTGTTTCTCAATTTGTTACTTATTCCCCTATGGGAGTGATGTGCTTTAGGTTTATCATTTTTTTACTATATTTTAAATTTTACTGTTTTTATGGAAATTCGTATTTATAATTGCAAAGACGTCGAATTGCCTTTTATTTGCAGGAATGTTGCGGTCAGTTTCAAAAGGGATCTGGCTGAGTTTACCGCTTATTCTCCCATGTTTGGAGAGGGCTATGTCGTGGAGTTCGAAAACAAGATCCATGCCGTGTCCGAACTGCTGGGCATTGCACCCGAAGCGCAAAAACTGAAAGACATTATCAACGGGCTGCATGCTTCGATAGATGGACTGATTGACCCGATTAACCGGCTGAAAGGATATGTCCAACTGTCAAAAGACAGTGTGCCTCTGTCGCTAACCGACTTCGGAGTGACCCCGTTGCGGAAGAAAATAAGCCTCAAAGACGCGAAAGGAATATTCGAGGCGCTACAGCTGGTGAACGAAAACCTGCAAAAGTACAAACCGCAACTCGCAGCACAGGGGATGACCAATACATTGATGTCGGTGTTTGCCGCCGCAACAAAAACGGTTACGGAAAATTACGAACAGCACAAAATATTAAGCAAGCGAAGAGAGCAGATAATAAATAACATAGGTATGTTGAATGCCCTGTACCGGCAACTGATGGAGATTTTGTCCGTCGGAAAGATATTGTACAAGGGGAAAAAACCTGAAAAATTGCTGGAATATACTTTTGCCGAAGTAAAAACGCGCACGAAGAATGAACTTCTCAGCAAACATCTCTACTAAAATAGAACTGCAAAGCTATAAAAGTCGCGCAAAGGGAAGGCAAAAAACTTCGTGAAACTTGGTGTTCTTCGTGGTAAAATAAACCGCAAAGGCGCCGAAGACGCGCAGCGGTTGAGCGCAAAACGGCGGGGAAGAGCAGAGGGATATTAACGGTTATTCACTGCTCGCAGTCTGTTATTTCGAAAGCATTAACTTTGCCGGAAAAACATTTTTAGCTCGTAATTCGTAATTTTTAATTGAATAGATTTATGTCAAATCGAAGAGAATTTTTAAAACAATCCATGAAAATGGGAGCCGTTACGGCGGTGTTCCCATTTGCCGAAGCCTTCGGTGAAGAAATGCTGAGAGACGGGTCGCAGAATGTCGATAATCCCATGTTTCAACCCCATGCCGCCACGGAAGGCGATACTTTTACCGTAAGTATGCGCCATATCTCAGCCCCCACGATTTCCCCGCGCCGAATTGTTGTTCCGGATGTAGAGGGGTACAAAGTATTAAAGGGTGATTTTCATATTCATACATTATTTTCGGATGGTCTGGTGATGCCCAAGGACAGGATTGTCGAAGCCGTTGAAAACGGGCTTGACGTGATTTCAATCACCGACCACATTGAATATCGACCTTATTTCAGTCCGGTGGGTAAATGGAAATTAAATCCCGAGCAGGCAAATAATTACAACCTCTGGTATGAAGAAGCCAGGGGGGAGGCGGAAAAACAGAACCTTATTTTGGTGCGCGGAGCCGAAGTTACCAAGAGTACCATGGGACCCGGACACCTGAATGTGCTTTTTACAACCGATAATAATCCCGTTGCGGCTGCCGTTTCCGACTGGCGAAAAATGCTGCAAACGGCAGCCGACCAGGGCGCCTTCATTCTCTGGAATCATCCGGGCTGGGAAGCGCCGAAAAGCGGTGGAATCGAAAAAGGCGCTCCGCTTCGTTTCACCGGAGACCATGAAGAAATTCTCAAAAAAGGAATCCTGCACGGAATAGAAATTTTCAACCATAAAGAATACTATCCGGTGGTTTCCGACTGGTGCAATGAGAAAGATTTGGCGCTTTTTGCCAACAGCGATGTCCATGAAAGCGAACTGAATACGTATGGAATACAAAACCTTTCGCGCCCGATGAACCTTATTCTGGCAAAAGAACGGACATTGGAAAGCATCAGGGAAGCGTTTTTCGCCAAACGAATTGTTGCATGGGCTGCCGATATCCTCTGGGGACGCGACCCATGGCTTCCCGCTCTGTTTAAAGCGTCTGTCGAAATGAAAACCATCACTCCCGGTACGCTCGAACTGACGAACAAGAGTTCTTTGCCGGTTTTCATATCCGTCGGCGGTGCGGTCATTAAACTGTCGAAAGATGTTGCACAGCAGGTTTATTGCTCGGAAAAAGCAAAAACAATGACGGTTTGCAACTGGATGTCCGGAATGAATCAGCCAATGGAAATTGCATTGAATAAACAGTGATGCCATCTGCCATCCCGAGCATTTTATACGGGCGAAATTCATCTTTCCCGTGAAATTTTTGCAGGGAATTACAATTAATTGTGTACTTTTGCACTCTGTTATCCATATTGCAGATCTTACAATTTAAATATATTCATCATGAAAAGAAATTTCAAAGTTTTATGTAGCAGCCCGGAAACGAAAAATAAATAATCAGTAACAGTTATTATTATGAAACTAAAATTAAGTATTTTATTCATGCTTGCCTGTCTGTTGGGCGGCTGTACGCAACGGGTAGCGGTTGAAGCGCTGCGTTGCGAATACCTGACCTGTCCGGTCGGGATA
>JAISRX010000116.1 GCA_031273395.1 Bacteroidales bacterium | reverse complement strand
GTGATCAGAGGTCTGGAAACGGTGATCGGGAAAATGCGCGAAGGTGAAAAGGCGGTGGCGGTGATCCCCTCCGGAGAAGCTTTCGGACGGGACGGATCTTTGTCCGGAATTGTGCCTCCGTTTACCCCCGTCGTTTTCAAAATAGAGTTAATTAATGTTAAATAATCGCCTTTTGGAGAAGTCCAACGCAACGTTTGCCGAAAAATATCGTCTAAATACAATAAAATTACATAATTTTCATGAACCGAAAAATATTTATTCTTTTTAATCTTTGTGGAATGATCCTCGTATCGTGCAATAGAAACGATACGGATGAAAAGTTACTCGCGGAAGAGCAGCAACTGGATCAATATATCGCCGCAAATGAACAGGACGCTGTCCGTGCCAACGGTATTTACTTCAAAAAAATATCCGAAACGGAAGGCGTCAAACCCGATGTAAGGGATTATGTGTTGATTGACTATACTTGTAAACACCTGTACGAAGGAACTGTGGAACAGGTCAGTTACAAGGACTATGAGGCATACGGAGCGCTATACCCTTCGCCATATCTGGAAGGCGGTCCGGAAGCCATGGATTTAACGCGGTCATTGTTTGGCAGCTACATCGCCGGGATGCGCGAAGGAGAGAACGCCAGACTGTATGTTCCGTCGCGGCATACCAACCGGGATTTTATCACCCGCCTGTATGAAATCACCCTGGTGAAGGTAATGGGAGCGGATTTGACATCCTATCAGGAAAAATTGATGGACGCTTATTTGAAGGAATATTATGCACAAGCGACCGTGGATACCATTCCGGTAACGCTGGACGACGGCAAGGTTTATCACGTGCTGTGCGCTACCTTGCAGAAAAGCAGGGAAGATAACCGGCAATTCGACTTCAACATCGTCGAGAGCAACTACATACTGAATGACATTTCCGATCACCGTCCGTTTCAGGAAGCAAACATACAGTCGTGGCCCTGGCCCTCCGCCGTTAAAAATTCCGATAAACTGAAAAATGCCGAAACAGCCATCATGTTGATACCTTACAGATTACGGTACGGAGAACAGATTTGTACCATTCCGAACGGACAGGTGGTGGTTCCCTATGAAGCAGTGCTTGTTTATCTGGTGGAAAAAAAGTAATCGGCATAAAAATTTGGTTTTTATCAAAAAAAGTATTTTTTTTGCTGCATAATTTTATTGTTGCTTATCGAAAATATCTTTACCCTTTAAAAACCAAATAAATTAATAAGGATGGAACTTCAAAAATTGTCAGACCAGGTACTGGTTCAACAATTTGTTGCAGGTGACGGAAAAAGTTTTGAAATATTGTTGGAACGCCATAAAAAACGGCTGTTCTCTTACATATTTTATTCGGTAAAGAATCGACATGTGGCTGAAGATATTTTTCAGGAAACATGCATTAAGGCGATTACCTCGCTGACGGAAGGTCGCTATGCCGAGTCGGGGCGGTTTTTGCCGTGGCTGACACGTATTGCGCATAACCTGATCATTGACATGTTTCGTCAGGAGAAACAACTGGATATTCGCTCCACGGACAATTTCACCATTCCGGTGCTTAATTCTCCCAAATATTCGGAAAATACCATAGAAGAACACATGGTGCAGCGCCAGATATACGAAGAGGTGCGCAAACTGATAGATTACCTTCCCGACGAACAGAAAGAGGTGATCCTCCTGCGGCATTACGGAGATTTGAGTTTCAAGGAAATAGCCGATCATACCCATGTAAGCATCAACACCGCTTTGGGACGGATGCGCTACGCGCTGATCAACCTGCGCCGCCTGATCAGGGAAAACAATCTCCAGCTGACCGCTTCGGGAAAATAGCCGGCAAAGGGAACACATAGAAAAGACCTCCTTTAAGATCCGCAAACCGAAAGCCGGCGGATGCACATCGCCGGAAAGTCGAAAAAATAACATTCGGATACAAAATTACCCCAAATGCGAATCCGGTCTAATGAACAAAGGTGGTTTGGGGAAGGGCATATCCGAAGCTACCGGTTTTCCTGCCGAAAATAAGCTTTTCCGCAATAATGCCTCCGTCATTTCTGCTTGTTTGATGGTATAACAGGGAATCGCAATGACATTCAACAAAATTACCCGTTATTTCCATACCACCTCCAAAATAAGTCCGGAGATTAAACCATTTGGTCTTTTCCGTGTCTATATAAAAAGAAAGTAAATATTTTTAGTGTTCATTAAATTTTTGTATGATGAAAATGAAATTGTTCATGGCTGTATCAGCCATATTGGTATCGGTTTTTGCAGCGGTTGCCCAACCGGACAACCGGCGAACTCACAGGGAAATTCCTCTCGATGTAAGGCGCGCCGACACATTCGCCGGCAGACGAGCTGGCACATTCGCCGGCAACGGTTTGATGCGCTTGAATTTAACGGAAGAACAGCAAAAGGAAATCCGTAAAATCATGACGGCACAAATGAAAGAGCAGACACAAACCCGTAACCGCCTGAAAGAAAAACAGGCGAAACTGGAGGTGTTGCAAACTGCCGACAAAGCAAATCCGAAAGAAATCAACAGTACGATAGACGAGATAGCTGCCATACAGGCGGAAGGCATGAAACTGAAGGCAAGCAACAGACAAAAGATCAGATCTTTGCTTACCGACGAGCAGCGAATACTTTTCGATGGTTTTGCCGGCGGGGAGAAAAATAAAGTACATTCGTTTCATTTCCGTGCATTTCCTCAGGCAAAGCAGCACACGTTCCATTTCCGCGCGCTTCCTCAGGCAAAGCAGCACAAAGACGACACGCCTCAAAAAAACGACAAAGATTGAATGTCTTTTGCCGACGAATATCTTGCCCGGCGTCATTTTGTTCCCCGAATTTCCGATCCCCCGGCACAGTGTCCGGGGATCATTGCGGTAGTCCCATGCTGTAACGAACCGGATTTACTGCGGTCGCTGCAATCGCTCCACGAGGCTGCAACGCCCGGATGTTTTACCGAAGTGATTATTGTGATCAACCATGCCGAAAATGCAAACCGGGAGGTCAAGCAACAAAACGAACGGAGTTGGCATGTTGCCCGTATCTGGGCAAACGACCATTGCAGCAGGTATTTGCGTTTTCATCCGATCATTGTGCCGGACGTTCCCGCAAAGGACGCCGGCGTGGGATTTGCCCGCAAAACCGGCATGGACGAGGCGGCATACCGTTTCAACCTGTCGGATGCGGACGACGGTGTGATCGTTGCTTTTGACGCCGACGCCGTTTGCGATACAAACTATCTGGTGGAGATAGAACGTTGCTTTGCCCGTCCGCAGGTAAACGGAGCGTCCATATATTACGAACATCCGGTGGAAGGGCGCGAGTTTACCCCCGATATATATGAGGGAGCGATACTGTATGAATTACACCTGCGCTACCTGAATCAAGCCATGCGCTATGCCGGATTTCCGTATGCGTATCACACTGTCGGATCGTCTTTTGCCGTCAGGGCGTCGGCATACGTGAAACAGGGCGGGATGAACAAACGGAAGGCAGGAGAAGATTTTCATTTTCTGCATAAAATTATTCCGTTGGGCAATTATGCGGAAATCAACACTACACGGGTAATTCCCTCTCCTCGGATATCCGACAGGGTGCCATTCGGTACCGGCGCAAGCATCCGGCGATGGATGCGCGAAGGACAGACTGCGCTCTACACCTATCCGGTTGAATTATTCGACGGACTGAAAGCATTTTTTGCACTTGTTTCCGGTTTCTACCCCTTCGATGCGGAAAAAATCCGGCAACTTTGCGCTTCCCTGCCTGTTCCGATGCAAGTATATCTGGAGGCAAACGATTATCTCGGACAGATAGCCGCTGTTTGCCGAAACAGTTCTTCTGCGGAACGTTTTCAAAAACGCTTTCCTACTTGGTTCGGCGGACTGCACATTGTAAAATATCTGAATTACGGTTGTGGGGATTATTTCGTCAAACAACCCGCCGGTGAAGCGGCGACGGCGTTATTGCACCGATTGAATTACAGAAATATTCCGTCTTCGGACAAGGAACTGCTGTTTCTGTACAGGGCAATTGAACGATCGGGGTATGTGCACGAATCACCGAAATAGCCTCTGCATATACATGCGGACAATATTTTTTGCAGGAACTGTTGGGGAAAGCTGTTGCTCGAAAGTTTTCAGCCGTTCCGCTTCCCTGAGGATTTAAGAGTTACCGTTTTCAAATCACCGGCAAGGACGTCGACCGTTTGCATGCCCTCATCACAGCGGATCTACATCAATCACCGTTCGCAGGGTTCTGTAAGCAGGAATCGCCCTGATGCGCGCAATGGCTTCCGAAAGCAAAGTCTTGACTTTCGAAAGCGACGCCTGCCTTTCTATCTTCAGCAGGATATTTTCCAGATAATAAGTCTGTAAACGGGCAATGACGGGCGCTTCCGGACCCAGTACGCGACGCCCGAATATTTCGGAGAGGTGTGCCGCCGTTTCGCCTGCCGCTCTGTGCAGTGTTTCTTTCTGCTTGTGCTTCAACGTAATCCTGATGATCCGGTAAAAGGGAGGATACAAGAACTTTTCCCGTTCGGCAATCTGCGCCCGATACATGCCATGATAATCATTTTCGATTACCTGCAACAGTACCGGATGTTTGGCGGTGGACGTCTGTATGATGACTTTCCCCTGTTCGCCGTATCTTCCCGCGCGTCCGCCCACCTGCACCATCAGCTGGTAGCTGCGTTCAAAAGCGCGAAAATCGGGAAAGTTCAGCATGTTGTCGGCATTCAGGATACCCACCATGTGTACATGATCAAAATTCAATCCTTTGGTGACCATTTGCGTACCGATCAAAATATCGGTCTTCCTCTGTTCAAATTCGGCTATTATCTTTTCGTACCTGTGACGCGAACGGGCGGTGTCCAGATCAAGGCGGGCAATGCGGGCATGGGGAAAGAAAATCCCCGTTTCGTCCTCAATCTTTTCCGTGCCGAAGCCTACGGTAGTCATGTCCTTCCCTCCACATTCGGGGCATTGATGCAGATTATCAATACCGTAGCCGCAATAATGGCACACCAATCTGTCGAGAAACTTGTGGTAGGTGAGGCTTACGTCGCAATGCCGGCAACGCGGAACATGTTCGCAGATACGGCACTGTACGTATGGAGCGAACCCGCGCCTGTTCTGGAAAAGGATCACCTGTTTGCCGGCGTCCAGCGTCTGTCCTATTGCTTCCAGCATGTCCGGATGAAAATGCGATTGCATTTTTTTCTGTTTCCGCGCAAGGGAAGTATCCGCGATAATGATTTCCGGTAAAGCCAGTCCGGCGTATCGCTGCGTGAGTTCAACCAGTCCGTATTTTCCTTCGCACGCATTGTAATAAGTTTCAATGGCTGGGGTAGCGGTACCCATCAACACTTTTGCCCTGTGCAGGGACGCCAGCACAACGGCGGTGTCGCGTGCATGATAACGCGGAGCAGGATCATACTGTTTATAGGTATTTTCATGTTCCTCATCCACAATCACTAATCCCAATTTGGTAAACGGCAGGAAAACAGCCGACCTTACCCCCAATACCACGCTGTAGCCGTCGGGTTGCCCGATGCGGTTCCACACTTCTACCCGTTCGGCGTCCGAGAATTTGGAATGATATATCCCCACCCGCCGCCCGAAAACGGATGCAAGCCGGTGGATGATCTGTGCGGTCAGCGCAATTTCAGGCAACAGATACAATACCTGATTCCCCATCCTTATCTGTTCTTCTATCAAACGGATATAGATTTCCGTTTTCCCGCTTGAGGTAACGCCATGCAACAGCACAACGTCCTTTCCGGAAAAAGCATTCCGTATGCGCCCCATGGCTTCCTGCTGGCAGGCGGTCAGCTCCGGGAGGGCTTGCGTATGTTCCTCCTGCTCCAACCGCGATACGTTTACCGTATATAATTCCAATACCTGCTTTTTGACAAGGGCATGCAGCGCTCCCGCATGAGCACGGTCGGGCAGCAGTTCTTTTCGCGTTACTTCCTTTATCCCGCGCACCGAGAAAACGCTGGAAAGACGCACATAGTTCATCATCACGTCCGATTGCTGCTGCGCTTTTTTCAGTTTGTCAAAAACCGCCGCTAACTTTTCCTCACTGTCTATGGAGGGATGCAATCTGATGCAGGTTTCGGATTTGGGTTTGTATCTGTCGGCAATAAATTCTTCCACCCAAAGGGCTTCCTTGTCCACCAGCGACTGCACAACGCGCATCATGTCCTTCCGCTGGTATTTTGCCGCTATTTCGCTCACCAAAAGACACTTTTTGTCGCTCGCCAACTGCAATATCTCTTCCTCCTGTTCGGTCAGTTCGTCGCATTGCACGTAAGCCGGATTGAAATACACGCACGTTTCGCTTTCCAGTTTCAAGCCCGCCGGAATTGCCACCCGCATCACCTCGCCGACGGTACACATATAATAAGAAGCTACCCAGCGCCACAACCGGATTTGAACATCATGCGCCACCGGATGCCTGTCCAATACGGATACCATCTCCTTGACCGCATATTTTTCAGGCGGCAGGCAGTGTATCTTTTCAACAATGCCCGAATAAAACTTGCGGTTTCCCACGGGAACAATCACCCTTACACCCGGCTGCACCTGATCATGCAGATCACAGGGTACGGCATAGGTAAAACTTTGCGGCAAGGCTAACGGCAATATGACATCGACAAACAACATACAACGGATAAAATTCGGAACAAAAGTAATGCAATAAACGGAAACGGATACTATCATCATGCTTTTTTCAGGCAGCAAATTGCCGAAAAAATATTGCCGCTAAAATAATTGAGAGGGGAAGGCGTTTTTTCGCAGCGCTGCCTCCGACCGTCCGCGTCATCAGGAGGACGGATCGCACCGCCCACTGTCAATAATTCAAAATTATAACCCTCATTTATTGACAATTCCTTAGAGAAACCGGATCTTTATTTCCAATGCGGTTTCCTTGTCGAAGGCAAGTCTTTTCGGTATTAAGGTATTGTACAAAAATAAACGGTACATTTATTCCTATTCCGTCCCTGTATGGCAGGTTCTCTCCCCTTTTTGGAGAGGGGCTGGGGGTGAGGAAAAACCCCCAATTCCGTTTTGTCCTCACCCAAAAAACGCAATAAACAAATGATACATTGATTAATGGACGAATCCTAATCCTCGATTCTTTACCGTGCCGTTACAGCAGTTCGCCCGGTTGCACCGTATCCATGTCGTCATAGGCGAGGTTTTCGCCTGCCATGCCCCAGATGAACGTATAATTGTTGGTTCCGGCGGCAGAATGAATCGACCACGGCGGCGATATGACCGCCTGTTCGTTGTGCATCCAGATATGACGGGTTTCGTTCGGTTCGCCCATAAAATGGCAAATGGCTTGTCCGTCGGGAACTTCAAAGTAGAAATAGGCTTCCATTCGGCGCAGATGCGTATGTGCGGGCATGGTGTTCCACACGCTGCCGGGTTGCAGTTCGGTCATTCCCATCTGCAATTGACAGGTTTCCAGCACTTCGCGCACCAGTAAGCGGTTAATTCTGCGGGCGTTGGAGGTTTCTGCCGCGCCGGCTTCCAGCACTATGGCGTCCTTGAGGGTGATCTTGCGCGTGGGAAACGATTTATGGGCAGGCGCGGAATTGATATAGAATTTCGGAGGACGCTTCCCGTCGACAGCGGCAAAGGTTACCTCGTGGTCGCCGCTGCCTATGTACAGGGCTTCCTTGTGACCGATGAGATACTCGTGAATGCCCACCTGTATTTTGCCCGTATCGCCTGTATTGATCACGCCCATTTCCCTGCGATGCAGAAAATTGGGCGCTTTCAGCGGCTCGATGGTTTCCAGACAGAGCGGTTTCGACACGGGAAACGCCCCCCCAACGATGTACCGGTCGTACAGGGAATACGCCACGTTAATTTCGTCTTTCACGAATACATTTTCCACCAGATGCTCTTTCCTCAGCCTTTGGGTGTCGTAGCGCGCGGCATCTCCCGGATGCGCGGCATGACGGATTTCATACTTTACACTCATGATGATACATATATTAAATGAAACAATTTTTTAACCGATGTGCAAAACTACAAAAAAGATTTTATTTTTCGCTTGTCCCTTTTCTTCCCCTTGCTTTTTGTTTTGTTCTGATGGTCTGTTTTTGGGGAGAGGTCGCCGGCATCATTGTTGACAATGTTCAGGTGCAGCGGGCGATCGCGGTATTCCATCTGTTGCAGTGCGCTGATCACTTGCCCTGCGCATTGGGAAGGCACTTCAAAATGGGAACAGACGTCGAAAATATCAATCCGCCCGATGGGGATATGGGCGTCGGGAAACATTTCATTGATCATTTCAATCAGATGTTGCGGCGCTAACCTGTCTTTCCGTCCCACATTGATATACAATCGGGTAAATCCCTTTTCGGAGGTTCTTGTTGTCCGTTCCTGCTTTTTCTTTTCAAATTCCGTTTCGCTGGTGATGTCCGCCGCGTCTCGATAGTAGTTCAGGAAACGGTTAAATTCAAGCGAAACGAACCGCTGGATGAGTTCCTGCTTGTCGATCCACTCCAGCTTGCGGTAGATAGACGGCAGGTACGACTCAATCTGTGCATGATCTACCTCTACTTTTTCTACCTTGTCGATCAGGTGAAAGAGTTGTTTTTCGCAGATGTTGCGTCCCGTGGGGACGTTTGCCATTTCAAAATTCTTGTGAATCAGGTGTTCGATGCGCCGGATCAGGTGTTTTTCCTTCAGATTGACAATGGCGATGGAAATACCGGGTTTTCCGGCTCTTCCGGTGCGTCCGCTGCGGTGGGTATATACTTCGGCGTCGTCGGGCAGGTTGTAGTTGATCACGTGGGTTAGGTTATCCACGTCCAGCCCGCGGGCAGCCACGTCGGTGGCTATCAGCAGCTGCAGGTTCCTGTTGCGGAATTTCTGCATCACATAGTCGCGCTGCGCCTGAGAGAGGTCGCCGTGCAGCGCGTCGGCATTGTAGCCGTCCTTTATGAGGCTGTCGGCTATCTCCTGTGTTTCTTTCCGCGTGCGGCAGAACACAATGCCGTAGATGTTGGGGTGGTAATCGGCAATGCGTTTCAGGGTCTGGTACTTGTCGCGGGCATGCACCGTGTAGCAGATGTGCTTGACGTGTTCTGCGCCGGCGTTCTTTTTGCCGATGGTCACCTCAACGGGTCCGTTCATGTACTTTTGCGCGATTTTCGCCACTTCTGCCGGCATGGTTGCCGAAAAGAGCAGCGTGCTGCGCCGGACGGGCACCTGCGCCAGTATCTCGTTGATACTGTCGACAAATCCCATGTTGAGCATCTCGTCGGCTTCGTCGAGAATAACCCTGCTCACCTGATCCAGATGCACCTTCCTGCGGTGGATCAAATCGCACAGCCTGCCCGGCGTTGCCACAATGATGTGCACGCCTTTGGTCAGGGCGTTGATTTGCTGTTCTATACTCGATCCTCCATACACGGCGAGGATGCGCAACTTGTCAATATACTTGGAATAATCCTGCAAGTCGTCGGCTATCTGCACGCACAGTTCGCGCGTGGGCGCCAGAATCAACGACTGCGGAATTTTTTTGCTGATGTCGGTTTTCTGGATTACCGGAATACCGAAAGCGGCTGTTTTCCCTGTTCCCGTCTGTGCCAGGGCAACTATATCCGTTTCGCTTTCAAGCAACAGGGGGATAACTTTTTCCTGTACAGGCATCGGATATTCAAACCCCTGTTCGTACAATGCCTTAAGGATGAGAGGGGAAACAGATAAATCTTCAAATGTGACCATTGGATCGTATTAATGTGGGCGTCCCTCATAGCATCGCTGCAATGAGTGACCCGTTATTTCGCCGCAAAAGTAGTAAATAGTATCACGAAATGCAAATATATTGAAATTTCGGGTTAAATCTTTTTTTCCGGTGCTATGAAAAATATCCTGCGATTCTGTACAGGGCAAAATCCTTATCACGCATTCCATAGTTGTTGGAGACAAATCGCTGTATTTTCCCGTTTAATCGTTCCGCTTTTGCATTAGTGTGTCCCATAGAGAAGAAGTTTACAATTTCAGTTTCGTGCTTTTCTATCATTTTTACAACTGATTGAAATTCATTGATTTTTGTGTCTTCTACTTTATAATACCAGTTATGCAAGTTTCGCTCAATGTATATGCCGGGGATGGAAATGTTCCTCAAGTCATACCATTGCTTAAATTCTTGACCAAGGTGATAAGCTGTTTTTAG
>JAISRX010000104.1 GCA_031273395.1 Bacteroidales bacterium | reverse complement strand
GACAGCATCGTTATTCTCCCTCCTCAACGCTTCGGGACAGACAGTGAAACTCAAACAGTTTGCCGCAGTAGAGACGTCTCTACAAGAACGATACTTTCGGCTCGATAGGGATGGCTATCACCATCTCTCTGCTGCCGGTTTACCTGATAATGGTCTTGCTTTACAACAGCTACGTCTATCCTTTTGTCGTGCCGTTTTCCATACCGCTCGCCATCATCGGTGGGTTTCCGGCGATGGGGCTGACGCTCGAAACCCTCCATCTCTTTACCATGCTGGGATTGCTTGCGCTCATTGGTTTGGTAGCAAAGAACGCCATTCTCGTGGTTGACTTCACCAACCAGATGAAAGCGGAGGGAATGGAACTGAAAGAAGCCTTACTGGAAGCCACCGCCGTGCGTTTTCGTCCCATCCTGATGACCGCTTTGACCGGTTTTCATCCTCCGTTTTGACCATTAAGCCAAGATTACCCCGAACTAATGATACCCAATACCACAAACGCTTTGGATGGCTGTTTTTCTGACCTGAAGAACAAACTCAGAAATCACAACGGCTTGTCTAAAGCGCGTAAAATGAAGTTTATAGATGGGTTTTTCAAGGTATAAAGTTCTCTGAAAATGTCAAAAGGATTACCTAAATGATAATCCTTTCTTTTGATTTTTTCGTCGAACATCAAATGTATCCCTGACAGGTGGCTCCCCAGTAGAGCCTGTTTCCGTTTTTATTTGACTTTACAAAAGTAGAAAATAAAAATGAATAAAATTATAGCGTGTGAAAAATTCAGGCGCAATTTTGTCCACTTGAAACAAAGGGCTATTTTTCAGGCGTAATTTTGTCCATTAGACCCGTTTCCATATAAAACACACTGTGGTTTTGCATCGAACGCACTGCGTTTCCATATAAAACGCACTGCGTTTCCGGGTAAAACGCACTGCGTTTTCCGCAGGGACGCACAGCAACGGCATATACAAACATATTGCACTCATGATGAATAACTTCCTGCGGTTTTCAAGTCATCAATGATCTCCGTTTGTGAGTACACCCTTCCGAAACGGTCGGTAGCGCGTATTTCGATAGTCGTGGCAGACGCATTTTTAAGGGTGTGCAGGTAAGCGTGCTTGTTGTTTCCGCTTCCCGTTCCACCGTAATTTTCCGGAATGCGATCAAGTATGCCGACATGGTAGCCCACGGCAAAAGCGTCGATCAGCGTGGAAAGTTTTGTCGGGTTACCTGCCGGTATGCCGTCTTCAAATGCTTCGACTGTCCAGTCCGGATCGGCGTTCCAGATGTTGGCAATAATATTGTGTCCTTTATTATAAGAGAATTTCCCGTATGATCCGCCGAACTGCGTATCGCCCCAGTGCAGGCGTATCTGGAAATCCCTGTTATAGCGGACGGATTTGTAATGCCAGTCTTTCAGGGTGGCGCCTTCCACATCGTACACCGCGTATCCGTTGGGCGTTCCGTCGCCGTTGATCACCGACTTCCACCACGAGCCGCAGGCGGCGGCATGGATGTGTTCGTGAACGGATTTGGGCGAAGTGATCATGAAATTTTCATTATAGTGCGTATGTCCGCACATCAGGTGCACCTTGTCGAAATCCTTCAGGGCATTCAGCAGGGCAGCCCTGTTTTTGATGCCTGAGTCGTTGCGGATGGGGATATGATAATACACGATCACCATTTTCGTTTTCGGCACAAAACTCAAGTCCTGTTTGAGCCATTCTATCTGCCGGTCTTCAAACCCGCCCGCGTATGTGCTACTGTTGCTGTAAATCACATTGTCCAGACACACGAAGTGGATGTTTCCGCGGTTGAAGGAATAGTCCAGCGGTCCGTAAACGGCGCAGTAGAGGTCGGCATTGCTGGGGGCGGTGGCGCTGCCTCCCGTTTTGTCGTGGTTGCCGATGGTGGTGAAGTAAATCATTTTGGAAGAACCCGTAACGTTTTTCATCTGTGCGAACAGTGTCGGCTGATCGTGAACCATATCGCCCATCACCAGTCCGTAGCACGGTTTGTTGGAAGCGTTGACCAGCGTTTTCAGGTCTTCCATGGTTTCATTGGTAAACCGCGTTACTTCCGACGACGAGGCAACCTGCGGATCGCCGATAGCCAGCAGGGTAAAGCTGTTTTCCGGCTGCGCCAGCGGCTTCAGGGTGAAATCATATACCTGCGAAGCAGGGGTGACCGGGGTATAAAACATGGCTGCATTTACGCCTTCGGACGCCACGTTTACTTCATGCGTTTCGGGTACGGAATAAAAGACAAATTTGACGCCGCTCCGTTTCAGTATCCTCCATTTTCCCTGCGCATCCGTCTGCACGCACGAAAATCCGTCGCTGATCACCACTCCCTGTATGGGGTTGCCTTCCGTGCCGGTTACTGTTCCCGACAGATGGAGGCTGTCTTTCGTAACGGTGATGTTGGAAGCGCCGAGCCATGCTGTTTTCTCCCCGCGCACCAGATGGAAATAGTACCGTCCGGAGAGCATATCCGGAACGGTGAAGGTGGCGGAGTTTGCGGTAACGGCTGTCACCGGGCATGAATGGATTTGCGGACCGTCCAGCGTCAGCGTTATTTTTATCGCGTCGCCCTGCAAAAAACCCGTACCGGTGAAGGTAAGGCTTTCGCCGGCTTCAACGCTAATGTTCCCGGGAATGGATACCCCCGTGACAAGGTTCCCGTCGTCATCATCATCGACACCGTCCGGTTTTTTCTCCGGAACTGCCGTTTCTTTTTTACATCCGTTAAGCAGTGAGAAGAGGCTGATCCAGCCTGCGAGGAAAGCAATTAAAAATGTACGTCGCGTCATGGCAGTCGTTTATTTGATAAATTGGGTAACGCCCGAACCGCTTTCGATGTCAGGCAATGAACAGGATATGGACGGACAGGAAGTCATTGTTTCTTTGACGTCCGTGCCGGTGGGTCGATAAAAGAGACGCATGCCGGTTCCTTTCATGAACATTTTCTGTTCGGCGCTTTTCTGCAGGGCTTTCATTTTTTGAGCATACCGTTTTCCAAACGTTCGCTGAGAAACGGCGTCAATGTGTACCATGTCTGCGCGTGGTGTGAGACCTTCCGCCGACACCACATCATAAAACGGAATATCCTGTTTTGCGTCATGGAGGATTTTATTGAACGCGTCCCTGTTCTCCCGAAAATGTGGCAGTTCACCCGCAAGAAAAGGAACATCGGAAGTGTTAAATTCCTTGCGTAATGCGGCAACCAGAGCGATCAGCCTCTCCCTGTAGGCTGCCGTTTTCTGTGGCGACTGGTCAGCTTCTCCCTGATGCCACAGTATTCCCTTCAACGTACCGTCTTCCAACGCGCGATGTGTTCTTTTCAGGGCGTCGTCATACGGATACGAGTTGGTTTGCTCCCAGTATGCGCCGGGTTTCCATACGGTAATACCCGATCCTCCTGCGGCACAGGGTATCAGTCCGATAAGCACCTCGCTGTTTTCGGGAAGCATGTCGCGGGCAAAAGCCAGTCCGGGTCCCACTCCTGCTACGGGTTTGTCAAAGTGCAGCGGTTCCCTGGCGATCTCCCATTCGCCGTTGCGGTTCAATTTCAGGATACGCGGATTCCCCACAGTGTCCTGCGGCTCGACTGTACCGCGTCCAGCCATGTTTGACTGACCGATCAAAAGATAAAGATGAAACTTTTCTTTTGCAACAGCCTGTCCCAAATCCGAAGCTGTGTCCGTGGTCGAATCCGTGTCCGTTTCTTCTGTGCTGTCCTGCACTGCCACCGGTAACTTGTCCCCGCACGACGCCAGATATGATACCGCCCACAGGCATCCGGTGAAGCTCAAAATCGAAATAATTCCCAATAACTTTTTCATGATGATTGAATTTAATTTTATACGAGATTTATTGCGTGATCCTTACCCGTTGCACGCTGCGGGCATTTACATCCATATCTACATCGATCACCGAACAGCGCTCCGTTTCCATGACCTGACGTACTGTTCCTCCGAAAACCCTGTATTTCCCCCTTGCCATGACAAAACGCACGCGGCAGGCAGGCAAATCAACCGCAAAGTTGTTGGTTATCACGGCTTCATTCTCCGTCGATTGTCCGGTATTTGCGTTTGTAAAGACCAGCGTAAGGTTCATGATCAGTTCGTTGCAGGGAGCCGTCGGATTTTCGCAAAACCTGAGCGGCGGGGAATGGTGGAAAGTATCCCCGTCCACACGGAAAATGCGGAAAAAACCCAATGTTTTTGTCCATTGAGCAATTTCGCCGCTTCTGCACACTGTTCCGGGTCTGATGCTCAGTGTTGGCGTTGTTCCGACATAACTCTGCCTGGGCGTATGGCTGTGTCCGTTCAGCAGGATATTGATATGATGCCTGTTGATGAAGGCGGTATCTATCCTGTCCGGTCTGTGCTGCGCCATGATACGCACTTTTCCGTGTCCGAAGACGTCAAAAAAATGTTCCAGTACAGCGCCCTGAAGACCGGACATGGGCGCTTTGTCGGGAATATCCGTCACGGGATCGCCCAAATAATCGTCGGCGACAATTATCCGCGTATCCGCATAGGAAAAGCCATAGACCCTTTTTCCCATCAGTTGATTCCACTGAGCCACCTTGCCGTGGTGGTCATCCTTTTCCAAGCCGTAGAAATCGTGATTGCCGGGCAGCGAAAATACCGGCGCATTCAGTCCGTAAATGCCGGAGAACCCATGAGTGCCTTCAAAATAGTTTTTGTATTTTTCTTCGGCAAGCGGATGCTGTTCCGATCCGGAAATCACTGTCCCGCCCCAACCGATGGAGTCGGCATTCATGCGGGTGTAATCGTGTATCAGATCACCCGTTACGATAACGTAATCGGGATGGATAATATTTGCCACCTCAATGAACCTGTCGAGCAGTTCCAGTTCCTTGGCATAGCCATTATCCGCCGTTCCAACCCACTGTCGGGATATGTGCGGGTCGGATATATGAATAAAACAGTGCGGATTGCGGTATGCCTTCAATACGTTTACCGATTTTTCGGACAGACCGGTTTCGCCTGCGCTTTTTACCATCAGGTCGTATAATTCTTCCGGAGTATTTTCGGGGATTTTTACCTTTATCCTGCTGTTGGTTGCGGAATGTGTCATCGGATCATATTCAAATTTTCCCGTCGAAACAGTATCGATAAATAACGCTACCCTGTTGAAGGGACCTTCCAGTATGACCGAATCAACAGGCAGGTCGTGCATGCTGTCATACAAAATTTCCATGTGCTGTCCCGTTAATACCACGGCGGGACAGGCACGCCACGGATAAACGATCCTGCCGGCTGCCACCGGGGAGCATCCCAGTATGACGCCCGCAAAAACAAGCAGGAAATACTTCCTTTTATGATCCGTCAAAATTGCTTTATTTTTCATGTACAAAAATACAAAATTTATATTTGTCTGTTGCGTACAGGCTACAATTAACGAAAGTGTCCGACATTTCCGGACACCTTCGTCATTGTCATGCCTTTTAGCCAAAGGCGTTACTCTGCATAGGAACCCCAGAACGACAGTTCGCACCACTGGATGTAAGGTTCGGGGATATTCTGCTTTTTAAGTACAAACCGCAGGTAACGGAACGGTTTGCCTGTCATGTCGGGATCGACGTCGAAATGGAAACCGCCCTGCACAAATGCAACATCTTCGGCGCTGGTAACCCCCGTCGAGGTATTGGGCGTTCCGCTCGGGAATATGATTTCGCAGTCGGCAAGTTTTTTCCAGTCGTTTTTCCACGCATCCGTACCCTCTGCTACTGACCACTCCGTCCAGTATTTCAGATTGTCCTCCCGGCTGCCGTCGCCGATTTCACTATAATTTTTCGGAGCGCTGTTGGTACCCCAAAGTTCAAGTTCATACCACACCCATGCGGAATATACCGGATTGCGAGGTCTTGACCAGTATGCAAACCGGCTGTACTTGGCAGGCACACCCATGTCAATGGTGAAGTAACACGGATAGAGATATACGTTGCTTGCCGGTAAACTCGGAATATAGTACTTTTCCTGATAGTAACGGTAATACCAGTATCCACCGGAGGCATCACTCCATGTAATTCCATCACAAAGAATTGCCAGATTATTACGAGAGGCTGTATTAGCGGCGTTGGAATTAAGAATATCGCCTCTATATACGGCATTAGGCTCGTCATACAATTTCCATACAAGAACGTTATCGACCTTTCCCAGAATTTCTGTTTCGGTCAGCGGGGTCAGTACCGTATCCAGAGGAGCGGCAAAATGCTCCCAGCGGTCGCGCACTTCAAGCTGGAATGACTGTTCCGTGTCGGGCAATTCCCTGAAAGTGTAACCGCCCTGTTCGATGCTTGAATAGTGGCGTTCATAGAGTTCCCTGTTGCCGATGGAATCGACGGTGTACAGGGAAATGGCTATGGGTTTCTTCAGGGGATTTTCCCAGACCGCACGCACTCCGCCGAAAACGGCGTACAGCGTTAAGGTTTTGCGTACGATCTCCACCGGAGGCGTCTTCGGATGAATGATTGCGGGAGTCGACTGCGACAAATTGCCGCTTTTGTCCACAGCGTACAGCAGTACGGTATGCTCGAGGGTGTCGGCATATCCTTCCAGTACAATAGAATCTGTGGTGGAAAATACTTCCATCGTTTCCTCGCTTTCAGCAAAGGAATATACGGCTTTTGCGCCCAGCAGGTCGGGGTCGGCGGGGAGGGCATAGCGGATGACGGCGCCCCCGTTGATGTTGTCCACCCCTACAATGGTAACGGCGCCCGGAGGCACATCATCCTTCGGGTCGCTCCAGTCTTTCACTTCCGTACAGTTCCAAAGGAATGACGGGATCAGCATACATATAAAAAATAACTTTTTCATAAACTCTTATTTTTAATTAATATTTAACTTATTTTTACTTTAAAATTTTAAAATTTTCAATTCCATTCCGGGTTCTGCACCAGATTTCTGTTGGTCAGCAGCATGCTTTGCCTGATGGGCCACAGATAATCTTTTTTGCTGTATGTCAGGGGGAACAGTTCGAGCACCTGATAAAACTCCTCCGGCGTTTCTCCCACAATATTCATTCCCCTAACAGGCCGGTTCATGTATGTTTCGGACAGTCTCCAGCGTTTCAGGTCCCAGAAGCGCGCTCCTTCAAAAGCCAGTTCGTTCAGCCGTTCACGCCGGATGATCTCTCTCATGCCATCCTTGCTCAAGGGTTTGGTTTTCAGTGCGGCAATGGCATGGTCGTCCCAGCTTTTGATCACGCCTTCCAATCCGCTGCGTGCTCTGACCGTATCCACATAGAGATATACCTCCGGATCGGGCGTATCTCCTCCCGCCTCGTTCAGGGCTTCGGCATACATCAGGTAGAGGTCTGCCAGACGGATGACGGGGAAGGGGTAACGGTGCGCGGTGAAGTTATTGTTGTTATCCACTACCGAACTCCGGAAGTGAAGCCATTTCTTGCAGACGTAACCGGTGGAGGAATAGCGCTGTATGGGGCTGGCGCCACCGCCCGGTTGTCCTGCCTGGAATTTGGTTACCCACAGGTCGTTGTCGGCGTTAATTTTGTTGTTGCCGTACAGCCTTCCGCCATCGAACATGATGGAAGCGTAAAAGCGGGCTTCCCTGTCGAAATGAAGCCGGATGGTTCGACTACCCTCTCCGACATGATATTTGTCGGCTGCGGTGGCGGTTTTGATCTCCATCGGATCAACGCCAGTCCATTCGTCGTCTTCTTCAATCGGCACGCCGTTTTTGGTATAAAACTGCTCTACCACCCGCAGGGTAGGCGCAAAGGTTCTGTACAGACCGCCGCCGTTTTGCTCTGCATAAAAGACGGGATGACAGGCGCGTTGCAGGGCTAAGGTATTATGATAGGAGTCTCCCCAGATCACTTCCTCGTTCCACTGTTCGGTAGCCGCTCCCCGCACCTGCATGGCAAGAATGGTCTTTTCGTTCAGGGCGGTAGCGTTGAGGGGATTCGTCATGCTGAAATTGTATAGTTGATGTCCCGCTTCGTGCGCCACATCGATGGCTTCCTTCAGCGCCACGGCAGCCTCCTGCCATTTTTGGGCGCTGTATGTCTGGGGGAAAAGCTGCATGTTGCGATTGTCCGTAAGTGAAAATTCCGGAGGACGCTGTTCGTCTCCATTGAACAGGGGGCTTGCCGCCAGTGTCAGCGTCTGGGCTTTCAACGCCAGGGCGGTGGCTTTGGTGGGGCGTCCCAGTTCATTTGTCGGGTCTTCTATCATCAGCGGTAAATCCTCTACGGCCTCGTTCAGCAGTTCAACGATATAATCAACCACTTCGTCCACCGGTTCGCGGTATCGCTGCGCTTCTTCTCCCTTTGAGCTGAGGGGCAGGTTTTCCCTGATCAGCGGAATAGGTCCGTACATGCGGAACAGCCAGAAATGATAAAAGGCTTTCAGGAATTTGACCTCGGCGATCCACCGCGCACGTTCTTCATCGCCCAAGTCAAAAGGCTTGTCGATGTTTTCCAGAAATATATTGCAGTCGCTCAACGCGGTAAACATGGCTGTTCCTCCGTTCAGTACGCTTCCGTTTTGCTTGCTTGCCCAGTAATTGGCAAGGGGATCGCCGGTTCCCTGAGCGCCTCTGGCAATGTACCAAAGTCGCGGATTCATTCCATCCACAGGGTCGATATACCATGTTTCGTCGCCTCCGAGCATTGCCGGATTTGAACCGGCGTCGGCAAAATTGGGAAGGAAGCCGAAACAGCCGTACAAAAAACCTTCCGCCGCGTTACGTGTGCTAAACGCATGGTCAACGGTAGGGACATTGTCGGGAACCACATCAAGATAATCGCAGGACAGTGCAAAAAGACAGGGTATGAACAGCAGATACCTGCCAATGCTGTTTTGAAACAGTTTATTCTTTTTATTTTTATTTGTTTTCATATTCTTTAAAATTTAAAATATTTAAAATGAAAGATTAAGACCTATGTTAAAGACTCTCTGCAGGGGATAGCCGAGTCCGTTGCCGCCCATTTCCACATCCCAGAGTTTGAATTTGCTGAACAGCAGGAGATTTGTTCCGCTGAGATACAGACGGCAGGATGACAGTTTCATCCGGTTGACCCATTTTTCGGGCAGCGAACAACCGATTTCCGCGCTCTTGAAACGCAGAAACGAACCGTTGTTCATAAACCATGTGCTGCGCACGTTGTTGTTGTCAATAAGATGGTCGGACAATCGGGGCCATGCGGCATTCGGGTTTTGCGAGAGTTCCGTCCAGTGGTCGTCGGCAATAAATTTGGGCAAGCCTGTCTCCAGAATTTTCCCTCCCGAAGTGTGTTGCCGGAAAGGCGACATGGCTGCGGCGTTAATCCAGAACGAAGAACGCGCAGATCCCTGGAAAAAGACGGAAATATCCAGATTTTTATATCCTGCGGAAATCCCGAACCCGTAGTTTATTTCGGGGGTGGTGGGATAGCCGATAGGTACCCGGTCTGCTTCGTTGATGACATTGTCTCCGTCGTAGATGTTCTTATATTTAATGTCTCCGGGCAGATACTCGGAGATTTCCTGACGCGGGGAACTTGCCACATCCGTCTCGTCAATGAACAGCCTTTCGGCGACGTATCCCCACTGTTGCGACACGGCATGTCCCACTTGCGACCGCCACGGCATATTGACGAACGCATAGTCCGGTTCCTCATAATACTTGTAGGTAGAACGCGCGTAGGTGAAATTTGCCCTTCCCACCAGCCAGAAATCCGTATTGATGTGCTGGTTGTAATCCAGGGAAACATCCACTCCTTTTCCGGCGGCTTCGCCCACATTGACCTGCGGCGTACTCCACAAGCCCATTTCGGCGGGGATGTCTGCCCGCGTCTGGAGAATATTGCTGCGATCCTCGTGGAAGAAGTCCGCCTGTATCTCTATCTTTCCCTTGAACAGTCCCAGTTCTATCCCAAGGTTGGTTTTGCGGGCTATTTCCCAGCCTATGTCGGGGTTGGCATAGTTCTTGATGAGTACGCCGTTGCGTACGATACCGTTATAGTTATAACCGGTAGCAAACCCTTCGCCCCCGTCAATGGTTACATCCGAAAGATAAAAGAAGCGCTGCGAGCCTATGTCGTCATTTCCCACCAAACCGTAAGTGGCGCGGAACTTCAGTTTGGAAACGGTCTCCTTTAATTTGCCTTTCCAGAAAGCCTCATTGTCCACCGACCAGCCCACTCCTACGGAAGGGAAAAAGCCCCAGCGATGTCCTTCGTCGAACTTTTCGGAACCGTTGTACCCGAAATTAAATTCCGTAAAATAGCGGCTGTCGTATCCGTATGTGAACCGTCCGGACAGGCCGAGGTTTCGCTGCGGCAGCGACTGGTGCAGGTATTGGGCATTAGCGGTGAGCGAATTGCGCATGATTCCCACCAGCATCCCGCTGACGGCATGTTTGTCGGCGAATGTACCGTTGTAGGCAAGCGATCCTTCTCCGTAAAAGGCACTCTGCACCGATTTGTATCCGGGACTGTATTCAACATATTCCTCCCCTGAGCTGCTGTTTAATTCGGTCAGCTTATATACATCGGTAAAGCGGTTGTAGTCCGCCGGCAACACCTGATAATAGAAAGGCTTGTAGCTTCTGTTGAGGTCAAATCCGGAAGTTCTGGTGGTATTGCCCAGCAGGCGTCCTGTAAGCCCCTTGATCCATCCGCCGAAATCCTGCTTCAACTCCATTTGCGCCATCATGTTGGATTTACTTTCCTGCCTGTAGCCCTTCATCATTTCCGCGTACGGATTCATGTACTGGTCGCCTTCAAATCCGCCAAAGAGGATATGTTTGGCTTTTTCATACTTTTCGTCCGGATCAAAATACGCCGGAAAACGGACGGGGCTAACCTGAAGCATCTTTTTGTACATTTCGCTGCCGCCGTCAATCGGTCCGGTATAGTCGTCGAAGCTGCCGTGCAGACGGACAATGGCTTCCGTGGACTTTGTCAGGTTGATGTTGATGTTCGACCGGATCATGTACTTCTTGTAATTGACATTGCTGTTGAAATTGTTCCGGTTGTCCACATTCAGAATGCCGTTGTCCTGCGAAAAGGAACCTGCAATGTAATAGCGCGCTACCGTTCCGCCGCCGGAGATGTTCAGGTTGGCTCTCTGGTTGATGGCAGTCTTTTTGGTCAGCATATCTATCCAGTCCACCGCGGGATAGACGAACTGATTTCTGTCGGGGTTCATCGTGGCGTCAATCTGGCTGTTGGCGTAGCGGGTCGGCGCCAGCGGGTTTCGGGTGTACGCCGCTTCGTTGGCAAGACGCATGTAGGTAACGGCGTCTGCCATCTCAATGGTGGAAGTGGGTTGCGAGAAGGAGTTTTCCAAACGGATACTTACCTTTGCCTTCCCTTCCTTGCCTTCCTTGGTGGTGATCAGAATTACCCCGTTTGCGCCTCTTGCACCGTACAGGGCAGTTGCCGTAGCGTCTTTCAGCACGGAAAAGCTCTGGATATCGTCGGGATGCATCTTCGATAAATCCGACGATCTTACTTCCACATTGTCAATCAATATCAGCGGATCTACCTTGCCTGCGCCGAAGGTAGTGATACCGCGGATAAAGAAACTTGCGTCGTCGTACCCCGGCTCGCCGCTGGTCTGGTAGGAAATCAT